>JAFGLD010000196.1 GCA_016928235.1 Anaerolineae bacterium | reverse complement strand
GAATGTAGAGAGTGAGAATCTGATGTGAAATATCCTGCTGGGCGCCAAGTTGGTCAGCTATATCCACATCAATATCTTTGTCTTGCTCGGGCTCACTCATGCCGGATGCCTTTCCTTACTTTTGGGCTCATAAGTATATCGTATTTCTTTTGGGGCTAAAAGTCAATATGTATGATGAGCGGCTTGATTGGATAGATTGGCTGACGATGGCATGCAATGCCATCGTATTGGCTTTCAGTGTCAGCGTATTGCCTGACGATAGCATCGTGTCGTCACACAACGGCGTTGTGTTGTCATGCAAAAGCGGAAATGCAACAGCGAGGAACAGCCAAATCGATGGGGCGCCCTCACACTGAGCGGCTCGATTGGCTGGAAAGGCAGGTGGATCGATGAAGGGCGGGCAGAGAGTTGGCCGCGCCGATGCAAGCCAGGCTCAACGCGACGCGGAACGTGGGAACCAGACGACAGACTGCGCCGCGAGTGTGGAACCTACCCCCCCCGGCATCCGAGCGTTTCAGTGGTTTCATCCTCTTCAGTGCCTCAGGTGAGGGCGGCCGTCAGGCGTGAGATGTTATGGGGTTGCCAATTCGACAGGCCGGAATAGCCATCGCTGCGCAATTGCAAAAATGGAACACGTGTACTAAAATCAACAGATGAGACCGTGCTTTGAACATGGAGGATGGTGATGAGACTCTGCCCGGCAACCCCTTCCGATTTAGACGCATTTGTCCAACGTCACGCAATTGGCACAGGTATACGCATCGATGATAGCAGAGTAATCCTCGAAAGCGACAGTAAGAAGCCAGTCGATTTAGGTGTTTGGGATTCAGAGGAATGGTGGACACGGATTAAGGCGCTGGCGCCTACGTCGTGGTACGTCAACGAGATGATCGCCCGCGGCAAGTGGCGAGAGGAAGTGCTCCCGGCTGAAACAGTCGGCTTATCGCGCGATCTCACTGTGCTTCGGACATCGCGCAAGGGAGACTTCATCGTATCCGAGTGGCATGGTGATCGCAAGACATTCTGCCCACCTCTGTACGATGATCTGGCTATTGGCAGTGGCGCCTGCGGCCAGTGCAGAGCGTGCTTTCTCATCCTTACACATCGCATTCGCCGCGACCCGTGGCGCCACTTGTTGTACGATAACGTCGAGCGATTCTGGTCGGAGGCGGCTGCCTGGCTAAAGAGCCAGTATAACTATGCCTATACCTGCAAGGCGAGCACCCGACGCACACTTGGCATCGGCATCGACCGCTCTGATTCGCTGCTGTTTGAGGGCGTCACCGGCCATGCACGCAACCTGATCCCTCTCTTTGCCGATCCGGAAAGCAACCCTGATGGCCGCCGGCTCGTCCTGCTCACCCGGAGCGCCAATACCCATTATCTTGTCGGCCTGCCCACATCCAATGTTATTGTGTCGATGTCTCTCAACCCCCAGACGGTTGCCGATCAATGGGAGAATGTCTGGCCTGACGGCGAGCGGGTCACTCGACCCATCGCCGACCGGGTCGAGGCGCTGGTAGCGGCGCAACGGATGGGTTTCGAGGCGCGAATACGCCTGGACCCCATTCTGCTCATCGAGGGTTGGGAAGAAGCCTATTGCCAGTTTATGGATGAGGCGGCCTCGTCAGGGTTGAGGCCTGCCAGGATCACCTTGGGGATTTATCGCCGGCAGAATAAGCAGCTTCAGGAGTGGGCGCGGCATTGGGGGCTTCCACCGCTAGGATGGCATCCCCGGTACATGGTCAAAGATGGCACTCACGAGCACATCCCCGTCGAGCAGAGGATAGCGACCTATCGCAAAGTGGTTGAGATCATACAAGGCACCTGGCCGGAAGCTGAGATAGCGTTGTGCAAAGAGACACAACAGGTGTGGGCCGCGGGAGTTGTCAAGAGGAGCTGGTGTAATTGTTTGGCTTGAAATCGTCTGGGGTAGCCGGAGCAGGCTACCCCAGTGTATTTTCGTGCATCAAACCAATTTACGCACTACATGCTGTTGATTCAACAGCCTCTCGCCAGTCATCGGCCAAATAGGCAGCGGCACGGTCGAGTGTATCTTGCACCTCTGTGTTCCAATGAACACGTCTGGGGGCTAACAGCTGAATAGTGACATCTTCTAGCTCCCGTAGCTTTTTCTGAAACTGCTCATCCTGAAAATGCTCATAGTACCTACTTGCCATCATTTTCGGCTGCTCCATAAGCCCCTTAAATGCCGGCAGAACCTTCAAGACAGCAAGACACAATATATCAAATTGCCATGTTTTCTCATTGAAAGTCTGCTGATTGTTGTGCAAAGCCTCACTTACACCTTGTAGATATTGCATCCAATGAAAAGTAAGTGTATCCATCATATTCTGAGAGGCAATTGCGAGAAGGTGCATCTCATCTCGCTTGATATCCTCGTGATCTTGAGCAAAGTGGCTCTCCTCACTAACAGCATTCTGAAAACCATGTACAGCACTCCAATACTTCACTGGTGTACGAGGATACACCGGGCCAAGCTCATCGAGCATCGAAAGAAAACCCCAAAAGAACTGGTAGGCAAAAAAGTATAAGCACCCCTCAATCGACATGTATCACTATTCCTCCTTGTCTCGACCGATAGAATTAGAGCGTTCTATGGGCTCAGCGTGAATATGTACCAAAACAGATCTTTTTGGTTCTTAAATTGCGGCAGCGGTTTGCCAACTGTGTTGCGCGAAACGAAAGGTGCTACAAATTCACCACCTTGATTCCATGGAACCTTACTACCAATATACCCATAAGGCCAATTTGCCTGTTTCACCAGGTGATCCAGATTCATTACAGCGGGCATTCCACCACCACTGGTAAAACGCACAGAGCCTCCTGGCTTGAGTACAACGTCTGCACCCTGGATAACCTCTTCGGCCAGCTTGCCGCTCGAACGGTACCAACTCCACCTTTTACCATCGGCTCCCATCATAGCCTTTCTTTCCGGCCCATTAAAGAGTAGCATCTATTGTTCAATAATATACGCAAAAGTGTTATAATGTTCATACTATGCGCATATACAAACCAATCGAATTTGGGG
>JAFGLD010000195.1 GCA_016928235.1 Anaerolineae bacterium | reverse complement strand
TCTGCGATCTTTGGGCTACGATTTTAAACTGATCACTGATCACTGAAAACTGATCACCTGCCAATGTTAAAAACTTGATCATCGAGTGTAAACTAAAACTCTTCACTTAAAACTGCCAGGCAGCCGGTACCAACAACTGAACAGTTACCCAGGGTCTTGCACTTTACATATTCACCTTTTATGCCTTACACGATATTGCACTTATCCGGCAGAAACTTATCTGGACAACGATATCGATCTCCTGTTCAGGTGAGGGTGGGCCGACCTGCATCGTCCCGGCATCTTCCTCTGCCTGATGTTCATATTCTGTTGGTGTCTTAGATCAACTATACCATAGGCTCTATGTGGAATTCAAAGAACATTTCATGCGGAATGAAGGGATGGCTGATGGGTCAAGCAAAAAGCACAGACGCCTGGGTCAGGGAGAGGCTGTGGCTCACCCTCCCATGCCAAGTTCGACGTTACGCCTGTCTGGCTGAATGGTTGCGAAGGGTTACGCGAAGGAATAGGACGTTTCCCTCATCCATCACAATCAAATAGCGATAGTCGAAAAGGCGCGACCACCGATACGCCGTCATGCCCGCGAAAGCGGGAATACACCGTCGGAGCGAGTGGTTCCCAATCTGCCGTGTCGGCATCTTCTCAATCAATAGGGGTAAAGTTGCATTTTTATGCTTAAATACACCATGATAGAGACATTTTTACCCGCTTTATCAGACTTTATCGGCAATAAGCGTGCTATGCATAACGTAATTGTTTCTGATAAAGTCTCTTGAGAAGATACGGGTTGTTGATGTACAAAGCCGAGATCAGGCGAACTCAAGAGGCCTTCTGCGCCGTGAAGTCACATGTTTGTTATGGTTTTTGATACCCCATTTTGGTAGAATGAGGTCTGTTTTTGACTTCTCCAAAAAACTGCTATAGCTTTTCGGAACAAGATTTGGAGCCTGGGCTGGGATTTCCTGTATGAAAAACACTCAAAGATTCCAGGACGTTATTTGAACATCTATAGTGGTCAGTCAACGTAAAACTGTTGGACATTGATGGCGTCTTTTGTGTATAAAATACGTAACTATCCAGTTATTGGTGCCGGCTGCTTGACTGTTTTGAGTGATGAGTTTTAGCTTACAGCTAACACTCGATCATCGCGTGAAAGGAAATCACCATGCATTTGAAAAAAGGCTATTGGATCATACTGGCTGGTGTCAGTGTACTGGTGGTCGTGGGATTGTTGACCCGGTCATATATAACACATGACGAATCACGTTTGTTTGCTCTCAATGCCAAGACCGGGCATGTGCAATGGTCAGCGCCACTTAAAGCTACCCACGCCTATCCTCCAACAGCCGGCAATGGGATGGTATTTGCGGTCTCAAAATTGGCCGATCCCACGACGCTATCGGCATTCGATGCAGCGACCGGACAACTACTATGGGAATACGCGATTGACCTTCAACAATTCAAGTTGGTAGACGCTTCAATCAATAACCCGCCTGTTTCGAACAAGGATCAGGTGGCTTTTGGCATCAACGAAAGTACATTATGTGTTTTGGATATCAGAAGTGGGGTATTGCTGTGGCACATAACAGAAATAGTTAATCCCTACAAAACCCAGGCTTTCACATTTGCAGACGACCGGTTGATTGTTATTTCACAGGACGGCACCCTTCAGGCACTTGATTCCCAAACAGGTATACCTGTTTGGGAATCAGTCTTGGAAAGTGTAGAGTACCTTAGCATGAGCCTTGATCAACCGGCCATCACAGCGAACGACCGATTGGTCTTTGTCAGCGGCTCCCATTCAGTAGAAGCGTTTGACCTGCAGTCGGGAATTTTGCAGTTTAGTGTCGAGACGGCCTCTCGCCAACTTCAAGCAGTTGAGAACACATTGTATATCAACACATCAACATCAATCATGGCAGTCGATGCGGCGACGGGCGCTTTGCTCTGGACTTTCGCGGTCCCACCAGCTTCTGAATCTCACCCCGAGTTTTTTGGAATGCAGACAGTCGGGCATGTCACCTATATAGCAAATGCCTTCTGGCCCGAAGGGGACGGACAAGAAGGAGAGGGAGCCTGGCTATTTGCCCTGAATGCTTCTGATGGTCAAGAACTGTGGCGACGACAGTTGAGAGATGCTACAAGCAGAGATGCAGTACTTGATTTTCTTCATCTTTTGCCTGTGTCTAATGTCGAGGTGTTCTTGATAACATTGCCGGTGGGTGAACACGATCCATTCTTATTGAGTGTAGATAACGGAGCCAAACAAGGTGTTGAGAACGACATGTTGATGGCGTTCTCGACTGTTGACGGGACCGAGTTGTGGCGTTTCCCGATTCAGCAGCGCGAGCATTTCGTTGCTTCACCTACCCTGCAAGATGATCTTGTTTTTGTGACCGATCGTGCTCCACGTTGGCGCAATTGGCTGACGTCTCGCAATTCAGCTTGGCCTGATTGATGGATGACGTTTCTTCTTAGGGAGATTTCGAGTTTGGGCAAGTTTGATACCACTGCGACGTATTTGCGTTTTGACAGTTTGTCTCAGAAAATATGTCGAATCACTGCTTTGGGACTGGACTTTGTCGGAAATAACTGAGCTAAGCATCAAATAGCGCAGATTTTACCCACAGCGTCCCTATGGCCGATAAAGTCTTTTGTAAAGACCGGATGATAGATAGCTTTTCAGATAAAGTCCTGACCAATGATAGCGTCTCTTATGAGTACAAATCTGTCCAGAACGTTTATAGTAAGGTGCTATTGTGAAGAACCGGAAAATTCCCTTCTGGTGGCTGGTGTTAGTATCGATGATAGTGAGTATCCTGGCGCAGGCCATCCATGAGGGGGGGCATTGGGTCGTTTACCAGGCTGCCGGGCACAGGCCGATTTGGGCTTTTACCAGTCTGGTGCAGACATGGGGTGTGCCGCCCCAACGCATCGAGGGTTGGGTGGAGACAACGGCTCCGGATGGCGAGAGAGGATGGCTGAAGCTGACTTCTGTCCCCAACAAAGCTGTGGAGGGCGCGTCGCTGGCTGCCGGGCCGATCGCGTCGCTGGTCAGTGCCGTGATCGGGTTGTTGGTTTATCGCTTTGTCCGATCACCTGCCGCGCGCATGAGTGGCCTGATTCTGGCGATCACAACCGGGTTTATCATGACGATGTACTATGCCCGCAGTGGGCTGCGAACCGGCGGAGATGAAGGCTTTCTGGCCGCGCTGCTGGGAGTCTCTAAACTGGTGTTCGATATTCCACTGGGATTGGCTTTTGCTGCTTGTTTTTTGATCGGCCTGTGGGCGCTGAAAACATGGAAAAACAGGCTGAGGTGGCTTGGCGCTATCCTCCTCGGCAGTATTCCGCCCGGCGGTTTGATGGTCATGTTCGATCCTTTCATCCGATCGGGGGTTAGCGAGGGCAATCCGTGGTTCCAATCGGTGTTGGGATTTTCTCTTCCGGTATTTGTGGTCTACTGTCTGGCCGTTGTAGGGTTGATATGGCTTGGCTCGATCCTGAGCCATTTAGAGGGTGATCCGTTTGATAGATCCGGTTGTGTTGCGACTAAGTAGATAACACTCAATGATCAAGTTTTTAACATTGACAGGTGATCAGAGATCAGTGATCAGTTTGAAATCCGGCATCGTCTCCATATGTTGTGCTTGCACATTCGTTCCGCTCGAATTGAGTTTCCCCGGCATGGCAATACCTTCGCCAACCCCGTCATTCCTGCGAAAGCAGGAATCCACCTATCGCGCTTGACGACTCCTACTGACACAGAAATGACACTTGAACACATCATTGGATGCCTATATCCAAAAAACTTGATCATCGAGTTGCAAGAATCGGTAACTATTCAGTGATTGGTGCCGGCTGCTTGACAGTTTTAAGTGACGAGTGACGAGTTTTAGTTTACAGCTAACAGCTAACCGCTGAATAGTTACAAGAATCGTAACGACCTGGCTGCCCGGCGCTTGCTGCGGTATCTGTGGACGAGAAGTCATGCCGGAGAGGATGATTCGGCCAGCGGCAGCGTGAAGCAGATGCATGTGCCTGATCGGGTTGGTATCTCTTCAACCCATATCCGTCCGCCATGCGCCAGCACAATATGCTTGGCGATGGCCAGTCCCAGTCCTGTGCCGCTGCTCTGGCGTGAGCGATCCCCGCGATAGAATCGCTCAAAGACCCGCTCGCGCTCCTCCGGCGCAATACCCGGCCCGCTGTCGGTGACGGTGACCCATGCCCATCCATCTTTTGGTCTGGTCGATATCGTGACCGAGCCGCTGGTGGGGGTGAACTTGATGGCGTTGTGCAGCAGGTTGCCCAACACTCGCTTGACCTGCGCGGTATCAGCCAGCACGACCAGGCTCTGTGGCAACTGCTCTCTAATGCTGAGCTTCTTGTGGTCGGCCTGCGCGGCGAGCTGCTCAACCACCTCGCGGATGACCGGCCCCAGTTCGACGGGAACCAGCATTAGCTCGGCCCTACCCGACTCGATCATCGCCAGGTCGAGCAGCTCCTGCGCCATCTGCTGGAGGGTATCGGTTTCGATGGCAATCTTGCCCAGCAGCTCCTGACTGCGCTTTGTTCCTCCCTTGCCGCGCAGCAGGGTGTCAACCAACAGCCGGATCGATGTGATGGGTGTGCGCAGCTCGTGCGAGACGTTGGCGACCATGTCGCGGCGAGCCCGGCCTAGCCGCTGTAGCTCGGTCACATCTTCGAAGGCGATGGCGGCATACATCTTCTGCCTTTCCTCCACCGGCGTTACCATGACCCGGTAAGTGCTCCCCTGCAAAGTGACCTGGGCCTCAAGCGCCTCACCGGACGAGAGTGCCTGGGCAGCCAGTTGATCGATCTCATGGTGGCGTGTCACAGCGATCAGGGTTTCTCGCGCCGGGATAGGGGGTGTGACGCCGAACAGTTCTCGGGCAGCGGTGTTCAGGTGGATGATCTGCCGGTTGGCATCGACAAGGCTCAGTGGGCTGCGGGCTGCCTCGCCGAGAGCTTTCAAGAGGGCGATCTCAGTCTCGTGCCCGGCGTGGCGGCCGAGATCCTTTTGCGCTCTTGCCCGGTCGATGCGCTCCGCTTCCAGCCGTCGACGCGTGTGCAGCCAGGCTGCCAGCAGCACCGCCGATGCTATGATGAAGGGCAGCAGTACCAGTGGGTTCATTCGCCAGCCTCGAAACGGTAACCGACGCCCCGAACAGTGATAATATGCTGCGGGTTGGAGGGATCCTCCTCGATCTTCTCCCTCAGCCAGCGGACGTGGACATCGATGGTGCGGTCGTTATCACCGTAGAAGTCGTACCCCCATACGCGCGTGAGGATCAGGTCGCGGGAGAGCACCGC
>JAFGLD010000194.1 GCA_016928235.1 Anaerolineae bacterium | reverse complement strand
TCTGCGATCTTTGGGCTACGATTTTAAACTGATCACTGATCACTGAAAACTGATCACCTGCCAATGTTAAAAACTTGATCATCGAGTTTTAGTCCTCGGTTGTTAGTCCCTCACCAACTGCTGTTAGCCAATCATTGCAAACAAAAAACTGATCACCGGGCACTGCCAAAACCCTTTCGTTACTGTCTATGCTCCACCCACCTGAAACTTTTCCCAGGGTTCAATGTCACCGGAGATGATCTCGAAAAGTGGATGTGGTTGTGGCAGATTGACATCTGTGAGCCGCGCGTAACGGATCGGGTCTCGCGTTTTGAGCTTAGCCTTGAGATGGCGTAGTTCGTAGCAGAGCTGCCCATCGGTTACGACAAGCTGGAGCGATGAAAGGCTTGGAGCAATCTTGCCGAGATCGAAATGATAACCGCGAAGGTTGGCTTCCTGATAGACACCCATCAGGTAAGCATCGACTGCCGTCACTGGATCAGGCGCTCGTCTGAAGCGTTCCAACTGGGGATGATGGCGGTAGCCCTTTGTTTGACCGATGAGAACTTTACGCGCCAGCAGTCCTTCCCGCCATACGGCTGTCAGGCCTTTGGCATCGAGATAACCGGGATGCAGACTCCACAGGCGCATCGAATAACCCGATTCATGCTTCTAACGTCAGCGAATGGAGACTGATGCCGGGAGTGCCGTCGAAGCGTGCGGCGATCTGCCCAAGTGTCTCGCCGGTAAGCGGATGGATGAAATCGGGATCGAGATCGGCCAGTGGCAGGGCGATGAAGGCATGGGTCAGTGTATCACGATCGGGGATGATCATCTCGGTCTGTCCATCAGCATACTCGATCACTAACCCCAGAGCGTGATCCCCATATAGGACAATGTCGAGATCGATGGGGCGCGGTGCGTATTTGTCCGCGGTGCGCTTGCGGCCCAGGCGGTGCTCGATTTTGAGTAAGATGGACTGTTTCAGCTCAAGCACTGTCAGGTCAGACTCGATCAATACAGCGGCGTTCAGGAAATTGGGCTGCTCCGGGTTGGCTTTTCCGCGAGCATCGATGGGAGTACTCTCGTAAACGCGGGATACCCGTTTGATCGGCAGTTTCTCCGCCAGCAGCCGCACTGCCTCCCGCAAATTCAGCTCCGGCTCGATGTTGGAGCCAAGCAGGATGAAAATAGGGAGCGGATCGAGTGGTGCTTGTGCTCTGGGTAAGCCGGTTGATCTGCGCTTACTCAAAGTCGCCCGCCTCCCGCTCGATCTCGATACCAACTGAGCGCGCGAAACGCAGCGCACCCGGCTTTTCCACCCGCACAATCACCCGGGGAACCTGAAAGTCCACCACGCAGACGCGGGCGATAGCCGTCGCCAGTGCTTCGACCAGCTGGTACTGCGATTCTTCGACGTGCCGGATGATGGCCTTGGTTATCGTGCGATAGTTAAGCGTTGCGTTGACATCATCACGCTGACCGGCTTCCCCGGCATCGGTAAAGAGTGTCAGATCGATCAGGATATCTTGTTTATCGCGACGCTCCCACTCTTCGATGCCGATGATGGCACGCAGCAGAAGGCCCTTGATGATGATCTTGTCACGGTTTGACAAAGGGTATCTCCTTAAAAGACGGTTTACTGGCCATTTCACATCGGTTAGCCAATCAATCTTCTCCCCCCAGCCAGCCCAGCGCCGTTTGCGATACCCTGCCGTAGACCTGCTCAAGCTCCTTGCCGAGGCCGCCCGGCGGGGCACCAAGCTGAGCCAATATGGGTGGGTGAGGGGGAATGGCTGGGGCCGAGCGCACCAGGTTGATCGCGCTGCCCGACCAGAAGATCGACAGATCGGCATCGAGCGGCGGAGCCTGTTGTCTCACCACCTCCTCGACGGTCTCTGCTGTCTGGTCTCCGTTGCCACGGCGCTTGCGCAGCCCATCCAGCACCTGTGCGCGGGCGCGCCCACGCAGGTGGAACAGGATGAAGGGATCGACGTCAAGCTGCTCGGCGACCAGATAGTAGACGGCAGCCGAGTGTTTGCACGGGTTGCCCCAATCCGGGCAGGAGCATTCGAAGTTAATGTCCTTGCGGCTACGTGGGAAGAGCGACAGATTCACGCTTTGGAAAACAGCTTCGATATCATTGGGCATCTCACCCGCGAGCAGCTTGGCGGCATAAATTGCCTGCCCGGCCAGCGCGTCGAGTGCTTCCTCCCACTCGTCATCACTAAACTTTCCCAGTGCGATGATAGCCTGGTAGGGCGTCGAGTAGTGTCCCTGGACACGCGAAAAGGCCACGCCTTGCTGGATGGTTAGATCGAGCACCGAGCCGTTGCGGGCATAGCGTTTGCCGCGATCAAGGCGGGCATCGCCCAGGCGCATCATGGCCGCCACCCACTGCTGTCCCCACCATGTGGCGCCGATGTCGCCCCTCTTGCTGGAAGCCTTGACCGGCCCCCGAATGACAAGGGCATCAGGCGCTACGTCGATCTCCTCATAGTCGCCCACGTAGTCGTCGTCATCATCATCATAATTGTAGTACCAGGACATCATGCCTCCATTGACGATTGCTGATTGGCTCAACCAACCAGTCTCGTCTCATCGAAAAACCTCTCTGGCCTCGTTTGCAATCGTCTCCAACCTCGATACTCATCGCTCATCGCCAAAAACTGATCACTGAAAACTGATCACCAAGAGCTAATCACTCCTCGATCATGTCCCGTCGCAAACTGACCAGATCACGCAAATCCTCGTTGCTCATCTCGGTCAGCCAGCTCTCGCCGGCGCCGACAATGCTCTTGGCCAGCGCCAGCTTGTGCTCGATCAGCTCGTCGATACGCTCTTCCAGCGTGCCCAGGCAGACGAATTTGTGCACCTGGACGTTCTTGGTCTGCCCGATGCGGAAGGCGCGGTCGGTGGCCTGGTTCTCGACCGCCGGGTTGTACCAGCGGTCGTAGTGGAAGACGTGGCTGGCACGGGTCAGGTTGAGGCCCGTCCCGCCGGCCTTCAGCGAGAGAATGAAGATCGATGGCCCGTGCTCGGCCTGGAAGCGATCGATCATCTCCTGGCGCTTCTTAGCGGGCGTGCCGCCGTGCAGATACAGCGTCTCGAATCCCAGGTGCTGCTCCAGGTAAGGTTGGAGCAGGCTGCCCATCTCAGCGTACTGGGTGAAGATCAGCGCCCGGTCGCCCTCCGACAGTGCCTCGTCGAGCATCTCGGCCAGGCGCGTCAGCTTGCCGCTGCGGTCATCCAGCCGGTCGGCGGTTTCCTTGAGGAAGTGGGCCGGGTGATTGCAGATTTGCTTCAGGCGC
The DNA here is from genome assembly GCA_016928235.1 of Anaerolineae bacterium. Taxonomy (GTDB): domain Bacteria; phylum Chloroflexota; class Anaerolineae; order Aggregatilineales; family UBA3940; genus JAFGMS01. Next base: position 20,453 of record JAFGLD010000194.1, on the reverse strand, counting down.
GTCAACATGCGCAGTACCGCCCCGCGCCGTGCCATGGCATCCTCGGCGCCCTCCATGGCGGCGATCTCCTCCCGCACCACCGCCTCGTAGAGCGTGGCCTGCTCGGGTGAGAGCGTACAGTAGACCTTGTTCTCGAACTTGTCCGGCAGGTCGGAGATGATGTTGGGATCGGTCTTGAGACGTCTGAGAATGAACGGAGCGGTCAGCCGTCGCAATGTAGCAGCGGCGTCCTCATCACCGTATCGCTCGATGGGGATGCCGAACTGAGAGCGAAACGTCTCCTGGCTGCCCAGGTAGCCGGGGTTGAGGAAGTGAAGGATCGACCACAACTCGCTCAGGCGGTTCTCGACCGGGGTTCCGGTCAGCGCGAGGCGCTGGTCGGCCTGAAGAGCGCGTGCTGCCTGAGCCTGCTTGGTCGATGGGTTTTTGATGTTCTGCGCCTCGTCCAGCACCACTTCGGCCCAATCGACCTGTTCCAGCGTCTCGCGGTCGCGAGCCAGCAGCGCGTAGCTGGTTAACACAACATCGACTTCCCGCGCGGCCTGGACAAACGTCTCATCTCTCAGCCGATCAGGGCCGTGGTGGGCCATCACGCGCAGCGACGGCGCGAATCGCCCCAGCTCATGCCGCCAGTTGCCGACGACTGAAGTCGGGCAGACCAGCAGGGTGGGCTGATGGACATCGAGGCATTCGCGCTCGTGCAGTAAGAGGGTGATCGTTTGCGGAGTCTTACCCAAACCCATGTCGTCGGCCAGGCAGGCGCCCAGGCCCATCTGGCGCATCTGGGTCAGCCAGCCGAAGCCGCGCTCCTGATAAGGGCGAAGCGTCCCTTGCAGCGATGCAGGCACCGGGGGCGGCGTAGCGGTATCGGGGCTGCGCAGCCGGGCGAAGAGATCGTCCAACAGGCTGCTCATCTCGACGGTATCGACCTCCATATCGTCGATCTCGGCGCTTGTTGCATCGGCGGCCAACTTGAGCGCGTCGAGCAGCCCGATGTCTCCCTCGCCGGTCTGCTGCTCGAAGAACTTCAGCGCCGCCTCGATCTGAGCGGGATCGAGTGCCACCCATTCGCCCTTAAAACGCACCATCGGCTGCTTGAGCGCCACCAACTCCTCGAACTCCTGCTTGCTGATCGGCTGCCCGCCAATCGACATCTGCCATTGGTAGCGCAGCAGCGAATCGCGTCCCAGAATGCCACCCGAAGTTCCCTCCGGCTGGTCCAGCCTGACCCTGGCTTTGAGCCTCGCCGCGCGCTTCCACCAATTGGGAACCAGCACGCTGAAGCGGTTGGCCTCTAAGAGCGGCAGCGCATCGACCAGGAAGTGATAGGCTTCCGTCCTGTCCAATCCCACGCCGATCGGGCTCGGCCGGCGCAGGCTGCGCTCGATGGGCGGAAAGACCCTCGATGCCAGCCCAAGCGCGGCCAGCAGCTTCTCCTGTGGGTTATCGAAGCGGCGATTCAGCATGTGCAACGCCTGGCCCTTCGATGCCCAGACCGTCTCCGCCTCGACCATCACGCTGGGGTCATCGGCGGCCTGGAGTAGATAGTTAAGCGCCCAGGGCGCGTCTTCCAGATCGGGCTCTTCCAGCCGGAAGCACACCCGGAAGGCGCCTAACGCTCCAGCCGAAGATGTCTCTTGCCAGTTCTGCCAGGCCTCGAACAGGACACGGTTATCGGCAGCCGAGCCTGCTACCTGTCGATCCTCGCCAACCAGTGCCTTGAGCCATCGATGCGTGGGCTTGCGCCTGTCTCGCTGGTACTCCTCGCGGATGAACGCATCGATGGTCTGGTGGAGGAAATTGTCCAGCAGGTCGAAGGGGAGTGGGGCCTCGGCGAGATCATCGACTGCCGCCCGGCAAAGCGGCGGCATGTTGGCATCCAACTGGGCCAACAGATCCGCGTCAGGCTGGGCTTTCCAGAAAGCCAGTAGTTGAGCGCCACGCATATCGAGCGCCGGGATGTAACGCTGCTCAACCAGGCAGTTCATCGAGAGCATGGCCGCTTGCTGCCAGAAGCGCAGATCGCTGCCCAGGATAAAGCCTGTTGGGCTTTCGTGCGGTAGGGGAAGCTGGACGAAGTAGTCCAGTGCTTCAGTGGGGTATAGGGTGACGGTATTTACATGCCAGGGTAGCAGCTCCAGATCGCCTTCCGGCGCGACAGCGCCGGCGGTCATGGCTTCGGGCGACGGCAGCGGATACTTGCCGACACCCGGCAGCCACAGCGTCATCTCCAAACCATCCGGCTGGGATTCGGTGGTGTAGTGGTCGAGATGGCGCAGCCAATCTTTAATGCTCATCACAAATGGATGAGGCGTCGATTTGCCGCGCTTGCCTTTTCTAAGGTGAGGAATGATGGATGTGTCCTCGCCCCACAACATCAATCGTCCCTGGTCCGGCAGCCAGGTGCCATGCAGAATGTGCATGTGATCTCATCTCCCTATGTCCGATGTTTACGAACGGTTAAGCTTGTAGCTTATGGATGTTGTGTAAACACTCAGATCTGAAATTTGTGAACCATTCAGCTTATAGGATAACCTGTTTTTTGAGCATGTGGTAGGTATTCCCCGGTCAAGGCGTGCCGATCAGTCCTTCGCCGCCATCGACGGGGATCACCGCGCCGGTCATGTAATTGCCGGCAGCCAGGAAGATCACCGCCCGCCCAACGTCCGCCGGATCGCCGGGGCGGTTAAGCGGCACGCGCTTCCATATCTTCTCCCAGGCTTCCCCTTGCGGATCCATGCCCGCCGGCGCCATGACCGGGCCGGGCACGACAGCGTTGACGCGGATATCCGGGGCCAGCTCCCGCGCGGCGATTTTTGTCAGGTGGATCAACCCGGCTTTACTGACGCCATGCTGGGTGTACCCCAACCGGGGAGAGACCCCGATCAGATCGGCGATGTTGACAATCAGACCAGCATCGAGAGGCTCGCGCGGCTCGATGCACATCAGCCGGGCGGCGTGTTGGCTGCACAGAAAGGGCGCTCGCAGGTTGACCGCCATAACGCGATCCCAGTCTTCAGCGGTGATGGCATCGAAGGGGCGGCGCTCGAAGCTGGAAGCACTGTTGACCATCACATCCAACCTGCCAAAACGCTCCTTCAGCGCATCGAACAAAGCGGCGATCTGTGCCGGATCGGACAGATCGGCCTGGAAGGGAAAAACATCGACCCCCAGAGCGGCGATCTCATCGGCCGTCTGGCCGGCAGCATCGACCGAACCGCCATAGTGCAGCACAATGTGAGCGCCTTCCTGTGCCAGCGCCAGCGCAATCGCCTTGCCTACTCGATGTGCCGCGCCGGTCACCAGAGCGACTTTGTCCTGGAGCTTCATATCGACATCCCTCTCCTTATACATCACGTATCACAAATTTACGTGTTACTCCTTAAGAATCAATTCAGCCCACGATTCTATCCTTTCTCTCGTGGGCCGAAAAGGCTGGCATACCAATAGACGTATCTTCTCAATAACTTGGGGTAGTTTTTAGTTCTTGGCGATTAGTTCTTGGTTTTTTGACCGTCGACCCGTGATTTGCGCCTAAAAGCTGATCACTGATCACCAAGAATTAGCTTGAAGTTGCCTCCCGGATTATTCAGAAGATGCGCCGGCACCAAACGGCGCTCCTTACACACGCTATTGCTGCCATACTCCTGCCATACTCCTGCCATACTCCTGCCATACTCCTACCATACTCCGGGTCTCCCCACCCCGTGTCCTGTCCCCTTCCGCCCATCCTGGGCATCTTCGGCTCAACGCGGAATAGTGGGAAAAGCCGGAACAAACCGGGTTTTTATCTCACCGAGAACGGTCAATGGATTACGGAAAAACCCGGTTTCTTAACCTACCCCCAGTTTTCCGCGTTGAGCCGCATCTTCTCAATAGTGAGAGGAACAATGTCTCTGTCGCGACGTTTTTTTACACATAAAAAGGTGTTGAAGAACGTGACTCGATCCCTTTTTATTGAGAAGATACCAATAGACTTTATCGGCAGCAGGTGTGCTATGCGTAACTCAGTTATTTCCGATAAAGTCTACTATTCTACTTGCCGATTAACCGGTAATACTCTTCCCTCAGCCCAGGGTTGGCGCGGAACTCGCCGCGTTGGGCTGTCGTTATCATGTTTAGCCCGTGCTTCTCGACCCCTCTCAGCGAAGCACAGCTGTGTTGTCCCTCGACAACCACCATCACACCGACCGGATCGATCACCTGTACCAGCGCGTCGGCGATCTCGTTGGTCAGCCGCTCCTGAACCTGCAATCGCCTGGCAAACATATCGACGATGCGCGGGATTTTGCTCAGGCCGATCACCTTGTCGCGCGGGATGTAGGCGACATGAGCCTTGCCGACGAAAGGCAGCATGTGGTGCTCACACATCGAGCCGTACTCGATATCGGCTACTACCACCATCTCGCCTTCCCCGTACTCGACCTCGAACATAGCATTGTTGACAATGGTGTCCAGATCCTGGGTATAGCCTTCCAACAGCTCGCCGTACATCTTGGCGACGCGGTGCGGCGTCCGAAGCAGGCCGTCACGGTTGGGGTCTTCTCCAACAGCGCACAGGATCTCGCGCACGGATTCTTCGATCGCTGTATGGGTATCGATGAGCATCAACTCGGGGTGTTCGGCGATCTCGTCAAGATGCTCAGGGCTGTTGTGATGTCCGTTGCCATTCGATTGAACTGTCAGGGTATTCATCGATAATCCTCTGTTTTGATGTTGTGGATCAGTCTCTTTGTAGGTAGACGAGCACACTTCTTTAATTCTTACTGGATTTATCCGGAATTCGACTGCAACATACAAATTTGGCAATCCAATCAATCGAGATTATCATGGCGCCCATGTGTTACTGACGAATAGGGGAAACAGGATGAAATACAAATACAGGCTTATCGTGCTCGCGATGGTGGGAGTCATATCATTGGCGTGTTCACTACCATCACCCATCGGCGGATCTACACCCCAGGGGCAGGCAGTCGCCGAGTTAGGACAGTTTCCTCCAGCAAACATCAAGAGCGATGAGGGCGGCCCGGTGCTCATCACCGGTGAGCTGAACTATACCTATCCGTTCTTTACCGCCGGAGTGGCCCAACCGATTGTGATCCTGGAAGATCAGGCAGGCTTTGTCGACCGTGACAGGAAGTTCGTCATCCCCGCCGAATCCCAGACCCTGGGGCAGATCACTTCCGACTTTTACTTGTCGCCCTTTACCTACAGCATCACCCTGCCTATCGAGCCTGCGGGCAGTCTGCGGGATGTCGATCAGGATGAAGAAAAAGATACCGGCGTGATGGTCTTTGCTGTTGCTTACTGGACCAACACCTGGGGCGATCCCTTCCTGGAACGGCGCGACCAGGGTGGGGGAGGGTGGTCGACTGCCTATGCCTCGACCAGGGTCAGCGACAATCGGGGCAGCTACCGCGAGATCTACGGTGGCAAGCTGGTCGTCTACGCGCCGGATGCCAACCAGGGCTTTCCCTCTGCTTTTGGCGATGACGGTATGTTGTTCACAGATGACGACTTGCTGGTGCAGCTCCCGCAAGGCTGGACGGTGGTTGATTTGGATACCGATCCTTTCACCTTTGACCGCTCGCGGGAGCCTGAGATCGACCTGATCGAGCCGGAGAGCATAGCGCTCGATGATTTCTCCCGCCTGAGCTACGCCGAAGCCTTCGATGCCATGTTGGAAAAGTTCCGCAACGAGTATGCCTTCACGGAGTACAAGAACATCGATTGGAATGCCAAATCGGCGGAGTTCCGACCGCGCTTCGAAGAGGCCGAGAGCGCCAGAGATAACCAGGCCTATGCGCTGGCCTTACGCGACTTTGTGTGGTCGATCCCGGATACGCATGTGGGGATGGATTTCTCACTCTTGTACAGCATGTATGCGACAGAAACCGCGGGGGGGCTCGGTATGGCCATCCGTGAATTGGATGACGGCCGCGTGATCGTTGTCTACGTGCTAGAGGACGGCCCGGCGGATCGGGCAGGCATTGCATTCGGAGCCGAAATCACGGAATACAACGGGACACCGATCGGTGAGGCCATCAGCACGGTTGTCCCCTGGGCATCGCCCTTCAGCAATGATGAAAGCAAGCGGCTCCAGCAGCTGCGCTACCTGCTCCGCTCGCCTGTCGGCACAGAAGTGCCGATTGTCTACCAGAATCCCGGCGATTCACCCCAAAGTGCCAGGTTGACCTCGGTGCCTGAGAACCTGAGCTTTAACGCTTCGTCACTGTCTGCAAATGTCACCGGCATCGAGCTGCCGGTCGAGTACACCATCCTGGATAGTGGTTATGGGTATGCCGGCATCTACAGTTTTTTTGATAATGAAGTGTTGACCATTCAACTTTGGGAGCGGATGATCCGGACGATGAATGAGAGCGGAGTGCCTGGCCTGATCCTCGACCTGCGGCAGAATGGCGGCGGTAGCGGCTGGCTGGCCAACCAGATGGCCGCTTACTTCTTCGATGAGGAGTTGGAGCTAGGCAAAACCGGTCGCTACGATGACAGCACGGGCCAGTTCGAGTTCGACCCCAGCGACAATGCGCACTTCATTCCCCCACGCGGGGATTTACGCTATCACGGAGACGTGGTTGTATTGGTTGGGCCTGCTTGTGCCAGCGCCTGCGAATTCTTTGCCTACAATATGACCATCGAAGATCGTGCCCGGATTGTCGGCCAGTATACGACGGCAGGCGCGGGTGGCAGCGTCGAAGACTTTTTGATGCCTGAGTCCATCAGCATCCGGATGACGATTGGCCGGGCAGTGGATGTCGATGGAAATATCCATATCGAAGGTACAGGTGTGGCACCAACTATCCGCGTCCCAGTCACCGAAGCCAATATCCTGGCCGAATATCGTGATGGGGCCGATGCCATTCTCGAGGCCGCCATTGAGGCTCTGGGAGGATAATCTGTTGCCCAATAGGGCATTTCTATGCGTAAAGCAGCCCCTTTGTGCAGGATCTTTCTATTAATCGCTCTTGCGCTTAGGGGCTGTTAATCGATCCTCGGGAGTGTCGTATCAGCCGGCATGTTTTATTTCCGTGTCTCACCCCCGATCAGATATCAATAAACAAGTTCTCTGCCTCTTCCCGCCTCACCTGGCCCCTCGACGCTGCAACCGGATATCCTTGTCTCAAGTAGCTGCTTGAACAGGAAGGTGATCTTCTCAGCGACGGTTCTATCGACATGAACAACATGCTGCTCTGCTTCAAGAGCACTCAGAATCGTCTCGATTCGGAACACCTTGAAGACATTGCACACTAAATATGGAGATAAGTGCAGGATCGTCCTTTCGGGGAATTCCTGCTGCATCCGCTGAAAAAAACCTAATTCGGTTCCCAGGATATAGACGTGTCTTTCCGTATCTGCCCGGATCAAACGGTGCATTTCACCTGTCCCAATCACATAATCGGCCACCTCTGTGACCTCCGGCTTGCACTCAGGATGAACCATCAGACAACTATCAGGGTATTGTGCTTTGAGCCGCTCGACATCCGCGCGGTTGGCGACATTGTAAACATTGCATATGGGATTCCTGGGAAACAACGTCACCCTTGTCCGGCACCGGTTGAAGGCATCGTCGGCGCAATTTTTCTCACCGACAAAGAGAACTTCGGGGGTATCGATAGCGTCGATGGTTTGAACAACCTCTCCCGGCAGTGTGATGAAATCAGCCAGTAGCTTTGTTTTGAGTGGAGAGGTTGCATAGCACACCAGTGGGATGCCAGGGTGAAGATCCTTGAAATCGCTCACTGCATCGAAGCTCAGGTGTCGATGATCAGCTACAGGACATTCGGACTTCACCGGGTTCAAGATCGTTTTTTCCGGCAATAGAGCTGCCGCAATCTCGGCAAAGAATGTTGGCGCGATGACTACAACCGTGGCAGCATCGATCCCGTCTGCGATAGCCTCAAAGAAGCCACGGCTGTCAGAGAGAATATCAGCAACGAGGTGTACTTCAGATGGTGCATAATGATGCGCAATAATTGTTGCGTCCCGTATCCTTTTTAGAGCCTCTATGTGTTCGATGATGTCGGACAGAGCCATGTTTTTTCCCTTTTTATGAGATGCAGGAATAGAAGAGTTTGTTCACAACAGGGTCGAAATGTGCTACATTAGGCACTGATCTTGGGAGAACCCTAACAACTATGTCATTTTACGTACAGAATCCAGATGGTCAAATCCAGGTCCAATATGGCTCATAGATCTGTCTGCAAATAGGTCCGGTTGACCTGTCATTCTGGTGGCACCCTCCTTCAAATGGATGGAAGATGCCTCTATCGAAAGGATATTGCTGTGCCTAAACGAATCAGTGCCACCGACTTACACACGCTCACGCGCTGCGATCGGCAGGTTTATCTGGAGCATAATGGTGATCCGGATAAACGTGCTCCGCAAACCGATTACCAGAAGTGGCTGCGCGAGCAAGGCTTACAGCATGAAAACCGGGTGATCAGTGATTTCGATATCCAGCAGCCGACTTACAAATATGACAATCTGGAGATCGGCTACGAAATCACCTGCGAGTTTATGCGGGAAGGCGTGCCTTACATTTACCAGGGTGTGTTGATGCATGACAATCTAGTTGGCATCCCCGACCTGCTGGAGAGGGTCGATGGACAGTCACGTTGGGGTGATTATCACTACCGGCCGCTCGACGTCAAGCTGGCGTCGACACCCACAGAGGGGTATCGTCTCCAGGTTATGGCCTACATGGCTTTGCTGGAAGCCATTCAGCAGGCCAGACCGGCTGGTGGATTGCTCCTACGCTACCCCCCCGATGAGCGTACCGATGACCAATCCTATCGCGAGGAGCCGGTTGATTTTGACGAGAAGCTGTACATGGCGCGGCTGGCTCAGGCACGCCGGCTGGCCAACGGCCTTGAGCCGGTTCCGTTCTACTCATCGACCTGCGGTGAATGTGCCTGGCGTGAGGTGTGTATTCCGATCATCGAGAGCGCGCAAGATGCCTCATTGATTCCCGGCCTGCGGCGCGATGTCTGGCAATCGCTTCACAAAAAGGGTCTGAAAACGCTGGCCGATGTCGCCGCTGCCGATGTGGACGAACTACGAGCCATCAAGGGCGTGGGCGAGAAAACAGCCCCGGCCATCATCGGTAAAGCTAAGGCGCTTTCAACCGGGCAGATGGTCTCGATTTGCAAGCCCAACCTGCCACCCCCCGGCGATGACGTGCTCTTTGATGTCGAGAGCGTTCCCGGCGAGGGTGTGTTCTACCTGATGGGGTTCACAACCGGTGCTGGAGACAAGCAGAAGTATGAGTATTATCTTGCCGAAAAGCCCGGGTATGAAGGTCAGGTCTGGAAGGACTTCCTGGCTTGTATGAATCGTCACACAGGAATGATCTATCACTATGGTGTCTACGAATGCACAACAGTCAAGAAACTCAGCGAGCGTTACGATACAGAAACTCAAGCCGAAACGCTCCTGGCGCGCATGATCGATCTGGAAAAGGTCATCAAGGATTGTGTTGTGCTGCCGCTGCGCAGTGTCTCGCTCAAGGCGGTCGCGCCCTGGTTGGGCTTCAGCTGGCAAAGCGACGTGCAGTCAGGCGACGATTCCATGCTGGAGTATCTGGCCTGGCTGGAAGACGGAGACCGGAAACACCTGGACAGCATCCTGAGCTACAACGAGCAAGACTGTCAGGCGACACGGGTGGTCTTGGAATGGCTGAGGACATTAAGTGATTGAGTAATTGGGACGGTGTCTTCAAACGAGCTTGGGAATATCGGCTCAATGTGAGATGGCAGGAATGATGCCGGTCGAATTGAAATCTGACCCTTGGTTCACACGCGACAATAGTGTGGAACAGGCAAAACGTAAAAGATAAATGAGTAAGAGACACAGTACATGATTCGCGCCATTATCCATTTACCTTTTGCGAATGGGTACTCATAAGCACATCTTTACATCTTTAACGGTTTACACATAGAGACATATGATCACAGCACCACGCTACCCCATTCCTGCCGAGACAACCCGGGTCGAGATACGGATTGTCAACTCGCGGTTTATCGCCACCATCGGCCAGGCGCGAATGTCCGAGGAGGCCAGGGAGTTCATCGATGATATCCGCCGGGAATTTGCCGATGCCACACACAACGTCTATGCCTTCCGGGTCGGGTACGGCGCCTCAGTCATCGAAGGAATGAGCGATGACGGCGAACCCTCCGGGACTGCGGGCCGCCCGGCGCTGGCGGTGCTGCGCGGCGCTGACCTGGGCGATGTGGTCTTGGTGATCACCCGCTATTTCGGCGGGACAAAGCTTGGTACCGGCGGGCTGGTGCGCGCCTACACCCAATCGACGCAGGAAGTGTTGGCTGCCTTGCCGCGCGGCGAGCGCGTCGAGCTGCACACAGGGCAGATCGTCCTACCCTATGCCTTATATGAGCAAGCCAGGATGCTGGTCGTGGCCCATGGCGGTAACATCGATCAGGAGGATTTCTCCGGAGAGGTTGCCCTGCGCGTCATCTTTCCGGCGGACGCCTGCGCGGGTTTCGACGCGGCATTGGCGGAACTTTCAGCGGGCAAGGTAGGGATCGATTGGAACAATAGGTGAAAGTCTTCTGGGACTTGAAACTACCATCGGCTACCCGTCGGGTGGCATGGATAGGGTGAACCAGAAGGTGCTGCCTTCGTTCGGTGCGCTCTCAACGCCAACCTCACCGCCGAGTTTGTTGACAATGCGGTTGACAATCGATAATCCCAGGCCGGCCCCTCTGGTATAACCGGCATGAAAGCGAGTGAACATCTTAAAGAGATGTTCCTGGTGTTCCGGCGCAACACCCAGGCCGTTGTCTGCGACCTCGTAACGTATCCGACTGTCGCCCGCCTTCTTTCCTCGGATAGTGATCCGGGGTGCCGGGTTGTTCGGGCCGCAGTATTTGATGGCATTTTCGATCAAGTTGGCGAAGACTTCCTCAAGCCAGGGGCCATACCCCATGACATCAGGTAGATCGGGTTCCACCGTAACAGCCACACCGCGCTCTTCGATGCGCTGCCGGAAGCGATCCACTGCGGCCTGAATGAACGGCCTAATCTGGACAGTCGTGATCGTCGTTGTGGCATCGCGCAGGCGGGCCAGCAACAGCAGGTTCTCGATCATATCGTTCATCTTGTGAGCGTAGATCTCGATCTGATTTGCGTGCCCCATGACCTCCGGCTCAAGCTGCTCGATGTAGTCTGAGGTCAACAGGCTGGCATAGCCAATGACGATGTGCAGGGGTGCCTTCAGATCGTGGGCAACGGTGTGGCTGTAGGCTTCCAGCTCGTTGTTGCTGGCTTCGAGATCTGCCGCGTGGCGGCGGATGGCCTCATAAAGACGGGCATTGCGGATAGCCATCGCAGCCTGGGAAGCAAATGTTTGCAGGCGCTCGGCGTGAATCGGCGTGTAGAAACTCGGTTGGCTGCTGTCGAGGTTGATGAACCCAATAGCGTCTCCATCCAGGATGATGGGAGCGCCGGCGTAAGATCGAACCCAGTCATTCATGCCTAGCGCAATCCAATCAGCACATTCTTGAACATCAGAGATGATCAGGGGTTGGCGGCTCTCGCTCATCGTTCTCAGCGTGGTCGTCTCGGCAATGTCAAACCGGACAGCCAGGGCCACTTCGGCCGTGCCCCGCTCGCTGTACCCTCGATGACCAACTACCCGGGCGATACCCGCATCGACCATCATAATCGTTGATGCATCGTGTGGAACAACCTGTCCGGCATTGGCCAGGATCAAATCAAGCACCTGGTCCAGCTCGAGCGTGCTGTTGACGGCAGCCGTAGTATCGCGCAGGGCCTCGGCCAGAACGCGCTGCTCACGCTCGGCCTGTTCAGCCCGGACTCGCTCGGTGATATCGTGGATGATAACCTGGGTGGCCGGAGTATTGTGGTAAGTGATGGGGGTGGCGACGATATTGACATCGATGGGTGTTCCATTCAGTCGCGTTATTTTTTGCACGCGGTTTGCGGCAGTTTTAGCCTGTCCTTTGGCGGGCTCTTTGAAAGCCTTCCGGCAGTCCGGATGGGTAAAATCGCTCACCGGCTGCTCGATCAGGGCGGCGGCGTTCCTGGCATTCAGCAGCCTGGCGCAAGCATCGTTAGCGTAGAGCACCTTTCCGGCAGCATGCACGAATAGAGGGACAGGAGCCGATTCGACCAGCAGGCGATAGCGCTCTTCGCTTTCCCGGAGCGCTTTCTCGGTTTCCTGGCGCTGAAATTCGCTCTTGTAGCGTTCCAGGATGCTGGCACAGGTACTCAAGAGAGGCCGCAGGTAGAGCACCAGCGATTCATCATACCCACCCTGCCGATCGGCGATACCCAGTATGCCCACCAGCTTGCCCCTGCTGTGGAATGGAAGCCCCAGAAACGATTGAGGTGCTGACCCTTCCAGCACGTTCGGGCCCCAGCACGGATCGGCGGCAGGGTCATTTGAGATGATCAGCTGGCCGGATTCGGCAATGGCACTGAAGAGACTGCTCTGCCCACGGAGTTCCACCTCATCAGATGATGCAGCCGCGTGAGCTGCATCGAGCCAGGGCGCATTGCGGATGGCATGGGTTTTGACTGCCATGCTCGTGTCTTGAGAATGAACGACCTCGCTGATAAACCCGCCGTTACTGCCTGTCAGCTCCAGGATGGTATCCAACAGCCTCTGGAATGGCGGCTCCGGCTCAGTTTCGACCATAAACTTAGACTGTACCCGGTTCAGGGCATCTAATAAGGTGTTGCTTTTCTGAAGTGCTTCTTCAGTGCGCTTTTGCAGGGTAATATCGCGGATGATCCCCTGGTAACCTTTGAGATTACCATCAGCATCGCGCCACAGGCTGGCCGTGACCAGGCAATCCATCACTTCGCCACTCTTTTTTCGCATATGGATAGCGTAATCCCGCACGAAGCCGATCAGCTCGATTTCTTCCTGGTAGCGCACCCGGTCGGCGGGATTGACGTAGAGTTCTTTGGGGTGAAGCTGCTGAAGCTCTTGGCGGGAATAGCCAAACAGGTCGAGCATGGCGTGATTGAAGCCCATGAATTTGCCGTGCAGCGAGACCATGAAACAGGCATCGCGCAGCTCTTCGAAGAGCGCGTGATATTTGGCCTCGCTTTCTCGCAATGCCTGCTCGGTCTTGGCCCGCTCGGTAACATCGTGGGCGATGCACATGATCCCTTCCGGGACGGGGTAGACCATGACCTCGAAGACACCCTCCAGACTGCCCGGCAGCGTCAGTGTCTGGCTGGTAAAGCGGCGTGGAAGCCCTGTCTGCATCACCTGCCGGTAAACCTGGAAGGGCAGACCATCTTCAATCTGCGGCAAAATGTCTTGCAGCCGCCGCCCGATCAACTGGTTTTCTTCCCAGGTTGTCACACGGGCGGTGGCCTGATTGGCATGGGTATACCGCCATTCTCGATCGATCACGAAACAGATATCGGTAATGCCTTCGAAAAGTTGTCGATAACGCTCTTCGCTTTGCCGATATCGGGTGATGTCGAGTGCCAGCCCCACCATGCCGGAGATGTCGCCATCTGTTGTGTGGAGGGGATGATAGTGGGCATCGAAGGTGTGGTCTTTTGCTTCGATGATCTCAGCGAATGTCTCTCCGGCTAATGCCCGCCGGATGTTATCGAGCATGTGGGGGTAATCGTGATAGATCTCAAAAGCCGATTTCCCGATCGCGTTTCCCGGATCGATCTCGAAAGCTGCCGAAGCGTCACCCTCGGAGAGGGTAACAATACCTGTCCGATCCAGGACGAACAGCACAAAGGGCGCTTCATAGATAGCGACACCTGGTTGTTTGTGCTCCCGTGCCACGTGATCCAATCCTTCCTCACGGCTCGTCTTAGGATAATTGTAAGATCGACACCAACACTTCTACAGAGCCGTTTGCCATCTCGGCCTTCAATAAGTTTATGTCATTTGAGGCTGTTCAGAAACGAGAATTCGACAACTATCCGATCTGTGAGTCTACCAGTGAAGATGTGACAGACACTGGTTTGGCACCTTTTCCCAGACCGGGGGAGAGTTTATCACATTCGAAGATGATCAGATAGGGATAGTCTGAGTACACAGGCATTCGCTTCGGAAAAACAGGGCGCGTGTAATAGTGCGCCGAATAGAATTCCTGTCCACGAATTTCACAGATTTTTCAGATTTAAGATTGTGTTATCAATGCCGAATCTGGCTTTATATAGAAAAAACCAGTGCTTACAAGTTGTCTGGACATCGATTATCCGGAGCAAGCTTTGTGCTGCGACTGCCCCAACCGTGACACCAAGTACTAAAAGGTACCCTTGTAAGCTCCACCATCAACAGACAGCATCAAGCCGTTCAGATAGGAAGCCTGCGGTGAGCAGAGAAAGGTTGCCGTATTGCCAAACTCTTGTGGAGTCGCCATGCGTCCCAGAGGGCTGGCGGCGGATTGTTTGCCGATCTCCTCCTCGATCGTCGTGTCGTTGCGCCGGGCCCGTGCTTCCATCAGATCATGAACGCGCTCGGTGACCGTCCAGCCGGGCAAGATGCTATTGAATCGGATGCCTTCTCCGCCTAGTTCCAACGCCAGCGTTTTCGTCATCCCGATCACTGCCAGGCGGATGCTGTTGCTCAGGATCAAATTGGAGATCGGTTGTTTGACGGCCACCGAAGTAACTGTCAACACACAGGGTACATCGGACTGTCGCAGGTGAGGGAGTGCTGCTCGCACCAGTCTGATGGCGCTCATGAGCAAAAGATCGACAGCTTCCTGCCACATCTCGTCGGTTGTCTCCTCGAAGGATGTGCTGGGTGGTCCGCCGGAATTGGTGACAAGAATATCCAGACCGCCATATTCTTCGACAACCCGCTCGACAAGCCGATCGATGTCAGCGGGGTTGCGGACATCGGCAGCGATGCCGAGCACCGGGCGTCTTGTCTCACTATGAATGGCATCGGCGGCAGCACTGATATGGGCTTGCTCGCGCGAACAGATCGCTACAAGGGCTCCCTCGCGTGAGAGTTGGAGGGCGGTTGCATACCCTAATCCATGACTTGCTCCTGTTATCAGTGCAATACGCTGGTCAAGTTGAAGATTCATAATGGCTCCCCTAAAATTGGTAACTGGTGGCTTTTAGTGCTTGGTAACCGACTGTTGCTACCTATTTTGGACTGGAGAATACCTCATAACAACCTCTTGGGTCTTTTGGGGTGGCTGGTGCTTGGCAGATAACAACATTACCCGTACATCATTGTAGCATTGTCTGTCAAGCGGGTAGCATAGGACATTCTTAAAAACAGGGGATGGGGATTAGGTTTGACATCCAAGAACAGTCATGTTCGAGGGGCGTCATTTGTGGTGGTTTCTCCTCCAGGGTCTGTTGAAATCTCCTTCATATGCCATGTATAAAATACAAGGTCACAACAAAGTGTGACCTTGTAAAGGACTTTCCCATTGGCGGCATTAGCCTTCATGCCTGGATGAGCCTATTGCATTGAAGAGAACAGCCACGCCTCCGAGGATCAAGAACAACGGCCAGTAGCGATCCCAATCGAGCCCGGTTAATAGCATGAAAGCTGTTAACAAGATGATGGCGCTGACCACAAGCTTGTTTCGTAGATCATATGTGAACTGTTTTCCGTTGTGTTGATACTCCTGCCAGACATTCATCGATATCCCCCCGGCAGGGATCAACAAGAAGAATGCCCACCAATTGAACTCCCAGTCTACAAGACCAAAATTCCTGAGCAAGAAAAAACCGCCAATTGCGATCACAACCAGGCCGATTAGCGCGTGGTTGTTGGGCCTGATTTCTGTCGCTTTTGGCTGTTCACTAGGAGGAAGATTTGTATTCACTTTTTGCCTCTCCTGATTTGTCAATGAGATGTCGAGATACCATTATTGAATCGTAACTACTCTTGTGGCTTTAACCTGAAAACTGATCACTGATCACCCATTCATGTCAATAACCTGATCAGTGAGTAACAGCTAACCTTTGCATGATTATGATACGTAGAAAGTATCTCATGAGTTGCACCATTCATGGCATGGATGAGCAATCCCACAATTGCATCGATGGTGGTAGAATCAACGATACCACTTTCGGAGGTGTGCGCTGGCGTGATGTTTAATCTCCATGGAATGCCCAAGGTGCTCCAGCTTTATCTGGAGCTTAGCCAATACCCTGTTCTCAGCAAACTGATCCGGCAGCGTATGCGTGAGGAAGTCTTCAGACGGGGCGTGGTTAGCCCTCAATACTTTGAACAGGAGATTCACACCAAGGCAGTTGAGTCTCAGCAGCGGGAAGGGATCACCGATCCGCTTACCCAAGAGACGCTCGATATGTGGCAGGAACGCACCGAGCATATTCGTGACAATTTGACCGATTTCTATTTTGCTTACAACCTGCCTCACGATCTATTCAAAGAGATCGTGCAGGAGGTGGTCGCTCAGCGTGCCCCCGATCAAGAGATTTTTCTGTCATTTAACCCTGAATTGGCACCCTGGGATCTCCTGTTTGCACAAGGAGAGGCTTACGAGAATTATGCTCCTGAGAAATTGGCCTATGTGCAACACCACCTCCGCGAGATTAAGGCTGTCCTGATCAAGGCGATGATCTCGGACCAGCTTGCCTTTGTGCGTGTTGCCCGTGAGGAGCTCACTATTGCTAACCTGAAAGCCATCCGGGCCCATCGTATCGGACGTGGTAAGATTGGTGGCAAGGCTGCCGGCATGTACCTGGCCTATAAGATCCTGGAACGCAAGCTTCAAGATCAGGGCGTAAACCCTGGCGATGTTATCACCATGCCGGAGTCTTATTTTATCGGCGCCGATGTATTCTACGAGTATCAATCGAACAATGACCTGTTCCGCTTCATGAACCAGAAATATAAAGAGCCGGAACAGATGATCGCGGACTATCCGCAAACTTACCAGGCGTACATGGCAGGTCGACTGCCGGAATATGTAAAAAACGAGCTGTCCGGCATATTGGACAAATTGGGCAAAGCTCCTCTAATCGTTCGCTCATCCAGTCTGCTGGAGGACAGCTTCGAACGATCTTTTGCCGGAAAATACGATAGTTTCTTCCTGCCCAATCAGGGTACACCGGAGGAGAACCTGGCAGCCCTGATGGAAGCGATCAACAAAGTGTATGCCAGTGTCAGCCGCCCATCTGCGTTGATTTACCGGCAGAAAATGGGATTGACTGATTATGACGAGCGAATGGCAATTTTGATTCAGCGCGTCGAAGGACAACGCTACCATCGTTACTTATTCCCGGCGCTGGCCGGGGTGGCTTTCAGCCGCAACCCATATCGATGGAATGAGCGCATCCGTGCTGAAGAGGGATTGGTACGATTGGTGACCGGATTGGGGACACGAGCCGTCAATCGAGTCGGCAGCGATTATCCTCGTATGATCGCGCTTAGCCATCCTACTTTGCGTCCGGAGCATGGGGCAAAGATGCTGCGACATTACTCACAGCATCGCATCGATGTACTGGATCTGGAAGATAATGAGTTCAAGAGTCTGGCTGTCTCGGAGATCATGGATATGGACTATCCATCGCTGGGCGCTATCATGTCATTGGAGCAGGATGGCCTTGTGCGCCCGATGATTTCCCGGCCACTCTCGCTTGAGCCACAACACATAATCGTTACATTCGATAATCTCATAGAGCGCAGCAACTTTATATCTATTGTGCGTGACGTTCTCACAACACTCGAAGCGGCCTACGGCCATGCCGTAGATGTCGAATTCACGGGTGAGATGATCTCTGTATATCCCACACCACAGGTACGCCTGGCGCTTCTTCAATGTCGTCCCTTGAGTCATTCAGGAGAAGGCCGACCTGGTAAGATCCCATCTAATGTACCAGCCGAAAATATTCTGTTCACTGCAAGTCAACAAGTACCCAACGGCATTGTAGATAACATCCGGTATATTGTTTATGTCAATCCAAATGCCTATGCCTCTATATCCGATCCCGAAAAGCGCATCGAAGTTGGGCGGGTGGTTGGACGGCTCAACCATGTCCTGGACGGTGAATGTTTCATCTTGATGGGGCCAGGCCGTTGGGGAACATCGAACATACAATTAGGTGTTAAGGTTACCTACGCTGATATCTATAATACGCGTATCTTAATTGAAGTGGCTTACACAGATAGTGGCGTCACGCCAGAGGTCTCTTACGGAACCCACTTCTTTCAAGACCTGGTTGAAGCAAATATTTACCCGCTACCGCTCTACCCCGACGATCCGGCATCCATTTATCACGAAAGATTCTTTTTGGATGCTCCGAACAGCCTGTCGGATTTGCTGCCTGATGATGCATCTTTCGATCCTTATGTAAAAGTGATCGACGTTCCGGCAGTATGTGAGGGCCGTGAATTGAGGGTTGCCATGAACAGCAAGGAAGAAAAAGCAATTGGCTATTTGGTCTATCATCAATAATATAAGATACAGGGTAACTGCTCAGCTATGTGGCGTGATGTGCTGCCTGTTGTGGGTGATGGCTGATGAGTTTTAGTTGATGCTTCGCAGGCAAAAGCTGAAAGCCGACTGCTGGCAGCAGAGTAGTTTAGTTGCGATACAGGTATTCAATTCGTACAGAAAGGTGACATTATGAACATCAAAGTCTCCACCATCCTCAGCATTGGAATGTTGATCCTGGCCCTTGTTTTTGCCACGTTAGGATTTTATAAGGCTGGTGATAGCCTCATTGCGCCCTTAGGCATTGCCAGCTACATGGGAATATCGGCCATATTTTTTGCCATATTGGGCATACGAGGGGTGAGACGGAAAGAATTATGGCAACGTTTGTTAGGAGTGGGAGCTATTACAGCGGCGGTTTACATGTTGGTGATGGCTGTTGCTTGCTACATTATGTTGGATCGCATACAGATGCCGGAATTCTGAGACGTTATGTTTTAATGGGGCAATGTAAGCACGACAAGCACGTCTGTGTCGAGGATGAATTGAACGCGAATGACTGTTGAGATTGTCAACCATTCTGGTGGTGAGCTATTCGTTGCGGGGCAGTCTGGCTGTATCGCAGAATCGTAGATATACTGCGAATAGTTGAAAACTGGACTTTTGATTATGCATTGAGCATGCTCAGGAAAAGTCCAAAACCCAGCCGTTTGCAGTATAATCAGTGGTGGCGTATCAGCAGAGGAATGGTATAATAATGGTCATCGGGGTGGTGGCGAAATGGCAGACGCCGCAGACTTAAAATCTGCTGTCCTTACGGACGTGTGGGTTCGAATCCCACCCGCCCTATATGCGGGGAGCTGTGACGAACCAGAAGAGAGGTTCAGTCATGGCTCTTTTTGTTCGTACAGACAACGATCACGACAATCATCAACACACAATCGATGATAATCGTTCCGCAAAAGGTATTATCCTCGATGATTGTATAACCGCAGACACAGCTGCCGCTCTTAGCGGGTACAACATCCAGTATATTCGCCGCCTGGCGTATGAAGGCAAGCTGGAGGCTGTACGTGTTGGTCGTGCCTGGCTCATCAAGCGAGCCTCTTTGCAGCACTATCTGCGACAGGCTCGGCGAATGGACGATGATCGCTACGGCCCACGCAGTCAGGCAACCCTATCTGAGACTTCAATATTATTGGGTGGAAATCTGAGATGACGTACCGGCATCTACGCAGAGTAGAGAGCCGGTACGTTTTTTTGTTCCCCACAGCGGAAGGAGATCGACCAATGGGGCCGTGAACAGACACATAAAAAAGAAAACACCGGTTAGCCCACGTGACTGCCTTTCTTGGCGGAACGTCAGCCGCGCGGGCCCGGGGACCGGTGCATAAGTATTGTAAGGCGAATGCCGTGTTGTCGCAATTCCCCATTCTCGCGATCTCAACAACACTGCCTGCCACTAAACAGTGCTTGTGCGCCGGTTACTCCTCCGAACCGGGATTGGCACAGCACTGATTTTGCTTTTTGAAGGAGGAACTAAAATGCACATTGAACAGGCTGCCGGACCACAGGTGACCTCAAAGGGCTTTTCCAGGCCGACCACCACCCCTACCCCCGACGAGCTGTTCGACATCTGGCTCCCCCAGCTGTCCGGCAGCGAGCTGAAGGTGCTGCTGTACATCGTGCGCCGCACGATGGGCTTCAAGAAGGACGCCGACACCATCTCTATCTCGCAGATCTGCAGCGGTATCAGGACACGGGATGGCCGGGTGCTCGACCAGGGCACCGGGCTGTCGCGCAACACCGTCATCCAGGCCATCAAGGGGCTGACGGAGAAGGGCCTGGTGCGCGTCGAGCGCGGGCAGGACGAGCGGGGCATCCACGAGACCAACACCTACCGGCTGCGCTTCCGCGGGGACGATGACGACCCAAGCGATGAGGGCGATCTATCTCCCGATCAGGGTAGTGCAAAAACTGAACCGGGGGTAGTGCAGAAATCTAACTACGGTAGTGCAAAAAACGATCCAGGGGTAGTGC
>JAFGLD010000193.1 GCA_016928235.1 Anaerolineae bacterium | reverse complement strand
TCTGCGATCTTTGGGCTATGATTTTAAACTGATCACAGAAAACTGATCACTGATCACCCGTCGATGTTAAAAACTTGATCATCGAGTAAGAGGTATCCTGGGCGAGGAATGGGAGCCGGGCTATGAATGAGCAAGATCGTATCCAGGACTTGAATACAGATGTAGATCACCTGATGAGAGAAGGCGCACCAATTGGCGCCGCCAAGCCGGAAGATGCACCTCTTCTTGTCATTGCGCAAGCATTGGTTAAGGCTGATTTAAGCGAGGAAGCCGGCAACAGACCTCGAACAGGGGCGAACAGGACAAAAGTCACCCGATTCTCCCAGGAAAACACGGTTCCACTATGGCGAACATCTTGAGACAAAAGACTTCCTGAACAGGCCATCCCTCTTCTCGACCTTTTCAATGGGTGTTGTTACGCTGGCTGTGCTGGTTTTTGTTGGGTTGGTGTTTATCCTTCCGCAAGTAGAAAACCACACAACCGGCTCTCCTGCCATTGGAGAGCCTGAGCCGTCGACTGTGGTTTCTCCGGCAACATCAATCCTAACCATTGAGCCTTTAGCACCCGATCTTGTCGTTTATGACGATGCCTTTGGGGAAGGCTGGGAAGACTGGTCGTGGCACGACGATACCATTGTTGTCGACTACGCCAATGGCGACCCGGTGCACAGTGGCTCATCTTCGATTGCCGTTACCTATATCGGCGGATGGAGCGGCTTGCAGATCGGCGATCACGGTGAAACCTTCGATGCCAATACCTATGACACGCTCCGCTTCCGGATCCATGGTGGCGCGACAGGCGGGCAGACGATCATTTCTTCGATCAACAACAATTTAGAACAACCGGTTATGCCACAAGCAGGTGTCTGGACCCAGGTTGATGTGCCACTGCTCCTGCCGGGCCGTCCACGAACCATCTATAACATGGCTTGGTTCAACAACACCGGCTGCAATCAGGGTGTTTTCTATATAGATGATATTGTTCTGGTAGATACCGGCTTGCCTACACCCACATCACTGCCACCGGGACCTGGTTGAGTGCCATTCCTCAATACAGCGCCTGCCGCCAAAGCACGTCGAGGACATGCAATACGAGAAGGTTGCGAACCGTGTGGCCATATTGCAGATTGTCGGTCGAGAAGTTGGCCGTCTCGCCGGTTGGCGGAACCGACGGGTGAACGCCATCGTCCGATATGCCATGATTGGGAAGATCCCAGATGGCATCATGAAAATCCATCCAGGGTACGTTATAGGTAGTCGCAATGGTCGTGATGACCCCGTTGTAGGCCCGCGCATCTCCCCCTTGATTGTGAGGAATGGTGCTCAAGACGGGAATGACCCCTTCTGCAATCGAGACTTCAACCATGGCCTGTATGTTTCTGTGATAGCCCGCTATGTCCAGACCCCCAGACGCATCGTTCGTTCCGATCATAATGATGGACAGCGATGGCTTGACCAGTGAATACTCACATTGAAGTGGAGTCATCGCCTGGCATGTCCCGGCAACCTTGTCCGGATTACCCATATCGAAGCTGTTCCAGCCCGACACAGCCGACAGAGAGATATTGTTGAATGAATTGCCGGTTCTGGCCGTCGTCGTACTGAAATAGGTGATCACCGGTTGGAGATAGGTATAGCCTTGCAGCTTGTATTTTCCGTTGCCGATGGGGACGAGAAAGGCTGGGGTATCGGTAATGCTGTCACCGACCTTAGAAAATACGTTGGACCGATTGCCCCTGGCCTGCCCATCGAGGTAGATCTCCCGCGCATGGGTCGTGATGTTGTGAATGTAATCGCTGTAGGCTGTCTGGGCCGGCGAAACAGACACAGGGGTATTGGCGGGCGCCGATACAACGCTGATTCGCACATAAGGCCAGACCCCAAATGGCGTGCCTTCGGGAGTCTGGAGCTTCCACCATCCAGTGTAGCCACCCTCTTTAGCCGGCGCCGTCAACTCAATAGCGATATCGGCTGTTGCGCCAACCGCGGTCGGCGGGACAGGGATGCTCGCCTGCCCACCCATGCGAGAACCCGCTGCGTAAACCAGGCTGTAGCCTTCGCCCCACTTGCAGGTACCGATGTTCTGCATCCGCCATATTTTCGTGAAGCTCACGCCGGCATTCAGGGCACTGCCGTCAGGCACTGTCACATCCGTCACGAAATCGGCATCCAGGACACAGCCATCCTCTGAAATGACTGCCTGCCCAGCCTGTGGTGTCAACGATGTTTCTGTAGCTTGAACCACGGCATAGATATGAATATCCGGCCCAAAAGCGCGACCATCAGGTGCTTGCAGCCGCCAGACACTCTGATATTGGCCAGGCTTCAAAGGAGCTATCAACTCCAGCGAGAGAGCGGCCGGCTCGCCGATGCTGGTCTGTGGGATGGCGTAGGCATTCTTTCCTCCCAATTGCTCGCCGGAAACGAATACCAGCGTTACATCCTCCCAGTCACAGGCGCCGGTATTGCGCAAAACCCAGCTACGTATGAAGGCCTTGCGCGGACTGACGATGATGTCTTCCAGCTCTGTCGTGGTATTGATTTGGGCATCGTAGAGGCACGTTTGGCTGACTTCCAGAGCTTCGCCGATGACAATCACGGGAGTTGGATCGATGACCGGCAAGGGTGGGGGTTCAGTTTGTGGATTGGGGCGTTCTATGACTTCTGGCGTCAATGAGGTCTCCGGCGGCACATTGCATCCAACAATCAGGATCGCTGTGAACACCAGAGCAACATAACAAGAAGGAGCTTTCATCCTGGTTAACCTGGTAGATCGGTAAAAATGAATATCTGACCATGAGTCTACCCGAGTTGTATGATGGTGTCGATTCTACTCTGGGGGAGTATCCATTTCGGAATGGCGATTAAACTCCCGGTTGAGCCTGAGGGGTAAGAGCGATGGATGGGCAAGGGAATAAATTCTCATTCCTCAACCATCCGGGGGAGATATGTATGAGCGCCGGCCACCTCTCTTTCTTGAGAAGATATCCGAAGTTTGCTTCCTGGAAATATTGTGCTTGAATTAGCGTACAATAGGAACTCATGAAAGGAAGGTTTTTTGATGCAAGAATCAATCAGCGCCACAGCTCTGGCCGGGATGATCGACCACTCACTGCTGCATCCAACCGTGACGGATGATGCCACCATCGCAGGGTGTGAACTGGCGAAACGTTACGGTGTTGCCACAGTCTGCATCAAGCCCTATGCCATTGAGGTGGTCCGCGAAAACATCGAGGGTTCTGATGTGGGGATTTGTGCCGTGATCGCCTTCCCTCACGGCAACAGCACGACGGCGATCAAGGTTCGGGAGGCAGAAGATGCCGTCCTGCGCGGGGCCGGCGAAATCGACATGGTTGTAAATGTTGGAAAAGTATTAGGAAACGATTGGGATGATGTATCAAGTGAGATCAAGGCCGTCAATGAGGTTGTGGTCGGGAACGGCGCTATCTTGAAGGTGATCTTCGAGAACGATTATCTGGAGGATGCTCATATCATCAAGCTGTGTGAGCTGTGCGGCCGGCACAAAGTCGCCTTTGCCAAGACATCGACGGGGTATGGGTTCGTTAAACAGGCCAATGGGATGTATGCCTATCGCGGCGCGACAGAGGAACATCTGCGGCTGATGCGCGCTCACTGCCCGCCTGAAGTGGCTATCAAGGCCGCGGGGGGCATCCGGAATCTTGATGAGGCCTTGCGGGCCTGCCGTCTCGGCGCAACGCGGATTGGGACTTCATCGACAGAGGCCATCATAGAAGAAGCCAAAAAACGAGATGGTTCGACCATAAGATAGTAGACTGTATCGGCAATAGTCATGCTATGCGTAAAATCCGGCTTATTTTATGGGTAACTCCGTTATTTCCGATAAAGTCTATTAGGTATTCGGGAACCGGTTGATCGGATTCAAACCGACAATCGATTGCCGGGCAATTGCAAGACTGACGATACTGTTTTTTTGAACTTACTGCTTCACTATCATTAGAGAGGTGAGTCATGCAGCCTTACGGTCCTTACCAACCACCCGCTCCCTATGTTCAGCGCCCCGAAAAGGATTACCTGGGCGAGGCCTTTATTACCCTGGTCTTATATTATGTCGGCCTGGGAATCGTTGGCCTGGTTGTCAACATCGTCTTTCTCGGCAACGCCCGGCGCGATCAGAGCGTGGGGATTGTGACTCGCAATGTGGGCTGCCTGCAGGCACTGTTGTGGTTTCATATTGCCGCTATAGCGCTCAGTGCCATCGTAGCCTGTGTGATATTTATCCTGATTCCTCTATTTGCTGTTGGTTTTTCAAGCTACTAGTACAGTTGGGCAGAAATAATCCGACAATAAAGGAGATCCTCATCCCCAACTGTTTAAGTGTTTCGCAGGTGGCCATAACTGACGGTTTACACACGCCGCGAAACACTAGGAAATATATGTTGGTCGGTGTGACGGGGTGGGTGTTGATATGACAACTATAGTTGTGTCTGAATGACGCAGGAGACAAAAACGATGCGGTACCGCTTCGCAACGCTGGACGATATTCCCACTTTATCGAAGCTGAATCGCCTGCTTACCGAAGATGAGCAGCATCGCAACCGCTTCCAGCCGGATGCCTGGTTCGAGGAGCGGATGCGATGCTTCCTCACCGGAAGCTACACGGCGGTGTTGTTCGAGATCGATGCGGAGGTGGTGGCTTATGCCCTGTACACCGATCATCCCGATCATGGAGATACCATCTACCTGCGGCAGATCTTCGTCGATCGGGCCCACCGGAGGCAGGGGATCGGTCAGGAGGCCTTGCAGATCTTGATGAAAGATATCTGGCCGCCAGACAAACGGCTGACAGTCGATGTGCTGATCGACAATCAAGCCGCGCGGGCATTGTACCATGCTGCCGGGTTTCGCGAGTATGCCATTGAGCTGGAGATACCAGTCTCGGAACGGCGTACGTGAGTATATGTCCAGATAAGTCTTTGCAGTGCGTGACGAGGGACAAGAAAAAGATAAAAGGTAAGGCTGCACAGGTCATGATTCACACCATTACCCGTTTACCTTTTCTGAATGGGTGAAAACGCCTGGAGAACTCTACATGCCAGTTTTACCTGCTCGTCATGTCCAGGGCTTTCCGACACGCAAGTCAGCCTTCCCGCCGCTCATTTCTTGACCTGGTCAAAGTGCTCCATCATCCACAAGCAGGCCAGCTTGACAGCCCCGAGTTCGTGAAAGCGACGGTTTCCCCGCTCGCTCGATTTGATCGCCGAGAGGTGCCGCGTGCTCATGCCAATACTCTCCGCGAATGCCTTTTGCGTGATTCCCTTGGCCCGCAGCTGCCCGATCAGCTCATCGAGCGTCACATGCGTGAGATAGTCAGGAAGATCGGGAACATCTTGCACCTGCTCCAGCCTCTTGGGCACGATCTCGGTAAACGAGCCGGGGTCGTTGAGGAAGGTCGCCGCCAGCGCGGCGCAGTGATGGCAGTAACCGTGCTTGCCGATGTAGCAGCTGCAGGCCGAGGTGATTGCCTGCTCAGTCATCTGGATCGAGACGGTATAAACCCCATGATTGCCCTGGACCAACGCGACAATCTTCGTCCCAATGCGCTTGCACTCGTAGAACTTGCCGATGTATCGCCGCACCTTTTCGCTGGAGCTGGGCGGCCAGTGCTGGCTCAAAACCGTCTTGAATGCTTCGATATCCTGTTCAGTCATTGGCTACTCCGGCTTGATGTGTTGGTGATAAGCTGCTTCCAGGTTCTCGTGGAAACCCCAGCCGACGCTGCGGGCGGCTTTGACGATCTTTTCGCAGCGTGCAGCAAATGTTGCCGGCATATCTTCCTTGGCGATCAATTCGCAGGCCTGTTCGTACATCTTCTCCATGCTATTGTAGAACGCATCATTGATCTCGCCCCACTTGTTGGTGTACTTCACGCCCATCTCGACATAATACAGCATCAAGTCGGCCTGCCCCTCCACCGAGTTCGATACCTGTGCATATTCGGTGATCACCTTGCGGGCAACAGACAGCCGTGCCCTACCCAAGCCGCGCTTTGGGAAAAATTCCTTTTTGATCTGTGCTTTGCATCGGTCAAGGAGTTCTTCATTGTGGCTGTCATCCAACCGGAACTGGTAGAAGTCCCTGACTGCCTCCAGCCGCCTGAACAACTCCAGGATGTCGAGGACCAGATCATCGTGGCTGCGGGCTTTCAGGTGTTTTTCGAGTTGTTTGGCGGTCAGTTTCGCCATTCGAGCCTCTTGCTACGGCATGAACATGGGGTCATTCTCGATGCTGTCCAGACACTCATCCAGCGTCAGATCCCGGAAAATCTCCTGCCACTGATCAGTGTAGCGCATGTAGGCCATGTGGAAGCGATCTCCGCCGGCGTATTCCAGGCGGGCGAACCTGATCTCGAAGAATTCGGAGATGCAGTTATCCCCTGGGCATCGATAGGTGGCGCAGAAATAGAAGTAGCTGCCATGCCATTTGGTTGACAGATCGACGATGTAGTTAAAATCTGCATCCTCCGGTGGCGGCTGGACGGCCTTCGGTTTGAGCACATTTTCGACCAGCGCATTGCAGCGGTCGGTGACCGTCTGCTTGATCGCCTCCGGGATCTTCGGCTTGGGCGCGCTTTTAGGGCTGTACACCCATTGTCTTGGTGATTTCTTCGTCATGGTCAACGCTCCTTATTGAGTGCTGGTTTCGGCTATCCAACTTTCGCAATGGTCCGGCAACTCATTTTTGCCTCTCATGTCAGGACAGTCTTGAATTGTCTACTAATCTTCCCGTTGCGGCCAGGAGCGGAAAGCCCATGACAAACAACCCAATGACACGTATGGCCTCCGATTCGTAGCCTCCACCTAGCAGTAGATAATTGAGCAAGACGAGGAAATAGGCTACGAGCGGCAGTGATGAGATCATCATTGTGGCCGGCGCAACGGGCTGTACCCCCATACGGCGTTCGACCAGCCGGTAAGCCAGGTAGACCGTGAAAGTGGTCAACAGCCAGCCCACAAAGTTCTGAAGCGGTACGCCGAAATAAGGTCCACCCTGCTCCCATACCCACGACTGCAAGGGCGGGTTGGACATTCCAGGGTCCATCAGTACATCCCAGGCGGTCATCGTCATGGCCCCTAATGTTGAGAGCCAGGCCATCCGGATCAGGCTACCGCCAACACCGGCCGGCTTCCCGGTACCGATCAGATTGGCGATCACATGGCTGGGATAGATCATCATAAACCAGGCGATTGGGATCAGGAGCGGGACATGCCCCAGCTTGGGCCCGAGTACATCGGTGTAGTGGTACGGCCCATAGACGAGGCCGGTTGCCACGCCTACCTGCTCGAAAAGCCACGATATAACAGCACTGAGAACAAAGAAGGCCAACGCCTGCCGCCAACCCAGCGTGTAGGTCGCGTGGCAGATACTGAACAGCCACAATGTCAGCGTAAAAACCATTGTTGTGCCGGGCACTTGGGGGAGCGCAATCAGCGGCTCGATTGCCGGACGTACAATAATGTAAGCTACGATGATGAGGGAGAGAACTGTGACGGTGAGTAAAACGCGACGGATCATGAGTGCCTCCAGAAAATAGCACAGAATAACTGGTACTAACCCAGGGATTGATGCCGGTTACGGATATCCATCCTTTTTATGTATCGCTTAGGGTCTTCGATGGGCCAGCCCAGCGCCCGGAACAAGGGCTCGATGAACTGGGTCACCACGCTGCTCTCGGTGATGTTTTCCCGCGTCTCGTCGTCCAAACCGTTGTAGGTGGCGATCAGCCGCTCAATTTCCGCGCGGACATGTGCCTGCTGCGATACGCTCATTGGTTTCCCTATCAATAAGAAGCAGTGATGAGCTGAAAGCTCAGAAGTGGCCCAAGCTATCTCACCCGGCCGGGATAGTCTTTGACTATAGACTGTTAAACCGGATTAGTAGCCGCCCGCTCCAGTTTACACCATTACACCGTTCTTTTGTAGTCGAAAGAAGAGACCTCGCCCGGCCCATCGATCACTCAGGGCACCCCCGGAGCTGCCATACTGCTACCATACTCCTACCATACTGCTGCTATACTCAGCTCCTGAAGATTCTCTCTTGTTCCCCTGAAGCTGCTTTCATCCCGGAACAGCTCACAGCCACGCAAGCCTCAGGGTAACTGGTATGCAAATAGAACCAGAGTACCATTTACCGATTGCCAAATTGGCGTAAACTGGTATTATAAGCATACCAGTTGAGTGTGAACATGCTCTTGATGTCCAAATGACCACAGGACGCGCAAAAGGTGACCTGTGGGGCATCGACCAACGACGCGCAAATTGCCGTTAACTGATCACTGAAAACTGATCACTGAGAACCATCTTCAAGGAACAAGACTTATGGGGCTGATGCCCATCGAACGTCAAACACTGTCACGAACCGTTGCCGGGCAGCTCATCGGGTTGATCGTCAACGGCACGCTCAAGCCCGGCCAGAAGGTGCCCTCTGAGCGAGAGTTATCGGAGCAGCTGGGGGTCAGCCGCACGACGGTGCGCGAGGCGCTGGAGACCCTGACCGCCTTGAACCTGGTCGAGACACAGGCGGCTCGCGGTACCTTCGTCAAGGAGATCGGTGTCAACGCGGTCGGCTACGACAGCCGGCTCCGCGATCTATTGGAAAAGGAAGGCTTCGATATGCCCCAAGTCCGGTTAGTCGATCCCCATCCCCCGGCCGGTGCACCGCCTGAAGTAACCACCGACCGCCCCATCCGGCTGCCCAACCTCAAGAAGGATCGGCTGGGCACCTTCGAGTTCATCTCCTGGTGGGAGCGAGAGACGGTTCAGAAGGCTCGCGTCATGATCATCGGGGCAGGGGCATTGGGCAACGAAGTCCTCAAAAACCTCTCGCTGATGGGCGTCGGCCACCTGTTCGTCGTCGACTTCGACCAGATCGAGGCGGCCAACCTGAGCCGCTCGGTTCTGTTTCGCGAGGAAGACAACGGGCTGCCCAAGTCCGAGGTCGCCGCGCGGCGCATCAAGGAGCTCAATCCGGACATCAAGATCCAGTACTTCCAGGGCGATGTCACGACCGAGATCGGGCTGGGGGTCTTCCGGCGCATGGACGGCATCGTCGGCTGCCTTGATAACCGTGAGGCGCGTCTGGCGGTCAATCGCTATGCCTACTGGCTGGGCAAGCCGTGGGTCGATGGTGCTATCCAGGAGCTGCTGGGGCTGGTGCGCGTCTTTAAGCCCAACCACGGTGCCTGCTATGAATGTACCCTCACCGAGCAGGCCCGCCGTGAGATGGCGCTTCGCTATTCCTGTCCGCTGCTGGCCCGGCACAACATCCTGCTCGGCAAGATACCGACCACCCCTACCATCTCATCG
Source organism: Anaerolineae bacterium (assembly GCA_016928235.1). Taxonomy (GTDB): domain Bacteria; phylum Chloroflexota; class Anaerolineae; order Aggregatilineales; family UBA3940; genus JAFGMS01. The sequence goes on along the minus strand of JAFGLD010000193.1, from coordinate 9,979 downwards.
ATCATCGGCGCCATGCAGTCGCAAGAGGTGCTCAAGCTGCTCCATGATATGCCCATCGAGTATGGCTCGGTGACACACTTCAACGGTCTCACCAACGAGATGCACACCACGGCCTACGTCGAGCGCGAGGACTGCCAGTCGCACTGGGTCTACAGCGACATCGTCGAGCTGGAGGACTGTACGGCCAACGAGACGACACTGGCCGAGTTGATGGCAATCGTTCGCCGGGACCTGGGCGATGATGCCGTTCTGGAGCTTGATCAGGAGATTGTGATGGGGCTGGAGTGTCCGAACTGCAACACCCACACCGAAGTCTTCCGCCCACTCTCGCGCGTGACCTTCGATGAGGGGCTGTGCCCGGCCTGCGGCGAGCTGCGCCACGTCCTGATGACCCACATGATCACCGGCGAAGAGCCGTTCCTGGACCGGTCGCTGCGGAATATCGGCGTGCCGCCGCTGCACATCGTCCGGGCCAGGAATGCGACACAATATCGCTTCTACGAGCTGACCGGCGATGCTGCCGAGACGCTCCACTTTGCACATTTTACCCAAGATACGGCAGTATCAGCCGGCGCGCCGATCACCATCCGCCCGACCCGCGCGCGCGTCCGGTTGGGCGATCCCGTCGCCGTGCCACCCGCGCCGCAGCGCAAGCAGGTGCGGCTGCGGGACTGATGGGGGGATGGGGGGATGGGGGTTAGGACATAGGCGGTAACTTAAGCCCGATACACTGTTAGCTGTTACTCGATGATCAAATTTGAACATAGATAAGGTGCCCAGGTTGAGTAAATGTGTAAGGGTGCTTATGAGCGTTCGGCTGTCAAGCGTTTTTACATATTTACGTTTTATGTTTTGTCGGCCACCTTGCCTATAGCACAAAACTTTGATCATCGCGTAACAGCTAACAGCTAATAGCTAAATCGAGTTTTGAGTTCCTGGCGTTGGACGTACAATCGTTTGGTGTAGATTGAGATCTGTACACTCAAAAGGAGCCATCCGAGGTCATCACTTGAACAATGAGCGTCCTGTCTGTGGCTGCTGAACACACTTCCTCTCCAACGTCGACCACGCCTGTGCATATCATGGGAGTGGTACAGCGTGCGCGGCGCGCCATCTCGATGGCCGGGGTGACGGCCCTGTTGCTCGGCGCGACACTGGGCCTCGTCCAGGCCGATCCGCGTGTTCTGGCATCGCTGCTGGGCTACCAACCGCATTCACTGGTGGTGATGCTGGCCGGGGCGGGCCTGATCGGTCTGGTAGGGGGATTGATCGCCGGGCTGGCCCTGCGCGGCAGAACCGGCATGCTGCGCTGGATGGTCGGGATGGCGGCTCTGCTGATTGGGTTGATGGGTTCGAAGATGGTTTATGGGATCGTGATGCGGATGCCGCTGCGAATCGCCTTGACATCGACGAGCGATGGGATAGAGGCCGCGCAGATCGGCATAGGCGCAACGATGGCTTTGCTGGGTAGTCTGGTTGGCCGGTCATCCAAAAATGGCGGCACCGGCGCGACCACGAGAGTGGCTGCCATGTCGGCCTCCCCAGGTACATCGACGCGCGGAACAGTCCGCCCGCGCAGCCGTCGCATTTCTACCCGCGCCAGAGTTACTGCTCAGGGCACCAGTGGGCGATCGGTGCCATCTCCAGTGGAGAGCCGCGAGGCGCCCATTGTTGTTAAGCCCAAGCCGCGCCCGAAGCGTCGATGGTTCAAGCGTCGCCAGGTGAGCCTGGGGCAGCAGACAACCAGCATTTGCCCGTACTGCCTGGAGGAGGTTCTGCCCAACGACCCGCGTGGCCGGGTGGTCTGCGATATCTGTGGCACACCCCACCACGGAGACTGTTGGGCGATCACAGGCAAGTGCGAAGTTCCGCATCTGCAAACATGAGTGATGGATGACGAGTGATGGGTGACAAGTGATGAGTGATGAGCACGTTTTAGATGTTTACCTATTTGCAATTCATATTCAAATCTTGACCCACTCACGTCTGATGCCTGTGAACCATTTGAACATCGCAACAATGGATCATCGAACTGACAACTGGGAGGATGTGCATGGCTGATATGAATGTGGTTCTGGTCTTACCCGCGGGAGGGGCGCGCAACGCGGAAGTCCCGGACGATGTATCGATGCAGGAGCTACTGCCCGAGCTGGTCTCAGCCCTGGAGCTGCCCACCGTCGGCCCCGACGGGCGCCCGATGGGGTATCGGGTTGACAGCAAGGCGTTGGGGCGCGAGCTGACTGAAAACGAAACGCTGGCCGCGGCCGGTGTGCCTGAGGGAGATCGACTGATCATCACTGCCGATATCACTGCCGGGGCATCGCTCTCTGACAGCCCGCGCGTGCGCCGGCTGCGCGCCGATCATGACCGCATGATGGAGCTGGCTGCCCGCAGTGACCTGATCGAGGTCAAGGTGATCAGCGGAACACGCGGAATGCCTCCCGAACGCTACGTTGTCACCTATAAAGTGCCCAGCATCATCGGTGTCGACAAAAGCAGCAAGCCCAAGATGGGCACCCGCCATCAGGTCGAGATCTACCTTCACAGCGAGTATCCGCATCGCTGGCCGGGGCTGCAATGGCTGACGTCCATTTGGCACCCCAACATCAACCATGCCAACGGCAGTGTGTGCATCGATGCTGCCTGGTGGGGCGCGGCACGCTCGCTGGATCGATTGGTTATCATGATGGGCGAGATGCTGCAATACAAGAACTTCCACGACGATCCCACCAAACCGCCCTTTCCGTGGGATAAGGAGGCCGCGGCCTGGTGCCGCGAGTATCGACGCAAGAATCCCAATGTTTTCCCGACGGACAAGCGGGAGCTGCTCAGGCCGGAGCGTGTCAGGCTGGGAGGCGGCGCAATTGCGGCTAAAGCCAGGCCGCGCGTCACGCTCAAGAAGTAGGGGCGACTGCGGGTCGCCGACACGCGGTCGCCCGACTCACCATTGCGGAGTGATATGAGATCCATGTGGTACCAGGTTGTTGACTCATCACTCATCACTCAAGACTCATCACTTGTTTAAAGGAGACATGTCGATGGCCGATAAACCGATCACTATGATTTTGCCTGCCGGCGGCACACAGACCGCCGAAGTGCCGGACGATGTACCGGTGCGCGAGCTGCTGCCCGAGCTGGTCTCGACGCTCAGTCTGCCTACCACCGGGCCTGATGGTCGCCCGATGAACTACCGGCTGGATAGCAAGGCCCTGGGACGTGAGCTGCAGGAGGATGAGACCCTGGCCGGCGCCGGTGTACCTGACAATGACCGTCTGATGTTGACCGCCGATATCACTGCTGGAGCTTAACGGACGTTACGGGAGTTCTGAATGACTACCGGTACACTCGCTCAGGGTTACGCGCTGGCGATCTACGCGCCGGGTCGTAAGCAGGCCCCTCCGGTCGTTTATGACCTGACAAGTGCCTCGATTGACATCGGATCGGCTGAGGATAATCACATCGTTCTCAGCGAGCCGGATGTTGCGCCTTATCATCTGGCTGTGCGCCGGCTTGACTCTGGCGTTTACGTACTGGTAGACATCTCGGTGACCGGCCGCCACAGCGAGGCTGTTTGGCAAGAGCAGCGCGGAGGGGACAGCCTGTACTGCCCGGAGCATGGGCAGCTGCCCAAACACTCAGACACCAGGCGGTGCCCGATGTGTGGGGAGCGGGAGCGTTCGCTCTGGCTGCTGCGTCCACTCCAACCCGGCGATGTTTTTCCCATCGGCGCGCGCTTCAGGGCCACTGTGCTCAGCCAGCTCAGCCCCCGCCAGAACATCGAGGGTGGTTCGGCAGCGCCATCGCCCTGGCCGGATGCCCACTGGCTGGAAAACCCACCTCACCCGCCCTTGACAGTTGGCGCGGAAAGCCTGACGGTGATCGAGCGCGGCTACCCGTTCGATGACTCCAACCTGTGGGGCTGGAATCCGCCGGAAGCGCCGTTCCCGGTCTTCATCCACCACCGGGCTAACCGGTTTGTGGCCAAACATGCCGGCTACAATCGGAACCGCGAGATCGGTGGCTTACTGCTCGGCCGGGTCTGTCGTGATCCGCTCGATGATGTGCTGTATCCGGTCATCACCAATGCCATCCCGGCGCGTTTTGCCACCGAGTCGCGCGGGCAGCTGACCTTTACCCGCGAGACGTGGCTCGATCTCACGCGCCAGCGCGAAGAGCGCCATCCGGGCAAGGAGGTCGTGGGCTGGTATCACACCCATCCCGGACTGGACATCTTCTTGTCTGAGTGGGACCTCATGATCCATCGCCACTTCTTTCGCCGGGAGTGGCAGGTAGCATTGGTCGTCGATCCGCACCAGGAAGCGGGTGGCTTCTTCGTGTGGGCAGGTGAAGACATCCTCGATCCGCATCAGCCGCACCGGCTGTTCAGGGTGGCGGATTTTGAGGATGAAAACCCGGACGCGCCGCGCACGCGCATCCGCATCAAATTGGGGGAATATACATCATGATCAAGAATCGGGTTGTTGTCTTAGGAGATGCCGCTCCGGCCATCGAGATTAAGCCTGCGCCCTACGATCAGGCACAGTTATGGCTGCCCAAACGTACCCATAGCTCGACATACGAATGGCTCGAAATCTTTATGACACAGGATGCCTACCGGCAAATCAACACACATGCTCAGTCGACGCTCGATATGGAGGTTGGCGGCATGTTGGTAGGCCAGACGTGCTACACACCGATTGGCCTCCCGTACATCATCATCGAAGCGCCAATGGCGGCCCGCTATGTCAAGCATGGCCCGACCCATCTGACCTTCACATCTGACACACTGTCAGACGCCCTAAACCGCATCGACGATCAATACCCTGATAAGCAGATCGTCGGTTGGTACCATACCCATCCCGGTCTCTCGGTCTTCATGTCACCGGTCGATGTGTGGCTGCACACCAACTTCTTCAAGGAGCCCTGGCAGGTGGCGCTGGTCATCGATCCGATCTACCGGCAGGGTGGCTTCTTCAGATATACCGAGGACCGGCCGGGGCACATCGAGACCCAGACACCAGGTGGGTTCCGTGAGCTGATGGAGCCCGGAAGCGACAGCGTTGTCAGGTGGAAAAACATGGCTGCCGCGACCGAGGGCTGGTATCACCAGAAGGTGTATGGCATCTGATGGGGACTGCGCTTATCTGTTGCCGCAACAGGTTATCGGCTGTTGGCCGGATGATTGATTAACGAGAAAGAAGAACTGGGATGAGCCGGAATCTTCGTATGTATTATTATGCTGTATTAGGCGCCATGGGAGGGCTGATCGGCTGGCGTTTGAGCGAGGTGGGAGGCTATCTCGACCGGCCAAATATCTATCTTGCTGATCTGCTGCGCGGCGCCGCGCTCGGCCTGGGCATCGGGTTCACCATTGGGCTGGCCGAGGGGATCTTCTCCCGGTCGATCCTGCGTGGACTGCGCACAGCTGTCATCGCTGGGGCGATCGGGTTGCTGGCCGGAGCTATTGCGCTTCCTCTGGGCGAGTTTGTGTTCCAGATGGTGGGCGGGAAGATTGTCGGACGGGCGCTGGGCTGGGCCATCTTCGGCGCGCTGGTCGGTCTGTCTGACGGCATCACAGGGGGCAGCCAGATGTGGAAGGGCGCGCTCGGTGGGCTGATCGGAGGCGCCGTTGGGGGAGCATTGCTGGAGCTGGTATTCTACCGGTTCCGCGATCCGCTATTGGGAAAAGTGGCCGGCCTGATGGTGCTCGGCGCGCTGATCGGCATCTTCACGGCCTTGATCGTCGTGGCATTGTCGCGCGCCTGGCTGGAGGTTCGCAGCGGTAAGCTGCAAGGCACCGAGTTCATCCTGGACAAGTTCATGGGCGAGAAGAGCCATGCTGCCATCCTTGGCAGCAACGTCATGAAAAGCGACATTGCCATCCCCGATCCTGACATCGCGCCCCAACATGCCCGGCTAAAGGGGACGGGGAATGCCTTCACGCTCCAGGATATGAGCATCGGCAAGGGTACTTTTGTCAACGGGCGGAAGGTCGAGATGCACCGCCTGAGCAACCGCGAGACGATCCGCATCGGCAGCACCGAGATCGTCTATCACGAAAAGAGGTAGGCGATGACCGGTAAAATGACACCTATACTCTGCGCCGGTGTGTTGGTCCTGGCGCTGATCGGGCAGACGCCGGGGACGGCTCTGGCCCAGGATGGCTCATACATCATTCAAATTACGCAGGTCGATACCTCGGACTTTCCCCAGGTCAGTATATGGGTGCAGGTGACCGACGCCAACGGCAATCCGGTCCGCCTGCTGCCCGATGCGGCCTTTACGCTTCTGGAGGGCGGCCGGGCGGTCGATATCGGTGATGTCTACCAGGCCGGCGAGCAGGGTTCAGTGGCTACCGTCCTGACCATCGACCGGAGCGGCAGCATGCACGATCTGGATAAAATCGGCGCGGCACGGGTAGCCGCTAAAACCTTTGTCGATCTCATGCGCCCCGAGGACGCCGCCGGCGTGGTTGTCTTCAACACACAAGTCGAAGTACTCCAGCCCCTCACCAGCGATAAGACTGCCCTGCGCGATGCCATCGACAGCATTGAGGCATTCGATGATACGGCCATGTACGATGCGCTGGCAACATCCATCGATGCGTTGGGGAGCGTGGAAGGTCGCCGGGTGGTGATCGTCCTGAGCGACGGTCTCGATAACAGCAGCCGGCAGACGTCCGGTACCATCCTGGAAAGCATCCAGGGGGCCGAGCTGAGCATTTACGCAATTGGCCTGGGCGATCCGTCGGCCGGCCCCGGCTCGACTTCCGGCATCGATGAGCAGGCCCTGCGCGCCATCGCCGACAAGTCGAATGGGGCCTACGCTTACGCGCCCGGTCCGGACGATCTCACCGCGCTCTACGAGCAAATCTCCTATCGCCTTCAAAACGAATACCGGCTGACCTACACCTCGCCCAACGCGCTGCGAGACGGCTTCGAGCGCGGCTTAGAGGTGCGTGTATCCGAATCATCGAGTGCCCAGACGGCCTACAACCCAGGCGGCGTGATACCGGAAACCGCCCAGACACTGAGCTGGCCGGTCTTTGGGGGATTGCTGTTGGGGTTGGGTGTGCTGTTGGCCGTACCGATGCTGGTCTTGCGCAAAGGCACAGCCGGGCAGTCGAAGCCGAAATCGAAGGGGCGCGTCAAATTGACCGGAGGCTCTACGGCGGGCAAAAAGGGTACGCCATCACAACGTGCCGGGCCACGCCCGCGCATTCGAGGGAAGTAGCCTTTTGGTGATATTTTCACAACAATTCCCGCTTTGGAGGTTTATCTCAAGGATCGCTAACAAAATCCCCATAGACGGGTTGCCGGAGTGGAAACTCGTGGGGTAGAATCCACCATACACAACCTGTCCGTAATACATAGAGGATAGCGTTAATCACTTCTCGCATGTCGGTATCTCGGCGTTGCCCACCCTTCCTTGCTGCCGGAATGAGTGGGCTCAGTAATAGCCACTCAAGATCGTTGACATCACTATCGTATGGTGTCCATATGTCTGCGTACGCCTTGTGTTCATAGATGTAACAGAGCACACAAGAATACCACACCTGCTTTTGTCAAGACCCGCTCTCTCTCACTTTTAAAACACGCTCTAATACCACAATGGGAACCGCCCACACAACTCCATGACCTCACCCCGCACACGCTCGATAACCTTTTCGTCATCTACATGCTCGACCACATCGGCGATCCAGTTGGCAACCTGTACCATCTCGGTCTCCTTGAAACCGCGCGTGGTGGCCGCCGGGCTGCCCATACGGACGCCAGATGGATCGAAGGCGCTGCGCTTATCACCGGGAACCATGTTGGCATTCAGTGTAATGTGTGCCCTGTCGAGCGCCTTTTGGGCCACCTTGCCGGGAACATCCTTATTTGAGAGATCGACCAACACCAGGTGATTATCGGTTCCACCGCTGACAACGGTGAAGTCTCGGACGGCAAAAGCCTCTGCGAGCACCTGGGCATTTTGGATTACCTGCCGGCAGTAGGCTTTGTACTCCGGCATGCCGGCTTCCTTCAGACAGATGGCAAGGCCTGCCGTTATATGATCATGGGGGCCACCCTGCAAACCGGGAAATACGGCTTTATCGATGGCTTTGGCATGTTCCTGTCTGCACAAGATCATCGCGCCACGCGGTCCACGCAGCATTTTGTGAGAAGTCAGGCTGACAGCATCGGCCACAGGGACCGGATCGGGGTGAAGTCCGGTTGCCACCAGCCCGGCAATGTGGGCAATATCCGCTGCAAAATACGCCCCAACATCCCGAGCGATCTCGGCAAACTTATCGAAGTGGAAGATGCGCGGGTAAGCCGTTGCGCCGGCCCAGATCAGTCTGGGCTTATGTTCTTTAGCCAGCTTCCACACCACATCATAATCAATCAGCCCGGTTTTAGGATCGACCGGATACTGGATGGCATTGTAGTAGTGTGCCGAAAAATTGACTTTCCAGCCATGAGTCAAGTGCCCACCATCGGGCAGCGCCAATCCCATGACAGTATCGCCAGGAGTAGCCAATGCATAATAGACAGCCAGGTTAGCCGGTGAGCCGGAATAGGGCTGTACGTTGGCATGGTCAGATTTAAAAAGGGCTTTAGCTCGCTCGATAGCCAGGACTTCAACGGTATCGACATTTTCATTACCACCATAGTAACGTCTGGTGGGGTAGCCTTCCGAATACTTGTTGGTAAACACCGAGCCGATCGCAGCCAGGACGGCCTGGCTGACATAATTCTCCGATGGGATCATCTCGATGCCGGTTTGCTGGCGGGTCGTCTCGGCAACAGTGGCTTCATAGACTTCCGAGTCAACCGGCCGGATCAAATCCAAGTTTTGCATAATGAGATCGTATTTCCTCCTGATGGGGATAGATGATAAAGGGAACAGGCAAGACACCTACTCCCCCTCTGTCGAAATCAAGCGGACTGGAGAAACACACCAGCCTATGATGACATCGAAGCTATTCTTGCCGTTTGCGACAATCTGGAGTACCGATCGGTGGGTACCAGCTTCCAGCAAAAGATGGCCATACCGAAAGAGTTTCGGTAACCCACTGTTTGCCGACCAAGTCGGGGCTGATTATACTGCCAGTTGAAGTGAACAACCAGTAACATGGCATGAAACTGCTTGCATACAACACACCAGCCGCGCCATCGGCAAGCGAGGCGGTATGGCAGCTCAACTTTCTACCAGGTTATCTGACCTACATGAGGCTATTGTTTTCCGCTGTCTAAAACAACCTAAACAGGGCAAAATCACTTTAACCCGAAAGGCTTAGGCTATGAATGATTTAGAACAATTCCGGCAAGCTAAAAATCGTTTTTTCGGAAGCGATCCGCATTCCCCGCTGACTCCCAAACAGAAAGATGGCTTCACCGGACTCAGTTACTTCCCGGAGAATACTGATTTGCGTCTCGAAATCGATCTGGAGATGCTTGACGAACAAGACACAATCGCGATTCAAACCAGCACTGGTGATGTGCAGGAATATCTACGTTGGGGATGTTTCCGTTTTGAGATCGATGGGCAGCAGGCTGAGCTGACACTCTACCTGGCGCCGGAAGGCAACAGTTACTTTTTGCCCTTCTCTGATGCTACCAGTGGCCAGGAGACTTATGGTGCAGGTCGCTATCTGGAAGTCGAGCCGCTGCCGGGTGGCGGTTTTCTGGTCGATTTCAACATAGCCTATAATCCATATTGCGCATACAATCAGTTTTGGTCGTGTCCAATCACTCCCCAAGAGAACCGCCTGAATGTGCGTATCGAGGCCGGAGAGAAAATTCCGGATGGCGAATGGGTCAGGCACGAGTGAAGATGTTCAACAGGCAGTCATAGTGATCATTTTGTCGTTGGCAAGTTAGCTAATGATTTTCATTTATACTGCAAACGGTTCATCCCCCTTCACTTTTGATAGAAAAGTGAAAAAGGAGGCATGATAGAACCTCTGAAAAGTAGTCTTTGATGAACAAAGGGG
>JAFGLD010000192.1 GCA_016928235.1 Anaerolineae bacterium | reverse complement strand
TGCTGGTGCACTCTGGAACAGTTTCATCTGTTAACGGTCTCCTTCTCAATACCTGGACCCAACTGGAAAGCCGGATGTCATGAAAGTAGCCTGTCCGGTTTGGAGCGGGGGAAAGGTCGTAAGACCCTACCTATCGCTATTACCGGAGAATGACCTTAAGTTGACAGTTATGACCAACCGACATTTGATACTTCGAACAGTGCAAAACGCAGACTATAGAACGCGTCACTCAAAACTATCAAGCAGACAGCACCCATAGCTGAATAGTTACGTTCTGAGTATTATCTGAAAAGCTATAATTCTCGTCGGCAAATCAAAAGCCTGGATGCTATCCAGGCTTTTTCAATGCTCAGTCAAGATCTTGAGAGCCTGTTGATATTGTCTTGCAGATGATTCTTTTGATCAACAAGCTCTGATAAAACCCATTATAGGGTCAGCCTAATATATATAATAGTACGCAGTGAAATTTTGTACTCTATTGACGCTGATAGTAATGATCTCATCATGTGGAGTGCTCCACCACATCCACTCGGGCCCCATATGAATATGGAGCATATGATCTCCAGGCATAACAGAGAAGCTCCCGCCACTGTTAGCCGGGACAGTCCCTGCCATCACACCATCGATCTGGACTACGCAGTACGCACTCTCTCCCGGCGATAATCCATCGATAATACAGTAAACATTGAGTGTGCCTGATGTGATTTCCTTAACCAACTTTACCGTCACGGTCTTGTCTTGCCCAGCGGACACAACGGCTGTGGTGCTGGCATCTTTCCAGCGATATTCCCGGCCGTTTGGATAAGCAATCGGCGCCGCCGGATCGGTGGTGTTCTTGACCTCGATCTTGTGACTGGCGTTGGGTGTGACCCACTGTGTAATCGAAGGAACCTGGGCAGCAATCAGGATACCATCAACATAGAAATCGCCCACCACACCTGCTTGATCCAGAGCAACAATCAAATGACCAGCCTTCTGAAATGTGGCGCTGACTTTCCTGGGATAGCTGCCGGCTGTGATGTACGCCTTCTGTGTCAGACTGGCCGGAGCCCACAGATTAGCATTGCCTCCCGCCAGATCGACCTTCACGCTATGCTGTCCCGGATCAAGGGTATAGGTTGCCTTCTGACCGGCAGCGATGACTCCCTGTGGCACCTCATTAATGGCAACATTGCAGTAAGCATCTTCACCGGCATGGTTCTTGATATTGCAAGTCAGCTCTAAAAAGCCTTTGAGATACTTCTTCTGCAATTTGAATGTAATCGTCTTATCTAAGCCGGATTGCAGGTATGCAGACAACCGGGCATCCTTCCAGGAGTAGACACCTGCCGCAGCAGTGTCGACGAAGTTTTTGGCCTCGACAGTGTGGCTCTTGTTGGGCGCAAGCCACATATCGAAAACCGCAACCTGGGAAGCTACCAGTTCCTTGTTAACATAAAAGTCAGCTACCACATTTGTCTGATCAAGCGCCAGGAAGAGATGGCCCTTTTTGGTAAACGTGGTCTTGAGGGTGGCCGTTCTGCCAGCATAGATCTTCACCGTCTGCTGCTTATTGGCCGGGTCAAACAAGCTGGCCTGATCGCCCACCACCTCGACCAAAATGCCCCGATCCCCGGAATCCAGGATGTAAGGTATGCTCTGCCCGACAGCTACGTCAGGCTGGATCACGCCATCAATCGTAACACGACAGGCCACGACATCAGTTGGGGCCGCACCCTTGACATCACAGGTAAAATTAAGTGTGCCCCGGATGTAGTTCTTGACCAGTTTGACGGTCTTGGCCCTCGTCTGTCCAGTCTGGACTCTGATTATCGTAGAAACATCTGCATAGTTAAACAATGTACCGAAATTTGATTCAGTGCTCTGAATATTCTTGATCTCGATGGTATGATCGACATCCGGCACAAGAGCTAACTGGCCAATATTTCGGGCTGGTGCCACCAAAGCGCCATCGACATAGAAATCACCAATAGCTTCGCCTGGAGTAAGCGTTACTTCAGCACAACCAACAGGAGAACCATCTGGCGAGATACACCAGTCGGGCTGCTCAAGCAGCATCGAGCCTGTCAGTATCAATAAAGCTACTGCTAAGCCTAAAACAAGCCAATGACGTATAGGGGGTTTCATGTTTTCTCTCCTGATAGACTAATCAGACGCAGTGATGCTATTGTAGCACAGTTGGAACCCTATAATGCAAATAGGCATGTTCATTGAGCATCGAACACCCCACTCGGCCAGCAACCGAGGTTTTGTAAACGAGCAGCGTCTTCCTGGTCTGAAAAGAAGGCTGCATGGGCCAGATCAGGGGGATATGCAACAGCCTCAGCCCAGCCTTGCTTGACCAGCTCGGCATTGACAAATGTCTCGCCAATGTAGACATAACGCAGCAGCCGTTCATATCGATCTGTCTCACTGACATCTTTGGCCAACCTGACCGTCTGACCGCTAACCAGCATAGTGTTGGCAGCAGTAGCCTCGGCGCTGCACGGCTCATCGAGTTCTGGTGTGTTGATACCAATGTAGCGCACACGATAGGTGCCCGCGCCAATAGCAACGTCAATTGTATCCCCGTCGATGATGCCCACGACAACACCTAACTCATCTTCCGAGGACGGAGTAGTGTCTTCTATGATTGTGTCATTACAGGCAACCAGTAACAGTACAATCACAGACATACCAATCCAGTTTGTTTTGAATTGCATACCTATTCCTTACACTTGATTCTTCACGAGAAGGCGTTCTTCCATCTCGCCAATAGCTTGTTGAATCATCTCTCTAACCCCTTCGCCCTGATAACAGATCGAGGTCTCATGACGCTGGTACCGGCTTTTGGGATCACGAACAGCAGACAACCAATTAAAAGAGCCTTCGATCAGAATCCGAACATCTACACAACCCCTGAGCCAAAATCAGGAAGTCGGAATAGCATCAGGCTCGCTGTGATTATACACACAGGCTTGAGACAAGGATTTAACAGTCTGTCCGGCAAATCTTGGGCTTTGAACAAAGATAACACTCAGGTTTCATTGCTTGCTTACCGGCCAATTTGCCATTCTACGAGGTATTACACTTTATCGAAAATAACGGAGTTACACATACAATAAGCCGGATTTTACGCATAGCATGACTATGGCCGATAAAGTCTATTTTGTTTGTTACATCAACGCCATCTGCTCCAAATCACCGATCACATTCACCTGCACAGCGAAGCTCATCCCGGCCTCTTCCGGAGTACGGGCGCCCTTGCGCAGATTGCACGAGCAGCATGATGGTACGATGTTGCTGAGCGCGTTATCGCCTCCACGTGAAAGCGGAATGATGTGATCGGGTGTCAGCTCATTACCCTGGAGCCCACAATAAGCACAGCGAGAATCGTATCTCTCCAACAGCCACTGCCACTCGGCCGCGGTCAGGCTGTTAACAGGCGCATTGGCAGCTTCGGCACGCCGCTGCTGCCGGTTAGCACGGATCGTCTCGGTGTTGCTTTCACGCCAGGCGCGACCGGCTGCCCGTTCGCGAGAATACCAGCGCCGCTGGTGTTCTCGGATCCATGTTTGCTTCCGCGCTCGCTTCTTAGCCAGCCAGGCATAGAACTCCGGCGATCTGTGGATCGCTGGGCGCGTGTATATACTATACTTCCGCAGATAGGTTAACCGTCGCTGAAGTGCCTGCGTCCCTGGTTTGGCGCGATATTTCCGCTTGTAAGTCTCATGACAGGCTTTACAATGCGACTTCAACCCATCGCGCTTGCTTTTATCCTTATAGAAATCCGAATCGTCTTTCCACTCGTGGCATCGGGTGCAGCGTTTTGGCATCAGTGCATCCTGACAAAGTGTAGAAGAGCAACGCTGCTTTTATAGACTCGGTTGGCCGGAATGTCAAAATCGCAGAGAGCAGGTGAGTCTAATAGCGAGCTACAAACAACAGTCTGTTGGCTCGCGCAAGCTCACCCAACCACCATCGATGTATCTCAGCCCGACTTTGCACCTATTTGTCGGAATGGTTACGAAGGGTTACACGGAGATACATCGAGTATAACGAAATAACATGCGCCATCCCGAAACGGTAGACGATACCAGTTGACAGCCGTTATAACCTGTGGTATTGTTGCCACGAATTTGATTGGATGTGCTACGTAGGGACGATCATGTGTTCCTGCGATTTCGTTTTAACATCATCCAGTCAGAGCAGGAAGGACGCATCAAAAGGAGGAGTCGCCACTCTATGGAAGATCGCGTAACCGGAATCGTCAAGTGGTTCAGTTGTATTAAGGGTTACGGCTTCATTGAGCCGGATGGTAGTGATAGAGAGGTTTTTGTGCACTACTCATCGATAGCTGGCCATGGTTGCCGTGACCTCATCGAAGGACAACGTGTCGAATTCAGTATCGCGGACACGCCTACAGGACTTACAGCAACTAACGTAGTGGAACTCATGGTTGCCGGCCAGAATTAGACAAACCGCAGGGCGATGTAGTCCCTGCCATATAACTTAACTCATGAAGGGGCGGGTATGATACTCGCCTCTGTCTTTTTGTTGGTGTTGGGCAGCCTCCTTATCTATGCAGGATGATAACTCGATACGGTTGGACAATAGGCATTTTCGACATAGTCACCAGATTATGTGCTCAAGTGTCATTCCCGTGTGTCGAGCACGATAGGTGGATTCCCGCTTTCGCGGGAATGACGGAGTTGGCGAAGGTATTACCATGCCAAGAAAACTCAAATCGAGCAGAACGAAAGTGCAAACACAAAAGTACAAACAAGCTGGGGTGAGCCTCAACCTATCGCATTCGTTCATCTGAAATGTAACTGCTGTCTTAAGGTTGATTGCTGTAGCAGGGCACGAAAGGTAAAGATTGCCAAATTCCGCCTACTGTGTCTTTTTTCCCATTTACTTGTGGTGTGCGATGTTCTATACTGGGGAAATAAATATGGGGGATCAAAACATTATTCTCCTTCATCCATCCTACTGCCCGGAGAACAGCACTCCGGGTATGTATTTGTGGGGGTGGGCATTGTAGGCCGAATGATGTCAATTCAAAGATAGGGGAACGACAAAAAATGGATGGATATGTCCTCATTGTAGATGATCAGTTGGATGTCCGTCAGTTGATCATAGATGTGCTCGATTCGATGGGAATTGCGAGCCGAGAAGCCGTAAATGGTGCTCATGCTCTGCGCGTCATTCAGGAGAAGAGACCCAGTGCGATCGTCCTTGATATCATGATGCCAATTATGAATGGCTTTACGCTTCTGGCCCATTTACAATCTGACAAGGCCAGCCGCAAAATACCGATCATCTTGTTATCCGGAATCGCCGATAACACGCCGCAGATGCGTAACTTACCAGGAGTAATCCGGGTTATTCGGAAAGGTGGTTTCTCCGTTAAAGAGCTTCGCGAGGCGCTTGCCCTGGCATTGGAGGATGAGCTTGTTGTTAAAGAGACAGTTTGAATAATGGATTGTTTCTCAGTGGCTGTCCGTCAATAGGTTTGTATGTCTTAGGTTCTGTTGACATTTCCGTTAATCATCTCTCAAAACCGAAAGACTATTTACAGACAAACACTTAATCATGAAGATTCATGGCCGGGCCAGAGATACACTCTGGCCCGGCTGGATTCTTGCTCAAATTGTTTACTTCAATCGTGGGTCGATAGATGTGGATCTCTCGAATCAGAAGTCTTTCTGGCCGAGTACATACATTCCCAAGATGAGCAACCCTGATGTATAGAGCAGCGAATAGACAACAAATGCCGGCGTTGGCTGGCTGGCAACGGCGAATGGGGTAATTGATTCTGTTATTCCTGATGGTTGCAAACTGCTTGATGCCAGCCGCCATAGTGCTTCGCTTGGCAGCAGCAGGCTCGACACAATGCCGAGATCTTGAGCTACCTGACTGTTGACTATGGTACCAATTTGCTCGATCCATCCGCCAACAAACGCTACACCATATAGCATAAATATGACCACGCCATTCGCCAGTGTGCTGAATACTGTGCTACCTAGCACAGTGACTGAAAGTATTGTCAGCCCCTCCAGGATGAGAATCAACAACGCTTGGATTGGATGGGGTGGTATGAATCCCCCACCGATGACTGCGACGATGCCCATCAGTGCCAGCGACATCAAGATAGTGTACAGTGAGATCATAATGGCAAATCCCAGCCACTTGCCCATCACAATCTCCCATCGACGGATCGGTTTAGAGGCAATGGTATGGATGGTGTTAGAACCGATCTCGCCGGAAATTGAGCCAACGCTGGTCAATACTGTAATCATCACGATAAGAAAGTTAATCACATACATTCCTGCCATCAACATTGAGGCTGAGGCTTGCTTCATCGCCATGGAGCGATAGCCTTCGGAGACATGCTGCATGATGTCTTGATAAATGAAATACATGCCTAGAGCAAACAACGCCACAAAAGCACCACCCAGACCGAGCCCAATCCACAACAGGCGGCGGCGTTGGACTTCACGGAAAGTCAGGCGTGTGATCACGCCAATCTGGTGTAGAGATTGAATCATGATGTCAGTTCCTCGGCAGAGGCTTGCCCGCCCATGATTTGCAAGAAAAGATCTTCTAGTGAGAGATGGTGAGGAACCAGCGCGTAGACTTTTATACCCTGCTCAACCAGCCAGGCGTTAATCTCCGGCAGCTTCTCCTCGCCTACAAGGGAGAGCATTACTTCGTGATGATCTTCTGGCTCGACCGTGTTGGACCAATAGGCCAATCCGTCAAGCAGTTCAGGCGTCACACGATCCAGCTTCAGCCGGACACGCATCAGCCCGCCGGAAAGCTCCCGGATCGTCCCGGCCCGGATCACCTGGCCCCGCCGGATAAAGGCCACCCGGTCGCAGGTGATTTCTACTTCACCCAGCAGATGCGAGTTGATGAAGACGGTTGTGCCTTCATCACGAGCGGCACGGATCACGTCTCGGACCAGCAGCCTGCCGAACGGATCGAGTCCGGAGGTCGGCTCATCGAGGAATACCACTGCCGGACGGTGCAACATCGACATGGCCAAGCCAATGCGCTGCAGCATTCCTTTTGAAAAAGTAGAAAGTGGTTTCCTGACGACTTCTGTTAGGCCAACCCGTTCGAGCATCTCTGGGATGCGTTGAGCCCGGTCGGTTTTGCTCATCCCATACAGCTGGCCATGCAGATCGAGGAACTCTTCTGCTTGTAGCCACTCATGGAAGCGGAAGTGCTCCGGCAAAAAGCCGACTCTTTTGCGGGCTACCGGTTTGCTGACAGATTGTCCCAATAGCTGTGCCGATCCTGTAGTAGGCCTGACTAATCCCAACAGCATTTTAATCGAGGTAGTCTTGCCTGCGCCATTGGGCCCGAGGAAGCCAAACACCTCACCTTGTCTGACCTGCATTGTCAGTCCCTGGACGGCAACTTTTGTGTCATTGTAGACCTTGCGCAGTTCGAAGGTCTCGATGGTATTTGTCACAACGACAACCTTTCTGGAGCAGGCTGATGGATAGGGTTCGGTATCATGTTTGTTTATGCCGGAGTGTGCTGTTACACCTATTTTAGAAACACCACAGGAAAGAAAAAGTAGACAATATGCCGCAATACCGGCAAAGCATACTCGATGAGTAAGTGATCGACATTGATCCGTGATCGGTTTAAAGCCACAGGACGAAAGTCACAGGTCACGATAGGGTATGTATAGAGCAAAAACAAGCTGAAGCCATCCGAAACTCCGATGCGTTTCCGTCCTATTTCGAGCATACTCACGAGCAACAGCGATTATTGTGTCATGAAAACACTGAGCACTACGATGTCGTTCAATCGTCGATGTCGTTCAATCGTCGATGCCGTTCAATCGTCGATGCCGTTCAATCGTCGATCACTTAAAACTAATCACCTGAATGATGCAGACCGAAAACGCGATCAGCGAGTTATGGAATGGTGACTAAATAACTTTCCCCTCCTGAGCTTGCAATCAGGACTGTGATTGGGCAAGTTAATAAATTCTCATTCCTATAGGATATTTTCGTTGTAGTGTTCTTGCATGATAGGCAAGTGTTGGTACAAACAAAAACACACAGGTGCAGCAGAATAGGTCTTGCCACACCTGTGCATCGATTATTCAGGCAAGGGGTAAAATGCCTGTCTCTTTGCCGCTGTTTACTGTCCGCCGAAGCTACCGGAAACGATATTCCAGCCTTTACTCCAGTTCGGATACTTATTGAGCAAGCCGATCTTGCCACGACCGTCGGTGGAGTAGAACTCGGCGGTACCGGTGGTTGGGTCATAGAAGAGTAAATCGGTCCAGGCATCGCTGCCGAAGTTGCCGGGGATGATGTTCCAACCCTTGCTCCAGTTCGGATACTTATTGAGCAGACCGATCTTGCCACGACCGTCGGTGGAGTAGAACTCGGCAGCGCCGGTGTTTGGGTCATAGAAGAGCAGGTCGGTCCAGGCGTCGCTGCCGAAGTTGCCGGGGATGATCTGCCAGCCCTTGCTCCAGTTGGGATACTTGTTGAGCAGGCCGATCTTGCCCAGACCGTCGGTGGAGTAGAACTCGGCGGCGCCGGTGACCGGGTCGTAGAAGAGCAGGTCGGTCCAGGCATCGCTGCCGAAGTTGCCGGGGATGATCTGCCAGCCCTTGCTCCAGTTGGGATACTTATTGAGCAGGCCGATCTTGCCGAGACCGTCTGTAGAATAGAACTCGGCGGTGCCGGTGGTTGGGTCATAGAAGAGCAGGTCGGTCCAGGCATCGCTGCCGAAATTGCCGGGGATGATTTGCCAGCCCTTGCTCCAATTGGGATACTTATTAAGCAGGCCAATCTTGCCGAGACCGTCTGTGGTATAGAATTCAGCGGTGCCGGTGGCCGGGTCGTAGAAGAGCAGATCGGATATCCGCTTGTCTTCGTCTCCGGCAGGGGCTCCTCCCGCTCCTGCTTCGCTACCGGCTTCATCTACGGCTTCTTGTGTTGCCTCGTCGATGGACTCTTCTGGTGCTTCTTCAACTGCCTCGTCGGTTGGCTCTACTGTTACTTCCTCGGTTGCCTCAGTTGTTGGATCTTCGGCAACTTCAGCCGTCGGTTCTTCAGCAGCATCCTCTGTCGTTTCGAGAGTTGGTTCCTCTGTTAAGATCGCGGTTGGCTCGATGGTGGGAGCCACGACCGGGGTTGCTTCTTGCGTGGGTTGCGGTACAGAGGTATCTCCTGTCGGTGGCCGTCCCCCACATGCCGTGGCAATGATAAGTGCTACAATCAGAATAAAAACGATTTTTAAGCGCGACATATTTCTCCCCCATAACATAAATTTTTGATGAGAATCGGCGCACCCCTTGGTGCAAACATGGATTGTATACTCACAGGCAGGGTTGTGCCAGTAATCTTTCGAGGTTGCCATGTGATATTGCCGCCGGAGGCCAGGGTGGGGTTATCGGACATGGTTTTCGATGAACAACTGGTGATTATCGAGTGTCAGCGATACGTTGCCAACCACCAGTTCTCTTCCGACTGTTGAGCACCATTCCTGTTCGAAGTCTGTGTTTGTTTCTATAGCTTGTCAGATAATGCTCTAAACAAAGTTAGCGTCTTTTGTGAATAAAAAGCTGTCCAGAACGTTTTCTGAAAAGCTATATCTCACCACGGCTTGATGTTATACTTGACATCATGACTATCAGGAGTGATGCTATCTTTAGTACGCTCTATGTCAAATAGAATAGATCTCTTTTGCGGAACAAGTGATGAGCGATGGGTAATGAGTTTAAGGCAGAAAATCAATAGAGAACGAGAGATAATGCTCACAATCACTCGGCGAGCTTCTCATCCATGCTCTTTTTTGCTTTACGCATCGTCCATCACTCAAAACTCATCACTTCTTGATCACCTTACATTTCACATAGAATGTTTAGTTGTCTGCTGTGATGATTTCTCACCAATGGAAACAGAATGACCATCCAATCTGTTCCCTCTCATCAAAGGCTCTTGGTGTCGATGATAAAGGGAATAGCATATTGGATGGTATAGTAGGTGGACATCGGTGGAGAATACTGTGGGCTGATGATGCCCCAACAGGTGAAAGCAGGTACTGTGAATGGTTGATCTGGTTTCACAATTCCCCTTCCCGTTGATGCCGGAAGTTGCACTCGCGCCTGTTTTCCCTTCGACGCGCTACCAGGGTAGCAAGCGCAAGTTGGTCGATTGGATCTGGAAAAATATCGAGCAGTTGGAGTTTGATACCGTGCTGGATGCCTTCGGCGGTACCGGCGCGGTGGCTTATCGTTTCAAACAGGCCGGCAAGCAAGTTACTTACAACGATCTTCTGGCCTTTAACACTACCATCGGCCTGGCGTTGATCGAAAATAGTCAGGTTGTCGTGGAGACTGATGAGATCGAGCTTCTGTTCCAACGCGATCCCGCCTATGACTACGATCACTTCATCGCGGAGACCTTTGAAGGGATTTATTTCACACAGGCTGAGAATATATGGCTGGACATGGTCATCCAGAACATCGATCACCGGCTTACTGATCCTTTCAAGCGGGCGCTGGCGCTGTTTGCGCTCTATCAAGCCTGCCTGGTCAAGCGGCCCTATAATCTCTTCCATCGCAAGAACCTGTACATTCGGGAGGCCAACGTCAAACGTTCGTTTGGCAACAAGAAGACCTGGGATACTCCGTTCGAGCGCCACTTCCGGAAGTTTGTGGCCGAGGCCAACACAGCTGTCTTCGATAACGCTCGGCCAAACAAGGCACTTAACCAGGATGTGATGGCGCTATCACCCGGCTACGATCTGGTGTACATCGACCCACCTTACATGAGTCGGAAAGGCATCAGCGTCGACTACCATGCCTTCTATCATTTCCTGGAAGGGCTAACCCGGTACAAAGAATGGAAAAATCAGATCGATTACAGCACGCGGCACCGATGCTTGCTGCATCGGGTATCTCCGTGGAATGACGCGGAACAGATCTATGGCGCCTTCGATGCATTGGCCGAACACTTTGCCGGCAGTATATTGGTCATCTCGTATCGTAGTGATGGAATTCCGCCACATGATGATCTCGTGAAGCTTCTGCGGAGGCACAGACATACCGTCACGCAGGCTGTCCTGCCGCAGCAGTATGCCCTCTCCAGGAATACCCATTCGAAAGAGCTTTTACTTGTGGGACACAATCGGCGAGGAATAACTGAATACCGTCCACTGCAAACCAATCACCCAAAGGCAACACAACTATGACACGACTCGAAGATCGTCTGGCTCGTTTGGAGCAGCGCACCGAAGAAATCCACCGTATGTTGAGGCATCTTATCGAGATTCAAATGCAATCGATGGCACAGTTGCCGGCGGAACAGCCTTCTCGTTCACCGACAGAATCCGATCTCGCTATACAGGAACAGACATCTGATGCTTTAGAGGCTCCCGTGCAGCCCATCTGGATCGAGCCGGATCCGCTGGAGATCCAGTATCAGCTTGCAGTGAACTGGGCGGCTGCCGGTCGCACCGAGGATCTCTCCGATTTCGATCTGTCGGGCCGCAACCTGCGCAATCTCGATCTCAAGGATGCAAAACTCTTCCGCTCCAACCTCTCCCGTGGTGATCTGACTGCTTCACGGCTGGCACGAGCGGAGATGGCCGAAGCCGATTTCAGCCGGACACAGATGGCCCGTGTTGATCTGACACGCGCCAACCTCACGCAGGCCGATCTGACCTTTGCCAACCTGAGTTATGCAAAACTGGAGGGTGCAAAACTGCGCTATGCGATGCTGACTCGCGCCAATCTGTCCGGGGCTAACTTAAGCGGGGCTGATTTGGGTGGGGCACAACTCAATAAGGCCAACCTGACTCGTGCCAATCTCAAGGATGCCGCGGTCAACCACCGGCAGCTTGCCAGCGTTAGCACTCTTGATGGCGCTACTATGCCCGACGGCCGTATCTATGATGGCGATCCGGAGCCGTACAAGGTATAAGGTGCGTCCGAAATGCGGGCCTGGTTCTGTCGACATCTCATGAAATAGCTGGCGTACCCTTTTTACTGTATAAATGTCGACAGAACCTGACTCATGGCTCATCTCTACACGGAGGATAGATCATGAATTACAAGATCGAGGTTGTGCCAGGCGAGCAGATCGTCCAGGCGACGCTGTTCAAGCATTACAGCTTTGCCGTCGATGATCCGGTTGCGAACAATGAGGTCAAGGTTATCCTTGACGCATCCGATACACCGATGTTCATGATTATCGATGTCACCCAATTATCCTTAAGCCTGGATGACGTGGTCAAGTCGGCTAACAGTGATACCCGTGGGGAACAGGCCATCTATCGTCATCCTAAACTGCGTGGAGTACTCGTCGTTACACAAAGTCATATGGTGCGACTGGCCGTCAAAGGGCTTACCTCTGTCACTTTTGGCAACGTCAATGCTAAGGCTTTTGGGTCCGTTGAAGAGGCAATTGACTACGCGCGCTCGCAGGGATGAGTGGGAGTAAGATTAGATCGTCGAAAAGGTATGAAAACATCGTCAGAAGTCCCCATTGATAGACAAGGTTGATCCGTGTAATCCTTTTATCCGAACTC
>JAFGLD010000191.1 GCA_016928235.1 Anaerolineae bacterium | reverse complement strand
ATCGGCAGCCACGCCATCAAGGAACAGGGCGCCGAAGCCGCCCGATCAAGCGTCATGGCGGCGCTCGACCAGCACTTCCGGCCTGAGTTCCTCAACCGCCTGGACGAGGTCATCCTCTTCCATAACCTGTCGAAGGAGGATATCAAGCAGATTGTCGATATCCAGTGGCGGCGCCTGGAGCAGCTGCTGGCCGAACGACGCCTGTCGATCACGCTCACCGACCAGGCGCGCGAGCATCTGGCCGAAGCCGGCTACGACCCGGTCTACGGGGCTCGCCCGCTCAAACGGGCCATCCAGCACGAGCTGGTCGATGGACTGGCGCTGGCCATGCTCGATGGCATGGTGCAGGAGGGCGATCACATCTTGGTCGATGTGAGCCAGGAAGGCAGCAGCCTGACCTTCTACCCGGCAGCAGCGTCTGAGAATCCGGCAGCGGACAACATCATCGAAGGTGAGGTTGTGCCGGGGTAAGGTATGAAGGATGAGGTCATAGGTTAGGGACCAGAGGCAGCGAGGAAACGAAGACTGTTGCCGGGCGATAATCGACAAGACAGGCAGTGAATACCCAATTCCTGCCTGGAGAATGAAAATTTCTAGGCGAGAAAAAATGAGTTTCTTGCCTGGAAATCTTTTTTCTCGCCTAGAAAATCAATACTCTCGGCGGGAAAATCTTATCCTCAGAGCTTCGTTGGAGAAACAAAGCAGAGAAAACGAGCTAATGCTCCCGCAGCAAGACAAGCATGTGTTTGGCGAACAAACCTGTGCCCAACTTGGCATGGCGAGCCAGCGATGATATAACCACATAGTAACAACATGTTGATTCGCTAGTGAGGACAATCAACCCGCATGTGGGAAACATACTACACACCGGCAACACTTAACGAAGCTCTATCCCTGTTATCGGAGCACCGCGATGCGGCCAGGGTCATCGCCGGCGGGACGGACATCATCATCGAGCTGGAGCGCGGGCTGCGGCCTGACACGCGCGTCCTCATCGACATCACGCGCATCCCAGGCCTGGACGAGATCGGGCTGTGGGATGATGACCTGATCCACATCGGGCCGATGACCACGCACAACCAGGTTGTCGCATCGCCGCTGCTTGGCGAGCGGGCGCTGCCGCTGGCGCAGGCCAGTTGGTCCGAATCGTCGCCGCAAATCCGCAACCGGGCGACGGTGGCTGGGAATATCATCACCGCCTCTCCGGCCAACGATACCATCACCCCGCTGCGCGCACTGGGTGCTCAGGTCACTTTGCGATCATCGGCTCAGGAACGCATCGTTTCACTGGCCGATTTCATCACCGGTGTTCGCAGGACCATCATGCAGCCGGATGAGATTCTTACCGGCATCAGCTTTGCGCCGCTCGATGCGAATCGGCGCGGTATCTTCCTCAAGCTGGGGCTCAGGCGCGCCCAGGCTATTGCACTGGTCAATGTGTCGGCGGTGCTCAGATTTGACGGTGATACCGTGACGGAAGCATCGATCACCCAGGGGAGCGTCGCGCCGGTCATCATCTCATCGCCGGAAGCCGAGCAGTGGCTGATCGGCAAAACGCTCGACAAGGCGACCATCGACAAAGCGGCGGAGCTGGCTGCCCAGGCCGCCATGCCCATCGATGATGTGCGCGGCTCAGCCAAATACCGCCGGGAGATGGTTCGGGTGCTCGTCCGGAGAGCACTCGTCGCTCTGCGGGACGGCAATGAGCGCGACGGCCACCCGACGCGCCCAGTCATGTTGTGGGGACGTCACGCTGGGGAACTGCATCGACGACTTGACCAGGGCTTTGCGCATCGTGATGACGACCCCATCGAGGTGACGGTCAATGGCCGTCAGTATGTGGTTCACGGCGCTAATCACAAGACGCTGCTGCGCATGATCCGGGAGGATATCGGTCTGACCGGGACAAAGGAGGGCTGCGACGAAGGTGAATGTGGGGCCTGCACCGTTTTCCTCGACGGCATGGCGGTGATGTCCTGCATGATCGCTGCGCCGCGCGCCCACCAGACCGAGATCGTGACGATAGAAGGGCTGGCGCGTGATGGGAATCTGCATCCTATCCAACAAGCCTTCGTCGAGGAAGGTGCCGTGCAGTGTGGGTACTGCACCCCCGGATTTCTGATGGCCGGGGCCAAGCTGCTGGAGGAGCGCCCCAATCCATCGCGTTGGGAGATCCGGCAGAGCATCACCGGCAACCTGTGCCGCTGCACAGGCTACTACAAGATTGTCAGCGCGTTCGAACAAGCCGCCAGGCTTCTAAAAGAAAGGAAGTAACATGGGACGCCAAAATATCATCGTTCAAGAAGAAAAACCACCCCATCCATTGATACCCTTGTTTGGGTTTATCATAATCCTGATCATCGGTGGGCTATCCTACATGATATCGCCCCGGGTAGTACACTGGCTGAAAAACACCCATTTTACGCTGGGGGGATTGATTCCAGTCTTGCCAATAGAGTTCCCTGCCGGATGGCCGGCTCTGGCCCACAATCTCGCCGTGACTGCCGTGTTGTTCTTCGGCATTTTTACGATCGGCACGATGATGATCTTTTTTGTTGCGAAACCACCCGGCAAGAAAGAGGTAGACCTGGATATGATCAGGAAAGAGGCGCAACAGAAAAGGAAGCGTCGGTAGAGTCCATGGCATAGAAGAAATAATAAGCCGTTGGTTTTCTTCTGTTGTCTCTCAGTCGATCGATGAAAGCAGCATCACAAGGAACGGTAAATATGGCAACCCGGATCATCGGCCAAAGCATAAAACGCATCGATGCTGTGAGCAAGGTCACCGGGGAGGCGCTTTACCCCGGCGACTTAGTCATAGAGAACATGCTCTATGCAAAAGTGCTTTTTTCGGGGCGCGCACACGCTCGCATCAGAGCAATTGACATCGGTGCTGCCGCGGCTTATCCCGGCGTGGCTGCTATTTTTACAGCCGGGGATATCCCTTGTAACGAGTATGGGTTGATCCGGAACGATCAACCTGTGCTGTGCGGTCCCGGCAGCGATAAAGCCGGAGCCGACATTGCGCGGACGACTATGGATCAGCTTGCCCTGATCGTAGCCGAAAGCGATGAAGCGGCAACAGCCGCCTGCAAGCTCATTGCCGTCGAATATGATGATCTGCCGGCCGTCTTCGATCCGTTCGAGGCGATGGCGGATGGCGCGCCCCAACTGCACGCTGACACGCCAGGCAATATCCTGACCCACTATCACATCAGCAAAGGTGATGTGGAGGCAGGATGGCAGGCGGCGGATGTTACTATCGAAGGCACATACACAACATCCTGGCAGGAACATGCCTACCTGCAACCTGAGGCCGGTCTGGCTTATATCGATGAAGAAGGCCGTGTAACCGTAGAGGTGGCCGGGCAGTGGACACACGAAGATCAGGCGCAGATCTGCCATGCATTGGGGCTAACGACCGATCAGGTCAGGGTGCTCTACCCGGCCATCGGTGGAGCCTTTGGCGGGCGAGAAGACATGTCGCTCCAGATCGTGTTGGCGCTGGCCGCCTGGAAACTGCATCGACCGGTTAAGATTGTCTGGAGCCGAGAAGAATCGATACGAGGGCACCACAAGCGGCACCCGATGACGGTCAAGGCGAAGTGGGGTGCTACTCGCGAGGGAAAAATCACCGCCGCCGAGGTATTGGTTGTCGCTGATGCCGGGGCTTACGCTTACACATCGTCGAAGGTGCTTGGCAACACAACACTGACTTGCACCGGGCCATATGTTATCCCCAATGCCACGGTCGATACGTATGCGGTCTATACGAACAACCTGTCTTCCGGGGCCTTTCGAGGCTTCGGCGGTCCGCAGGGCGCCCTGGCTGCTGAAGGTCAGATCAACAAACTGGCCGATGCGCTTGGCATGGACCCGGTCGAGCTGCGTCTCAAGAACATCTTGCGTGATGGCGATTTGCTGACGGTAGGGACGCCACTGCCGCCCGGCGCCACTATCGACAAGGTCATCGAGCAGTGCGCGATGCATGGTGGGTGGCAGCATACTCGCAAAGGCTGGCACCGTGAATCTTCCATCACCCAACCCATTGAGCCCCATAAAAAGCGCGGAATCGGCTTTGCGGCAGCTTTCAAGAACATCGGCTTCAGCTTCGGGGTGGCGGAGAAAAGCAGCGCCACGGTCGAGCTGCGCGGCGAGACTGAGATCGAAGAGGTAGTGCTCCACTACGCCGGAGCCGAGGTCGGGCAGGGCAATCACACCGCGCTGGCCCAAATGGTAGCCGAGGCTACAGGTGTCCCATTGGACAGAGTGCGTCTCAAGCTGTCTGACACATCGTTGACGGAAGATTCAGGGAGCGCCTCGGCCTCACGGCTGACATTCATGTCGGGGCATGCCGTCAAGGGGGCCGTCGAAGAGGCGATCAAGACCTGGAAAAAAGAGGAAAGGCCGGCCATCGGTGCCTACACCTATCGCGCTCCTGCTACATCGATGTATGACCAGCAGACCGGCCACTGCGAGCCCAATTTTGCCTATGGCTACGTAGCCGAGGTAGTCGAAGTTGAGGTCGATCTGGAGACCGGCCAAATCGACATCATCAACGTGGTCTGCGCCGACGACGTTGGACGCGCAGTCAACCCCCAGCAGATCGAAGGGCAGATCGAGGGGGGGATTGTCCAGGCCCAAGGGTACACCGTCATGGAAAACCTTCAGATGCGTGAAGGCCATGTCATGACCCCGTATTTCAGCAACTACCTGATTCCAACCGTGCTTGATATTCCCCATCATGTCAAGCCGATCATCCTGGAATATGCCGATCCACGCGGCCCCTGGGGCATACGCGGCATGGGCGAGATGCCTTTCCTACCATTCGCGCCGGCCGTTGCAGCAGCGATCCATGATGCAACCGGTATCTGGCTCGACGATCTTCCCATCACACCGGAGCGCGTCGCAATGCGGCTGCGTAAGTCAGGAGGATAAGATGATCCACTCTCCGTTTAGCAATCTTCGTGTCGTTGTGCGTGGGGGTGGCGACCTGGGGTCGGGAATTGCCTACCGCCTATGGTGCTGCGATTTTCCTGTGTTGATCACCGAGCTGGCCCATCCGTTGCTGATCCGCAGGGCAGTGTCGTTTGGCTCGGCGATCATCGAAGGCGCTATTACCGTCGAAGGCGCCACCGCGCGCCGGGCAGACACCCTGGCGATGGCCTTGCAAGTACAAAGCAAGGGTGAGATTGCAGCGTTGATCGATCCGGATGGGCTGACCTGCGCCGAATACAGCCCTGCCATTATCATCGATGCCCGCATGATGAAGCGCGATCCGGGGCCATGCCCCTTTGACGCGCCGTTGGTAATCGGGCTGGGGCCAGGGTTCGATGCGCCCAATAACTGTGATGCGGTCATCGAAACAAAGCGAGGGCACACACTTGGCCGCGTGATCAGGCGGGGAATGGCACTGGGCGACAGTGGCACCCCCGAACCTGTCATGGGAATGGCATCCGAAAGGGTACTTCGTGCCCCAGCCGCCGGAACCATAACCGGATTGGCTCCGATCGGGGCGATGGTGGAGAAAGGCCAGATCATTGCCAGGGTTGATGGGCACCCTGTCGAGGCCCCATTCGCCGGAGTGCTGCGAGGATTGGCACACGATGGATTAACCGTTCAGGCCGGCGCCAAGATCGCCGACATCGATCCACGTGGTGAGCCGGCCCATTGCTTTATGATTTCCGAGAAATCTCTGGCGATTGGCGGAGGTGTTTTAGAAGCTGTTTTCTCCAGTCCAAGCATCTGGGAACAGTTGAAGGGGACGGGTAGTGAAAAATCCTCATAGAGATGTCGGGGAGGAAAAGCACCTGGAAGTGTTCAGCTATCTGGTGCTGTCTATTGCGACAGGTCATACCCGTAACTCACGGCTGTTTCCAAGAGAACCATCATGAAACTCTCACAGGCTCTGGCACTCACACCAGGGGATATTGTTAGCTTTGTCGGCGCGGGGGGGAAGACCAGTGCTATGTTTCGGCTGGCAGATGAACTGGTTGAGCAAGGTTGGCGCATTATTAGCACAACAACGACCCAAATTGCGGAGGATGAACTACATCGAGCGCCTCAGCAGGTGGGCTTTGGACATGGGATGCAGCTGCCGGACAGGTTGTCTGAGCAGGTTGAGAAACATCGTCATGTCTTTGTCTTTGGTAAGATCGAGGCTGACGGCAAGGTTCGCGGAGTACGCTCCAACTGGCTGAACGACAATCTGGCGCGGGCAGCCTATCTCGATGCCCTGCTGGTCGAAGCTGACGGATCCCGACGGCTGCCAATGAAAGCTCCTCTGCCACATGAGCCGGTCATCCCTACCTCTTCGACTGTGATCGTTCCTATGATGGGGTTAAGAGCGCTGGGCAAACCGCTCGACGAGCAACACATCTACGGCGCTAAAATTATCCACAACGCAACGGGATATCCGCTTGGCGATCCTGTGACGACGCGGTTGATGGCTGCGGTTATCATGAGTCCACAGCTTAGCCTGAAAAACATTCCCCCATATGCACGCATCACACCCTTTCTCAACCAGGTCGATGAGCATCTCCTGCCATCAGCGCGCGAGATAGCGGCCTATGCCCTGACTGACTTCAACATCGAACGTGTGTTGATTGGCGCCGCGCGGCAAGATGAGCCGGTCTGGGAGACTCAGCGGCGCATTGGGGCGATTATCCTGGCGGCGGGCAGCTCACAGCGCATGGGGCAGCCCAAAATGCTGCTTCCCTGGGGGTCTTCGACAATCATCCGAACTGTTTGTGAGCGGATGATCGATTGCAGGTTACACGAAGTTGTTGTAGTTGCTGGGGAACAATTCGAAGCTATCCAGCGCCATCTGGCCGATTTGCCGGTCAGAGTGGTTTACAATTCGCATCACGCAGAGGGCGAGATGTTGTCGTCACTCAAAGTAGGATTGCAAACCATCTGGCACACCAGCGGCGCCTGCCTGATCGTTCTCGGCGATCAACCCGAGATCGAAACAAGTACTTTCCGTCTGGTTCTGGAATCATACAATCGGGGGTTAGGACGCATTGTTGCACCCACCTATGAGAACCGGCGAGGACACCCTGTGATGATCGATAGAACGCTCTGGCCTGCCATCGCGGAGTTGCCGCCGGACAAGGTTCCGCGTGATATGTTGCAAGCTCACGAGAGTGATATCCACCAGGTTGCCGTCGATACAGATACCATCCTACGAGATATCGACACACAAGAGGATTACGAGCAAGCCAGGCGTAAGAGCGGGCCGCTCAACGGAGCCTGACATCCTGATCGAGCCGGACGGCATCGGCGCCATTTTCCAGTGGCAACCGCGACATGTTTTGTAGGCTGTATAACCCCATCAACACATGATATGTGCCGGCCGGGGTGTCGCCCGGAACAGCTACGCTGTAGCTATCCTTGAAGTGCTCGTTTGCTCCCCAGAAGGTGGTGGGATACCAGCCACCAAGCGGTGGATCATCGCCTTGTGCTATGATGTTGTCTTGCTCATCGACCAGATGAACGAATGTTGCGTATTCGATAGGCAAAGGCCCACCTGGCGACCAATATAATGTCAGAGAGAGTGTGGTCGCCGGCCGAATGTCGATAGTCGAAAGATCATAGCCGTCCAATCTGAGCCCGTGTTGAAATGTCACATCGAGCTGGTACTGCGGATTAAGTGCGACATCCTGAGTTTGCGCCAGCTTCATTCTCCCTATCACCGGGTACTCGATGATACTGCCGTTCTGATCGCGTGTATCAAGCGTCTCATCGATTGTCTGGTCATAGAGCCCGGCCACGATCTTGAGTGCAATCGGCCCCTCAGCAGTCACGCTAATGGGAACCGGAATGGCGTCCTCGATGATCTCACCGGGCCGCCAGTAAATAGTCGGATCGTTGCCCAAGCCCGGATAGCTATCCCGCCTGCCCACCGTCTCTCCGTCCGCCCCGACCAGGTGAACGTAAGCCGAGTAGCTGCGCTCAGTGGTACACAAGGCTTCCCAGAAGAGCGTCACTGTGACGGTGTCGCCCGGGCGAACGCTCGGCTGGGAGAGCCGGTACCCTCGCAAAATCGCGACATCGCCGATCTGCCAATCCAATCGATTGGGAGCAAACTCCAGCAACTGGTCAGGAGTGAGCCGGGGGGAAGGCTGGTAGGCAGGTATCAGGATAAAAGCCCACGCCAGCACAGCCAGCAATGCCATCAGCCCGCCAAAAAGAGCGGCCAGCAACCGGTGCCACCGTTCGGGCATAAGGATATGCCATCCTCCGATGATCGCCAGGATGACAACCGGCAAGATAGCATAAACATGCCGTCCATTGGTTGCAGTTGCCCGGTACCAGAACCAGAGTAGGGTAATCCCAGCCAGGATAACCCAAACGCCCAGCAAAATCAGTTGGTGCCGGCGAACGGCGGTCGGCGGCACCCGGCGGAAATGGGCAGCAGCCAGAACTAACCCGCCAATGCCACCGTAGACAAACAGATCGATTGGAATGTAACCCCATTCGGGCAAAGGGATGTTCCCATACCCAAAAGTCACCCAAAAAGTCCTGCGAAAACTAACCAACTCAGATAGATAGGTGTCTGGGGTTGGCGGCTTGCGCATGCCCCACGTAGCCCAGTCGCTTGCCAGCCCCGTCAAATCGCCATAGTGAACCACGTTGCGTACAACCCACCAGCCGCCAATGAGGCCAACAATCGCCGTCAGGATCAGCGCAGCCGTAAAAAACAGCCGCCACGACTTCAGCCTTATAGAGAGCATTACCACCATCAATGCCGCCACTGCCAGGAGAGGCCATGCACTCACTTTAGTCAGCAATGCCAGGCCGAGCAGAACACCCAGGCCGAGCCATCGACGCGGCGAGGGGGGAGCATCGACGGTAGCAGTGGTGACGAGATGCAGGGTGACCGCCGTCGAAACCAGGATGGTCAAGCTGTCATTGGTCATGGCGCTGCTGGTAAAAAGGAAATTGGGCATGAAGGCCAGCACAGCCATCGCCCCCACCGCCATTGGCCTGGAAACAAAACATCTAGCCAGGAAATAGGTCAGGAGCAGTGTGCCGAACCCAAACAATGTCGATAATGCGCGCGTCAGGTGCATGGTCCAGACGGCAGCATCCGGGGAAGGAAACCGCTGGCTCGCATCATGGAGATATTGATTTTTGTTATCCCGCCCCACCTGGCCGATCTCGTATGCCCAGAATGGATTGCGTATGGCATACGGGGCAATGCTCGATTCGTGTGGCAGTGGAGCCGTCACGAGCGCGGCGATGGTGTAGTAGAGAGGCGCCTGATGGTATTCCGTCTCCGGCCCATCCAGATCGACCACCGGCAGCCGATGAGTCTGCTGCAAGTAGCGGATGAAGTTGTAATGATGGATCTCATCAGGGGGTTCAAACAGCGGGTTGGCAAAGTTATACAGGGTCGCCAGGACAACGTACAACACCAGGATCGCTGCGATAACCCGATTGTCCGTGACATGCCTGCGGAATCTACTTATCATCAAAGCTCCCATCCCTTGTATTCGAGAATCAGGGCAGGCCGCTTCCCCCCGGCCATTTGTTGTGAATTACTATAGGCAGCTCAACCGCATCCCGGCCATCCGATAGCGCCAATCGATCCCCGCTGCGCCAGTCATACCAGCCAACGAACAACTGATAATCACCTGCCGGCACGGTCGATGGTATCCCAACGGGCCAGACATCGACGATGGTCTCATCGGCCTCCCACGAGGTGGTCGGACGGCTGCCATTGCGCGGATACCCATCAGCCTGGGCCACAATTTGGCCATCTGCATCACGCAGGTGCAGAAAGAGGCTGTAGTCAAGAGACGGCGTCTTGAGCGTCTCCCACTTTAACATCACGGTCAATGTTCCCCCTGACCAAATTTCATTACCATGAGGAAAGGCGATCCCGGCCAACCGCGCGAAATCGGCCCAGTCGGCTCCAGAAATCGGCGCATAGCCATCCGCTTGCTCAACAGCCAGCACCTCCACTTCGCCATGCAGGGTCTCGATGCAGTCCATTTCCCATCTGTAATCTCCCGGCGCGACTGCTAACGGCAGGGCAATTTGCTCGAAAAGTTTCTCGGGTTGGGCAGCCTGGTCGCCAGGGTATTGCGCTAACAAGAACGGGTGAGAGGCCTCTACTACCATCTCCTCAGCCGGTGACAGCAAGCGTGCCCGCGTCTCTTTCGGCAACCTCTCTCCTTGCTCTAAATCGACCGGACAGGTGAGGGGCAGATCAAGGCCCTGGATAACCTGCGCCGGCATGGCCAGTGGAAGACGTTGATGGTACAGAGTGATAGGGCTCATGATATCGCCGGGAGTGCTGATCTGGGCTACGGGAACGTATTGGTACACAAACCAATCCTGGCTGATAAGGTCAACCCAGGCATAGTACTGTGTGGCGACGATGTAATCAGGGCGATAGTTAGCGATGGTATAACCATCTTGCCAATGAGGCAGCCTGGGAACAACCAATCCCGGTGTATCCAGTGTGCGCCGCTGCGCATAATATCCCATGATGCCCAGGTCACCCACCAGGATGGTGCTGTCCGGATCGGTATTCTGCTCGATCCACTGGCCGACTAATCGATAGGTGCTTGTGCGGGGAGGGGGTGTTCCATAGGGCCACGCCGCGGCAAACGCCAGTGCGCCGGACACACATACCAGAAATAGCGATACTCCAACGACCATTCCACGTTGCAGCCGACGATGCAACAGCCAACGCGCAATACACTCGCCGCCAATGGCCGCTAGCACGATCAAAACGACTACCAGCGGCGTGTAATACCAAAAGGCCGTGACATTCAAAACCGTGTAGCCGGCAGTGAATGCTATTGCCCAGAGCGCCAGTGGGCGCAAACGTGGCCGGCGCATAGACTCCCAGATGCCCAAGCCGATGAGCGGAAAAGAAAGCGCAGACAGGGGATTGTTGCCATAAAACGTCTTCCACCAACCAAACCCATCGACCCAGAACCTGACTCCCTGAAGAATCTCCTGCTTGGCGCTCAAGGTGTTTGGTAGGGGAGTTCCAAAATAGACCCAGGCAAAGCCGAACCAGGGCAGGATACCCGCCATATAAATCAAGCCCAACACCCAGGGGAATCGACTTACCCGCGCGGGGATCGGCCGTTCCGTATTGTCTCGCCATGCTTCCCAGGCCGCTACCAGCCACAACACCCCACCTAGCACGATACCATCGGCACGGGTCCAGGTGAGGGCAGCAGCGGCCAGCATTGCCCATCGACGATGACCTTGCCCCCAAAGCCGGAAAGCCAGCATCAATAGTGCGCAGTACAGGAGCGTCTCCATGCCAAAGCTGACATAAACCAGAGGTAATGTTGCCAGCATGACAGCAATAGCAAATCTACTGTAAGCAGATAACTCTGAACGCATCAAGCTAACTACTAAGCCGCAGGCCAGCACTAGAAAAATGGTACTTAACAGATTTCCGGCATGGAGAAGATCGGGGGTAATCAAATAGACCCCCGACATCAGCAATGTGTAGAGAGGCGTCGTCGTACCCTGAACACGCTCGCCGGGATTAAATACAAACCCTCGCCCCTGAGCAATATTACGACTGTAGGTATAGGTGATAAAAACATCATCCTGGGTGTAATTCCAGAAATCGGCTGTCAATATCGCAGCGATGATTGCAGCACTGACAACGCTCAGCAAGAGGGTATGTCGGGTAGCAAGTTTAAGCATATTTAATCTTGTCAATCTAGACTTTAAGGAGTAGGTGACGGCGCAACAAATCCCTCAGATCCTGCTATCATAACAGGAACTTCGCAAGGCGTAGGAAATGACCCATCTGTACGGATGACAACCAGCCGGAGTGTATAGTTCCCAGGAGCAAGAGATGTGCTATCCCATGTACCCAGGAATCCGTCGATTACAGGAACAGTGAATGTTCCAACAACAACCCAATTCCCATTAGTCGTCGGCCCATTGATCTCAAATTTATACTGGGCAAAATCCAGAATATTAGCTTGCCCCTCAACAACAACCTGCCCGGAGACAAATTCGCCAGATGTTGGCACAGTAATAGTGGCTCCAGCAATCTCACAACCATTGCTTGATACTTCAGCGACTGGTGACGGCATACTATCGACCGCAGCAGGCGGCAATCCTGGCGTAGCGGTTATAGTAGGATAGAGCAACCGGGCTTCAGTTGGCGTTGGAATCTGCGTGACAAAAACGAGCGGCGTTGGCGTTGGCTCTATTGGTGTTTCGCTCACATTGGGCGCTACAATGTGGGTGATAATGTAGACACCGCTGCTTAGCAAGAGCAGCGATAAAATGGTTCCTAGAGATCGCCTTTGGCGTTGTCGCGCAGCCTCTTTTTCGAGGCCAAAAACGGTATTGCGTTGTGTCTGGCGAGCAACCACCAGGCTCCGTACCGAGAAGATTAGGATAATAGCAGCTAATACATAAAGACCAGCCTCTGTTTTAATGAGGAATTGTACCAAAGTAGTCATAGGATCGTGTCAGTATTCCCGGTTAGCAAGAGCACGTAATACCCCCCGAAGAACAGCCTCCAGGCGAGGAACAATTAGTTCGCCTGTCTCTAAGACTTCCTCATGCGTCGTCTTCTCGCTCACAGGCTCTTGCTGGATGGCAATATTGGTAATGCCGGATATCCCCAATACACGCGAACCACCATGCCTGGCGACAATAGCTTCCGGTACAGTAGACATGCCAACTGCATCCGCGCCGATCAATCGTAGAAAGCGTACCTCGGCAGGTGTCTCAAAAGAAGGACCGGAAAGGCAAATGTAGACACCCTGGTGCAGCGGAACGCCAGCCTCACGAGCCGATTCCAAAGCCATGCTTCGTAGAGCGGGATCGTAGACATTGCTCAGGTCAAGAAAGCGTGGCCCTAACGTATCATCATTGGGGCCATAGAGCGGATTGGCTCCCGTCATGCCAATCAAACCGATATGATCTGTGATCAACATTAAATCGGTGGGATGCAAGATGGGGTTGATGCCGCCTGCTGCATTGGTCAGGATAATGATATCAACTCCTAACAACTGCATCACACGAATAGGAAGAGTTACCTGGGACATTGGGTATCCCTCATAGTAATGCGCACGTCCGCGCATTACTATAACTTCCTGGCCTTCCATCTTCCCAATGTGCAACTGTCCCTGATGGCCTATCACTGTTGAGCAAGGCCAATGGGGTATCTGTGCATAGGGAATAATATCGGCATTCTCTACTCGATCTGCGATATTACCAATGCCAGAACCAAGCACAATACCCACTCTTGGGGCATAATGCATCTGTCTCCGAATAGCTTCCGCAGCTGTCTCAAATTCCACGCGACCAAAGGATTTCACAAAACACCTCCTGTTGGGATGCGACTTCTTAGGTTGGGCGCACAGGAGTGGATATGAGTGAGATTATACCTTGCTACAGAAGACCATCAAAAATACCCACTGTCTACAATCGTCTTGTCGACTGGAAGATCATCAGACAACACTTTCAGAATCCTCTCCCAGATCTTGAATGCAATCCGGCCCGTCTCGAAGTTTGACTTGCTGCAAAGCCTTATGGTATCATGCACTACGGTGGGATATATTTGCTGCTGGTACTTTACTGGGGATATCGGTTATTATTTGTAGTGTGTAGTAGTGTTGTAACAAGCTGTTACAGCTTACCTACCCCCTTGGATATAAAGGTGAAAGGAGCTTAAGTCCATGACTAAATCGCGGACTGAATTAATGGTAGATCGTCTGCGTGACCTTCAGCGCACCGAAGGTATTGAGGCTTCTGCTGTCGTCAGTGTGGATGGTTTGATTATGGCTTCGGCGCTGCCCGCAGGAGTTGAGGAAGATCGTGTGTCCGCGATGTCAGCAGCCATGCTTTCACTGGGTGAGCGCATTGCCAGCGAACTAGGACGCGGTACACTCGAGCAAGTCTATATTCGCGGCGGCAAAGGCTACGTTATGCTAATGGCCGTTGGCGAAGAGGCTGTTCTTACCGCCCTGGCGCGAGAAGATGCCAAACTTGGTCTGATCTTCCTGGATATGCGGCGTGCGGCGGAGGATCTTGCCAAGCTGGTATAACCAATGCAGATCAAGCTTTACCATCAACTTCTGTAGTTTCTATGGAAGTTGGATGTATGGGGTAAAATGTCAGGGGAAATAAAAGCTCCTGGAATCGATTACATGTGTCATACTGGCGGGGAGGCAACCCGAAGGGAATAGCCTCCCCGCTACTCTTTAGGGATCTCCCACAAATACTTTTCAAAGATGGAAGCGAGGAGAATGTCAAAGTATATTTTTTGTACAGGTGGTGTTGTTAGCTCGGTTGGCAAGGGAGTTACAGCTGCGGCTATCGGCCGTATTCTCAAGGCTCGTGGCCTCACGGTCACAATTCAAAAACTCGATCCTTACATCAACGTTGATCCGGGAACCATGTCTCCATATCAGCATGGCGAAGTCTATGTCACAATCGATGGTGCTGAAACCGACCTGGACCTGGGGCACTATGAACGTTTTGTCGATATCGATCTGACACGTGCCAGCAATTTCACCACTGGCCAGGTCTACAATGCTGTGATCGCCAAAGAACGGCGGGGCGATTTCTTGGGCGCAACCATCCAGACCATCCCTCATATCACCAATGAGATCAAGCAGCGCATCGTTCACGTTGGGAAGCTGACCAACGCCGATGTTGTCATAGTGGAAATTGGGGGAACAGTTGGAGACATCGAGAGCCTGCCGTTTCTGGAGGCAATCCGGCAGATGCGTCGGGATGTTGGTCCACGCAATACTATCTACGTCCATGTCACCTTTTTGCCCTTCATCGAGGCTACCAGCGAGCTAAAGACAAAGCCTACCCAGCACAGTGTGAATGAACTCCGTGGTCTGGGGATTCAGCCCCATGTCATTGTCGCTCGATCAGATCATGTGGTATCCGACGATTTAATCGACAAGATTGCCTTGTTTTGTGATGTTGAGCCTGCCGGTGTTGTGCCTCTCGGTACAACTTCATATCTCTACGAAGTTCCCCTCTTGTTAGAAGATGCAGGGCTTGGCGATTATCTCTCTGAGGCGCTTTCTCTTAACGGATCGCCGCCCGATCTATCCGGCTGGCGTGACCTGGTCGATTCGATGAAATCGTCCAAACCGCAGGCTCGTATTGCCATTGTTGGCAAATACACCGAGCTTCATGATGCCTATATGAGCGTGCGCGAATCACTCTATCACGCCGGTGTTGCTAATGGCTACGATATCGACATTGAGTGGATTTACGCCGGCGATCTCGAGAAGGACAAGGGCTGGGAGCATCTTAAGTCAGTCGATGGCGTTGTGGTGCCTGGTGGATTTGGATATCGGGGCGTAGAGGGCAAAATTCTGGCTGCACAATGGGCGAGAGATACCCAGACACCCTATCTTGGACTATGCCTGGGGATGCAAGTGATGTGTATCGAATATGCCCGGAACAAGCTGGGCTGGGACGATGCTAACAGCTCAGAATTCGATACCCGAACGAAGCATCCGATTATCGATCTTATGCCGGATCAAAAGAACCTGGCCGATATGGGCGGGACGATGCGACTGGGTCACTATCCCTGTGTGCTCCAACCAGGCACTAAGTCATACGATGCTTATCGCAGTACAACTGTCGATGAGCGTCATCGCCATCGTTTTGAGCTCAATAATGCATTCCGAGGGGAGCTTGAAGCATCTGGGCTGGTTTTCAGCGGTCTTTCTCCCGACGACCGTCTCGTGGAAATCGCAGAAGTGCGCGATCACCCTTTCATGGTTGGTACTCAATTCCATCCGGAATTCCAGAGCCGCCCAGATAAACCACACCCGTTATTTAACGCATTTATACAAGCCGTGATTGGCCGGATTGAGCAGAGAGAGTTGGATACATGAAAGCCGTTTAGGCTCATCACTGCCGGTGTTCAGTGTTCGGATGGCGAACTTTTAAACACACCTCAACACACCATCAATCCTGGTAAATGGCGTGTTACAACTATATATCGCGGAGGGGGAAGCTCCCTCAAGATGCAGCCATAAAGAGCTGCATAGGTAATCGGATTTGCGGGGCTGTTTCCTGAAATGAATACAAACGTATGCATCTCGCCCCAGCGATTTCCCCTGACCCCGATTGGGTCAGGATTGCGTTGGGCGT
>JAFGLD010000190.1 GCA_016928235.1 Anaerolineae bacterium | reverse complement strand
ATCACCTGCGGCTGGGCCTGCGCCGCTTGTACCAGCGATTCGTCGTCGGCCAGCGGCAACAGCGGCAGTTGGTTGACTTCGGTGCCATAGCCGGCAGCGTGGATCTGGACATTGCCTCCCAGCACGCGAATGGCGTTGCCATAGATGGCTTCATTAAACCCACCGATCAAGCCATCGTACCATATCAACATTCCCATCGTGCCGGCGATGGCGATGGCAACGATGATCGTTCGGCGACGGTGCCGCCAAAGATTGCGCCATGCCAGGCGCAGATACAGCCCCATATCTCCAGCTCCTTGTCACTTGTCAGAACCGACTTCTATTTGTACTTCAACACTCATGCCCCACAAAAGCCCTTCCAACTGCTCATCCAACGCGATGGTTACCTTGTAGACCACATCACCACCCAGGGTTGTCGCCTGAGGTGCTATCCGCGCTACATGGCCTTCTAAATGGCTATTGAGCGCCTTGACATAGACCTGAGCAGACTGCCCGGTTTTCACTTTTGATATGTCCCGCTCGCTCAAGTCAGTTGTTTCAACCTGGAGCGTATTGAGGTCCGCCAGCACGATTATCAACTGCCCCGGCATGGCAACCTCACCTGGGGTGATCTCCACTGACACAATGTTGCCATCGAAGGGAGCTCGCAGAGCAGTCTTGCCCTCTGAGTGTTGCGCTGCTTCCAGATTCAGCCTGGCAATCTCCAGGTTCACTTTAGACTGCTCCAATGACACATTGGCCAGGTCAACCTGGGCTCGGGCCTTGCTGACATCAGGTCTGCCTGAGTTAATGTAATCGAGGTTGGCTTTGGCCACATTGAACGAGTTGGTTGCCTGCTCCAACTGGAGCGATTGCGGAGTCCCACTGACACTGGGTAGCCACGCCACCTGGTCGTAAGCTGATTGGGCTTGCTTTAGAGACGCCTCAGCATTCGCCAAAGCCGCTTCAGCCGCGGCAACGGCATTCTGGTTGGGACTCCAACCGGCAATGCTGTTCAGATTGGCCTGCGCAAGCGCCAGATTCACCTCAGCTTGTGTAACGCCCAGCTCGGCCAGCGACTGCTGCGCTTTGGCCTGCCCGACTGCCTGTACAGCATCGGTAGCATCCAGCTCGACCAGCAGATCGCCCGCCTTGACCTCATCGCCGATTGATACTTCCACCGATTTGATCAGCCCGGTGATGGCAAAGCTCAAATTAGACTCCTGCGCCGGAATGACAATGCCAGAGGCTATCACCTCGCCACCGTCTCCAAGAAAATCGGCGCCAGGAGATACTGTACTGATGGGAATTGGCGTTGGAGTGGGCATAGCAGTAGCACAGCCCGCTACAGCCAGAGGAATTGACAGGACAACAACAATCCACAGCCGCTTTGTGAACACAACACACCTCTTCTGAACCATTCAAAACGTCTTACAAATTTGAGTCAGAAAAAATATACTACAAGTTACTAATTTGATCAAGATGAAGTTTGAAATATCTGGTTGACTGACACGGCCGAAATCCGCGTTACTATTCGAACATCACCTGCCTTATACGCTTATTGCAGCTTCTCGATCAACTGGTTGACTGTTTCTTTGCCGATGGTTATTCTTGCGTTTATCATCGCTGGCTCCTGGTTGATTGGATTAAAATATTGCTTCCAGTTTGCCGGGTAGCACCCGGAAAACGTGGATGTGATGAATGTCACAAGCCAGGCCTGTTTTGAGGCCCGAAATAAGCTCTCATCTGCGATGTTGGAGCCAGATTCGCTCGATGTGAGGTCATTTTTCCCGAAACAGGAGGAGGAAAATCGCCAAAAGCCATCGAACATTTGCCACACACGCTATTTCCGGGTCCTACCACTTACATTAATCAAGGTGTATTTGCCATGAACTGGATCATGCCTGTTGTTGCCCTCCTGCCGATCGTGATCGTCGGTATTTTGATGGTGGGGTTCATGTGGCCATCGCGCAAGGCCATGCCGGTGGGATGCCTGGCAGCCGCTGCTATTGCCTTCATTGGCTGGGAGGTGCCCATCCGGAAACTGACAGCCGCAAGTCTGGCAGGAATCATCAACGCACTCGACATCCTGCTGATCGTGTTCGGCGCTATTCTGATCTTACAACTCATGAAAAGGAGCGGCGGCATGAACGCAATATCCCATTCCATGTCGTCTGTCTCCAGGGATCGAAGAGTCCAGGCGCTGATCATCGCCTGGTTATTCGGCTCTTTCCTGGAAGGCGCCGCGGGCTTTGGAACACCTGCGGCAGTTGCTGCCCCGCTTCTGGTGGGCATGGGCTTCCCGCCTTTAATCGCCGCCGTCCTGACATTGGTTGCCGACAGCACGGCAGTCTCTTTTGGGGCCGTTGGGGTGCCAATCCGAGGAGGCTTCGAGCCTCTCAGGGATGTGGTATCCTTACCCGATTCGATGGCGTTCGATTGTTTTCTCCACAATATTGGGGCACATGTGGGGATAGTCCACTTTGCGCTGGGCACTTTCATCCCCCTGATCATGATCGGCCTGATGACCAAAATGGCAGAAGGCTCTTATAGAAAAGGGCTGGAAATCTGGCCGTTAGCCTTGTTTGCCGGCGTTGTTTTCACAACCCCACAAATGTTGGTCGCGCTTTTCATCAGCCCAGAGCTTCCCGCGCTTCTTGGCTCGCTGATAGCCTTACCCATATTCCTGATAGCCGTCTCGAGGGGATTCCTAAAACCCAAGGAAGAGTGGAACTTCCCAGCCAGGAACCTCTGGCCCTCCTCATGGGAAGGAACGATCCAGGCCGGCGCCGATGTGTCGCAAGCAGGCCCGGCCATCAGCGCCCGGCGTGCCTGGTTGCCCTACCTGATTGTGGGCCTGCTCTTGCTTGTTACCCGTATCGAAGCCTTTCAGGTATCAGGTTGGCTGAGACTCTTGTATGTTGGTTGGGACAACATTCTGGGGACAGGAATCGGAGAGGTGATTTACCCTCTGCGCAACCCGGGCCTCATTCCCTTTGTGTTGGTTGCTTTGTTGATCCCCTTTTTGCACAGAATGGAGCAGAGCGACATCGTGAGCGCCTGGAAAGAGACAGCTTCCATGATTGGATCTGCATCGGTGGCGCTCATTTCGGCCCTGGTGATGGTCTATATTATGATCAATTCTGATGGCGCGTCAGGCCGCGAAGCGATGCTCATTGTAGTCGCGAGGGCAGCCGCCGATGTCACAGGAGAAAGCTGGTACCTGATCTCTCCCCTGGTGGGTGCGCTGGGCACCTTCATATCGGGCAGCAACACAGTCTCGAATATCATGTTTGGCGTGCTGCAATATGACACGGGAGTCCAGAGCGGGCTCCTGGTGGTTCCGGTACTGGCTCTCCAGGCAGTGGGAGGCGCAGCAGGCAATATGATCTGCGTGCATAATGTGGTGGCCGTGCTGACCACGGTAGGGCTCATTGGTAAAGAGGGTTCAGTGGTACGTAAAAACGCGATCGTTGCCGTGGGCTACGCACTGCTCGCGGGCGCTCTTGTATGGATCGTTGCTAGGCTGATCGGGTAGGCTGAGTAGACAGAGGCAGCCGGCTCTTCCCAACGCTTCCCAAACGTATTCGCGTCACAAAGATCAGAGCGACGATCATCTATCGTCGCTCTGGGTAGCCTTTCTGGAGAGTATTTCCTGAAACATCCCACCAAATTGTGGTGTGCCGGACATCAGCTAACTCGACGTGTTTTCAGTCTCCTTGGATGTCTCGCCGGATTGGCTCTGCTGTTGTTTCTTCTTTTCGAGAATCCTCTGATGACGATGCGTACGCGCGCCCGGCTCGGCGGC
This sequence comes from Anaerolineae bacterium, assembly GCA_016928235.1. Lineage (GTDB taxonomy): Bacteria > Chloroflexota > Anaerolineae > Aggregatilineales > UBA3940 > JAFGMS01. Next base: position 18,514 of record JAFGLD010000190.1, on the reverse strand, counting down.
ATGGCTGACTTCATCGCGGGCCTCGGCAGTCGCATCGTAAATCCGGTACGAAACAATCGTCATCATCACATGATCGAGGTCGGCCAGGGCCAGGTTGAAAACGAAAGCGGTATTCTGGTGCAATGCCTGTTGCCAGAAAGAGTCCATCGCCAGATGGCCAATGATGACATGAATGAAAATATCAGGGTGCTCTTCCAGGATATCCTCTAAATAGTCTCGTAGAGGGCCGGCCAATGCGCGGTAGGGCGATGGAATAATCTCGATCTCGCCTTCGCCAATGTACTCTTTCCATTTTTCCGGCAGAACCTGGGCCTTTTCCGGGTTGACACCTACGTGGATCGCCCTCCAGGGATGCCCGAGCGACTTGGCAAAATTGACCATCTGGATAGTCTCCCGGTGAACATCATCGACCAGGATCAGGGTCTGCACCGGGCGAGGGGCCACTTTAACCGGCTGCCCCCTCAGCGTCAACGACTGGGCAACGCTCTTGTAGTGCCGGTGGATGCGGAAGAAGATCAAGACCAGTGCCGGTATCAGGACGACAACAAACCAGGCACCAGTAGTGAACTTCGTGACGGCGAAAACGATCATCACGATGCCGGTACACAGCGCGCCAAACGCGCTGACAGCCATCTTGATCCGCCAATGAGGGTCGTATCTAATTGTGGTCTCCAATCCTTTATGCTCTTCACCCGGCTTTAGCTTGCCAATCTTCAGGGAGTGGATAACCATGCCAATTTGCGAGATGGTAAAGCTCAAGAAGACCCCTACCGCGTACAATGGGATCAATGACGTCACGCGAGCATCGGCTACGACGACGAGGATCGAGGCAGCAATGGCCAAAAAGACAATCCCCCACGAGAACACCAGGCGACTACCACGATAGGTCAACTGGCGAGGTAGAAAGCCATCGCCGGCAGCCAGCGCAGCCAGGCGGGGGAAACCGGCATAACTGGTATTGGCAGCCATCAGCAAAATCAACGCTGTTCCGATCTGGGTAAGCAGATAGGGAATGGTACCATTACCATACACGGTACGAGCAATCTGCGAGATTACTGTCTCCGTCTCGCTGGGTATGACATGAATCCTGTTAGCCAGCAAAGTGATTCCCAGAAACAAGAAGACCAAAAGACCACTCATCCACGTCAGCGTCGTGGCCGCATTACGACTGCGCGGCTCCTTGAAAGCTGTGATGCCGTTCGAGATGGCCTCGATCCCGGTCAGGGCTGCGCAGCCGCTGGAAAAGGCACGCAGGATTAAAAACAATGACAACGAGGTCATCGTCTCCTGTTGAAGCGCCTCAACTTCCGTTACTGTTGGCAGCGTGCCGGTGAGGTAACGGTAAACGCCCAGTCCCAGCGTGACAAACATCATCATCAGGAAGAAATAGGTTGGGATCGAGAAGATCGAGCCACTTTCCCGAACGCCGCGCAAGTTGATGATGGTAACGATGAAGATCACAGCCAGTGCTATTTCGACCTTGAACGGAAGCAACCATGAGAAAGCCGATGTAATCTGCGCGATACCGGACGAGACACTGACAGCTACCGTCAAGATGTAATCGGTTAACAGGGCTGCGCCTGCTATCTGCGCCGCAACCTCGCCCAGGTTATCACGCGCGACGATATAGGCGCCACCGCCATTGGGATAAGCATAGATGGTCTGCCGGTAGGAAATCGTCACAATAACCAGCAAGACAGCAATCGCGATAGCGATGGGGATAGATAGGCCCAGTACGGCCACTCCAGAACCAGCCAGGGCGAGGATCAACAAAATCTCCTCGGTAGCATAGGCGGTACTGGAGAGCGCATCGGAGGCGAATATTGCCAGACCGATTGGCTTACTGACCGTCTGGTGAGGCAGGTCATGTGTTGCTAATGGCTTGCCCAATAGCAATCTTGGAATGGAAACCTTGGATTCGCCGTTTGTTTTTGTAGCCATTGTCTGTATAAAAATCCTCTGGGCAAAACAAATACCCGTGCAGCCTGATAGAGCCACTCGGGCATTGGTTTATTTCACCCAATTTAGTTATAGATAGCCGGCAGGAACAACCCGGTTAATCATCGATCTCGCGCCATCCTTGTGGGCACTTAGCTTACACCCGGTCCAACAGAGGATCAACCAGACTGCTTACGGATATTATCAAATTACTGTGTGTGATTATATCTGGATTAGAATGGCTTGGATAGCTGAACACTAGTTCTGTAAAAAACGAGGATCAGGAGAATAAACGTTGCTTCAAGGTACGGACGCCGGGTGATCGATGATCAGGTTTTTGCTCGCCGTGATTGGCCGGAGGACGCGCGGATTCCGCATCAAGCGCATGGCTGATGTCTGAATGTCTTGCGATTGCCTTACAGCTATTCTATGATCACCATCATCGACAGCACAATGCAAACCACACACGTTTAACGCATCTTTTTTCTCGTCAGGGTACTTGACAGATATGGCACCACGCTACTTACGCACTTCAGACATTGCCAGGGCTACGGGGGTACACCCCAATACCGTCCGACTCTATGAAGAATGGGGGTACCTATCACCGGTTCCACGCAGCCGCAGTGGCTATCGGCTGTTCACTGAAATTCACCAGGATCAAATGCGCCTGGCGCGAACAATCCTGAATTGGCCATATCCGGGTGGCAAAGCATTGGTGCTCGACATCCTACACAAGTCCGCAGTCGGGGATCTCGGCGGCGCATTGGAGCTGGCTTATACCTATCTGGCCAGGGTTCGTGCTGAGCACGCCCATGCCGACGCAGCTATCGAGTTTCTGGAGCAATGGGCAGGCGGACAAGCCGTCGAAACACAACAAACCGCTCCACTGTTGATCGGTGAAGCGGCAAAACGCATGGGCGTGTCGGTGGATAAGCTGCGCAACTGGGAACGCAATGGGCTACTGAGCGTCCCCCGCGATCCCGGCAATGGCTATCGCCTCTACGGCATTGTCGAGATCGGACGAGCACGGGTGATCAGGATGCTGCTCCAGACAGGCTACAGTCTTATGTCGATCCTGCGCGCACTTCAGGAGTTCGATCGTGGCCAGACCCGCGATCTACGGGAGATACTGGACACACCGCGCTCCGATGAAGATATCTACACCGTCGCCGATCACTGGCTTTCTACGTTGGCAATGCTGGAACAACGGGTGCTTGATTCGATTTCGCAGATCAAAATCATGATCGATAAACACTACGAATGATGAGGTTTCTTCTGCTATTTTACCTTCAAGAGCATAGAGCCCGCGATGGCATGATGCCTTCCTGGCGATCATGCCAACCGCAGGCACATCACGTGATCATATTTCCCACACATGCTCGCCGTTGAAAATGCGCTGGAGCTGTTCAGGGAACCGCTGTACATCGAGGGGTTTGCCCAAGAAGCTATCAAACCCGGCCTGGCGAGCCTCATTCTGCTCGCTGATGTGAACCGTGTAGGCCACGAATGGGACACCGGCCAGCCGAGGATCGGCTTTCAGTTGCTCCAAGACATCGAAGCCGGTGTAGTTGGGAAACTCCAGATCGAGAAAGACGACATCGACCGGCGCCAATGTGTCAAGCAGATCTGGCAAATCGATGGGAGAAATCAACGTTGTTGCAACGACACCCTCTCTATAGAGGAGGGCCTTCAAGGCTTCGACGTTGGAAACATTGTCATCAACGATCAGTGCGTGTTGGCTCATTTCTGTTCTCCTGAATGATCAAGTTTGTGCATACCAAACTTTTTCGCCCTTCATGCAAGCAGCGATCTGAATGGGAAACTTATAAACTTCGATGGGCTTACCGATAAAACCCGCGAAACCTTTATCTTTGGCTTTTGGGATCTCGATCTCCGGATCTGATGCACTCACAGCAATAATGGGTATCTCTTTCAGTTTGGGATCGGCTTGGATCTTGTCAAATATATCGTAGCCGCTCGTCTTGAAACGCAACATCAAATCGAGCAGGATAACATCTATAGGTAGATTCTGAACCAATATGTTGATCGTATTCGCATTCCAGGCATCTTGAATAATCGTAGCTCCTGTTTGCCTGAGGGTGACAGCAAACACAGCCATGTTCACAACATCGTCCTCGACGATAAAGATACGTTTACCTCGTAGCTCGTCCATGTCTGTCCACCTTTTTCCGGGCCTGGCTAAATCGCCAACGCTATTTCCTGCATTTAATGTCATTTCTTGTCCTCAAACAGGCACAGCGTATTACCCAGTTTTCCACACTTTACTTCAATGGCTGTACACCAAATAGTTGTTAGACTTTATCGGCAATAGATATGTTATGCATAAAATCCGGCTTGTTTTATGTATAACCCCGTTATTTTCGATAAAGTCTATTCCTAGATCACATACCAGATTGATTCTCCCTGGATGATTCGCTTGATCAGATCCGGGAAGACCGATACATCAATGGGTTTGCCTATTGCACTGTCAAAACCGCTGCTGCGCAGCTGATCAACTTCCTCATTCATAACACTGGCTGTAAAAGCGATGATCTTGGCGTTCTGATAATCCGGATCTGCGCGCAGCATTTTCAACATCTCAAACCCGTTGTGCGGACGGACATGAACATCGAGTAGAAACACACTTGGACGTTCCTCTAACGATTTCAGATGTGACATAAAATCGGTGCTGTCCTCGAATATGGTCAGGCTTTGAATATTCATCACACGGTTAAAAATCGCCTTGACCGCTACCCTGTTCATCGCATCGTCTTCGACACAGAGATAGGTGTGATTGTTATTCATGTTTGAGCCTCCTTGTCCAGCACCAGATCCGGTTTCAACGGCAACGATACACAAAATTTAGATCCTATTCCCGGAGCACTCTCCACCCAGATGTGCCCCCCGTGAGCCTCAACCAGATTTTTCGAAATGGGCAAACCCAAACCCGTACCACCCGCATGTCGAATACCGCTCTCTGTTTGAATGAAAGGTTCAAAAAGCAGATGTTGCTCTTCCGGCGCAATACCAGGACCTGTATCGGCGACCGTGAACAAAACCTCGCCGTCTTCTCTCCTGGCAGACAGGGTAATGGTACCTCGTTCTGTAAACTTGACTGCGTTCGAAATAAGGTTGAGAAGAACCTGTCGAATACGACGCTTGTCACAAGTCATGGACGGGAAATCGGTATCGATCTCTGTCGTTAATGTAACGGGTTTGTCTTTGAGCATCGCTTTTGCGGAAGCAACAATCTCCTCGATCTCCGTTTCAACATCGAAGTTGTCCTCAACAAACAACTTCATCTTGCCGGATTGATACTTCGCCACATCCAGCACGTCATTGATGAGAGAAAGAAGATGCTTACCACTTTGCAAGGACTTCTGCAAGTAATCAACCTGCTCTTCGTTAACCGGCCCAAAGGTGCCAATTGCCAACAGCTCATTAAAGGTCAAAATGGCGTTGAGCGGCGTGCGCAACTCGTGCGACATACTCGCCAGGAACTCCGATTTGTACTGGTTGGCCTTCGCCAGATCGTCCGCCTTTTGCTCCAGCTCTGCTGTGCGTTCGGCCACACGATGCTCCAGGTTGCCAATCAAGTCACGCAGTTGGGAAGTCATACTGTTGAACGCTGTTGCCAGGCCGACTATCTCTTCCGGACCGGCCACGACGGCTTGCAGTGTCCTGTCGCCACCGGCGATCTGAGTGGCTGTCTCTGTCAAATTGACAAGAGGGACAGCCAGCCGGCGCGCGACGAAAACACCCAACAAGCCTGCCAGGGCTGATACGATCAAGATGATAACAACCGATAACAATGCCCCTTGAATAACATCCCGGTAAGCCTCGCCCCATGGCATCTCGGTCACAACAGCCCAGTCCGGCGCCCCCAGCGGGATATAACTCCCAACGACCTGGTCACCCTTGACGCCCTGATAGGCACGTACCGTGGTGTCCGGGATCATGGCGGGGTTATTGATAAACTCCTCTACTACCTGCACCTGGCTCACATTATCACCCCGCAAAACACGGGCAATATCGTTAAAAGCAAGCAGGTTACCTTGTCTGTCCACCACATAGGCCAGGCCTTGTTCACCGATTTCGATCTTGGTAACCAGATCCCACATAAACTTCAGATTGACTTCAGCTACCAGAATACCCTGAAAATGCCCCAGAATATCCTGATCTGCTATTGCCATCAGCACCATGGGCTCGTTTGTGATGGGCTCGATGTAGACGTTACCAACATACCTTCCATCATTCCAGAGCCTGACTAATGCATGATCATCGATGGTGACATGTCCGGCCCCAACTTTCGACAGACGAGAGACCCGAGTCAGCTCCTTCTTGCTACTATCCAGCAAGATCAACTGCCTGAAAGCCAGGTTTTGCCCCAACAAGGTGCTCAGAACCGACTCTTGCTCCTGTTCGGAAGCCGTTGCCAGGTTCGTCAGCCTGGTGGCTGTTTCCAGAACGCTGAACTGTTCCTGAATGAAGGTGCTAACCTGTCTGGATGTATCTTGGGCGATGATCTGCTGCTTGTTGGAGATAGCTTCCCGCTGCGTCTGAAAGTTCGAGAATACCTGCAAGCCACCGGAAAGCAAAAGCACCACCACACTTAAGGCAAAAAATGCTACAGCCAGGGTAGTGCTCAGACTTCGCCCAGAGCGCGGATCATGTGTTAGAGTTTTCATGTTTTTTCTCATTCTACCAGTACATTGTGGCGGAGATGCCGTCCCATCTCCGCAGATTCCATGACTCCTAACCATAGGTGTCAACTTAAGCCCAATACCATCCTGTTCGCTGCGGCTACCGTCATTCCCGCGAAAGCGGGAATCCACTTGATGCGCTATGGATTCTCGTTTTCATGGGAATGACACGCAACTCGCGAGGCTGAAAGCAGATCATCGAGCAAGACCAGGCTCTTAAGTTGACACTTATGGACTCCTAACAACTGAAGAACGGTCCAGTACACATTGCCTTCATCACATCCAAACACCACCGATTGTCATCTCGGCTTACTCAATGATATTATTTGCCTGGTTCAAGATACTCTCAGGGACTTTTACCCCCAGCTTCTTAGCTGTTTTGATATTGACCTCCAGGTAGCTCTCAGCCGAGTAAACCGGAATAGTGCCGGCCGGTGTGCCTTTCAGGATCTTATCGGCCAGGGGAGCAGCATCTTTGCCGGACCCTTTGGTTTCAACATTAACCCCAAAGATGGTTCCATATCCATCAACTTCCATCAACGCTCCGCCAATCGGAATCTGATGTTCCTCTGCAAATCTGGCCATCACAAGCAATGCATCAGGTGTCACGGCCAGTGGCTCGATCAAAATCAGGATCGCGTCAATGCCAACCTTGCCATCCTCATCGATTAGCTTGGCCATCTCAGTTTCGAGCTCGGCTGCGTTGTCTGCCGGTGCCTCGATTAACGTCACATCGGCCGCCTCGGCGACCGGGTACAACTCATCGAGCTGGGGTTCCACAATAGGATAACCACGCTGATAGGGCAGCCAGATACGCTCGGCATCAGGCGCCAGGGCAAGCAGGATCTCAAATCGCTTGAGCATAACATCTGGGCCGGGGTAGCGCACCCCGGTAATGTTTCCACCCGGCACGGCAATGCTGTCTACCAATCCCATTTCTTCGATCAGCGCGAAGGTAAAAAGGACCGGAATATCGGTGCCTTTGGTAGTCTCCTTGGCCAATATGGAGGCCTCGGTTGGGAAGACTACAATCAGATCTACTTTGTCGGCCACGAACTGATCGAGGATTTGCTGATAGGCTTCCATATCGAAATCTGTTTTTTGAACATCATAAATGATATTCTCGCCCTCTACATAACCCAGCTCAGCCATGCCTTCCTTAAAGCCGTCGGTGATGTCAGCCACATAGTTCAAACCGGAAAGAATACCCACCCGGAACACCTTAGGCTCCTCCTTACACCCAACCAAGAGCAACCCAATCACACCGGCCACTATGAGAATCGACCATACTTTCCAGGCTCCGGCACGAGAAAGCTTGTAAGCAAACATGACCCTCTCCTTTCTAATTCTTAATACTCTGTTTGAAGTAATTTCAGAGACAGACACCTAAGACTATCATATAGCATCATGAATTGGCGACTCCAGTACTTTAGCTCGACTTTGCAAATCGGGAACCACACCGGTGTCTAAATCACTATTTTACATTGACCCAAACTTGATCACCGAGTATTACGAATTTATTTCAAACCTATGCCCACATTTTACACCTACATTCTACAGAAGAATAATAGGCTCTGCATGGGGTGATACCCTACCAGCCGACAAGATAGGTCGGTTTGCGATTGTGAGTTAACGGACTCCTCCATAACGCCACCATCATCAGCTGTATTTGCGCCATAAGCCATCGAGAGGTCCCTCGGAAATGGTGTGGTCGTGATGGAAAAGGGTTGATAGTGCTCTTCGAGACCTGGTTGTATCGACATTCCCATGCGGAGTGGGGGGTAAAAAACAGGGGTTGGGTGATGGGGATTAGGGTCGGCACCCAAGAACCGTCATGATCGAGGATCGTCGTTTCCGATTCCTTTTCTCCAGGCATATACTGTACAATCTCAGGGGCCCGCGTTTCGACGATCCCGTTCAAAGTGACGCTACATCCCTCCCGATTTTATACTTTCCTGTACGATGAGAAAAAACACAAAAAGAGCCCCACAGTGCCGGTATGGCGCCCATGAGGCTTCTTTAAGGAATGACAATTTATTAACTGACACATCTACGGTCTTGATTGCAGGCTCAAAATGGGAAAGTTATTTAATCGCCATTCCTGAGTGTGTGTAGACCCGACCGAGCTATTCCTGGCTGCTCGATGATTTCCGCCGGCGCGGCTTGTCGATCGGCTCGAACTCAGGCGGTGGTGGCGGCGCGGGTGCCTTGATCGGCTTGGTTGGGGACGGGGGACGTGTCTCCTCCGGTTCCGATGTCCCGACCACCGCAGTTTGCTCCTCTGAGCTGCTCTTGCTACCTCGCCGCAGTAGTAGATAGGCACCCAGCCCAATCATCAGGACCGGCAAGACAACGCGGCCCGCCGAGTTACTGAAGATCAGGAGCTCGAAGAACGCGCCCGCGCCCAGGAAGATCGCCAGGCCGACAGTCAGCCAGCGGCGACCGGTCTGGACAAGGCGAGACTCATCGCTGTATTTGCCGTGGAGCATGAACCCAACGCCCACCGAGGCCGGAAAAACCAGCGCCCAGGCGTATGCCCAACTCTGATAATAACGGGCAAAGCCCTGGAAAAGCAGGATCAGCCCGGCTGCCATCACGATGCTGCCGGGGATTGCCAGCGGCCCGGCGGTCTTGCCGCCCATGATCATGCCGACAAAAAACAATATGCCTGGTAGGATAAAAAAGAAAGGTAACATCAGTTGAAGGGTGCCAACATGGAGAACCTGTCCCAACAGAAACAGGCCACCAAACCCAATTAGCATCAAGCCTATGATAAAATTTGAACGGCCACGCTCACTGATTTGTGACATAGCCTTACCTCCTCACGTCGCCATTTGGCGGTTGAACATCACGTGCGCTTACCACTCTATACGCAGCGTCTCCAATGAAGTTTCATCCTATTCACACATGGACTATTGTGCCTGCTGATCCTTTGACGCGCAAATGACCGCTAAAGTTCCACGCGACGGCGATTTACACCCTCTCGGCAATGCGCAGCCTGGCGCTCCGGGCCCTGGGATTGGCATCGGTCTCCGCCTCCGCCGCTTCGATGGGCTTGCGCGTGACCAGCCGCAGCGCTGCTTTATGCCCACACACACAGTGTATTTGCTCAGGTGGGCACAGACAATCGGTTGCCTCGCGACGCATGAACCGCTTAACAATCCGATCCTCCAGCGAGTGGAAGCTGATCACCGCCAGTCGCCCGCCCGGCCTGAGCAAATCGACCGCTTGCGGTAATACACGCTCCAGCTCGCCCAGCTCATCGTTGACCGCGATGCGCAGTGCCTGGAAGGTACGCGTCGCCGGGTGGATCTTCTCGCGGCGGCCGCCGGGTACAGATGCCTCGACAATCTCAGCCAACGATCGCGTCGTGGTGATGGGCCGGGCGCCTACTATAGACCGAGCGATGCGCCGCGAGTGACGTTCTTCGCCATAACGGTAGAGCAAATCGGCCAGGTCGGCTTCCGGCAGTGTGTTGACCAGGTCAGCGGCGGTCCTCCCATCGGCTGTGTCAAAGCGCATATCGAGCGGGCCATCGGAGCGGAAAGCAAAGCCCCGGGAGGGATCGCCAAGCTGCATCGACGATAGGCCCAGGTCAAGCAGGATGGCATCGACCGCCGGAAAGCCGAGCTGCGGAGCCAGGGTACCCATCTGAGCGTACGATGCGTGGACGGTCCGGCATCGATCCCCAAAGCGGGCCAGCCGTGCCCTCGCGATTTCAAGCGCTGCCGCGTCGCGGTCAAAGCCGAGAAGACGACTATCCGGCCCAGACGCATCGAGCAGGACCTCGGTGTGCCCACCTGCCCCTAATGTGCCATCGATGATCAAAGCGTCAGGCCGCACGGCCAACCCATCGACCACTTCGGCCGGCAGGACCGAGATGTGCGATAGAGATGGGTCATGCATAGGACACCCCTAAAGAATGAGAGACGCGCGATGTGCGATCGGGCACAGACAACAGGGCACGGCGTACCGGGGATTTTGCCAGAAGGGATCGATTGACCGTAACACCATGCTCCCGGGCTCTACGGGAGGATGATACGGGATGGATATAGGTTGGATATAGTATGGATATAGTATGGATACGAGATGAAAGAAGAAAGAACACGCAACAGCCTACTCTCAGAAAGTGGTCAGGTCTCCATGGGTCTATGGGCGTCAACTGGAAGCAAGCACTCATCATTCACCTCTCATCACGTATTCCTACGGTTCTATTGTACCTTGACGCTCACCATAAAAGGAAGTACACTGTAGATAAATACCGACCGGTCGGTATGTTTTTTGGGCAACGAAACAGGAGCTATCTCGATGACTATCCAGCAGCAGCGCGCCGAAGAAACCCGCAGCCGCATCCTCCAGGCAGCAGAGGAATGCTTTGCCCAAGACGGCTACGACAAAACCAGCGTCGCTGCCATCTGCCAATGCGCAGGCGTCAGCAAAGGCGCCTTCTACCATCACTTTACGACCAAGCACGAAATATTCATGGCCCTGCTCAACCGCTGGCTCGGAGGGCTGGACGAGCAGCTCATCTCGTCGCAGAGCATCCAGGCCACCATACCGGAGACCCTACGCGAAATGGCCGGTCTGGTCGGAGGTGTATTCCAGGCCGCAGAGAATCGTTTCCCGCTTTTCCTGGAATTTTGGAGCCAATCGGTGCGCGACCCGGAGGTATGGGATATCACCGTCGCGCCGATGCAGCATTACCGAGACTTCTTTACCGGGATGATCGAACGAGGGATCGAGGAAGGATCGATCGAGCCCGGCGATCCGCAGACCACTGCCCGTGTGGTGGTCTCGTTGGTCATGGGACTACTCGTCCAGGGGATGCTCGATCCACAGGGCGCGGATTGGGAGCAGGTTGCACGAGAGGGTATTCGAGTTTTATTGGAAGGAATGCAGCAGAAAAAACAATGAAGGTATTACTGACCGGGGCATTTGGGAATATCGGTACGAGCGCGCTAGAGGAATTGACAAAAAGAGGTCACCAGGTTCGCTGCTTCGATGTGAAGACAAAAGCAAATGAAAAGACCGCCAGAAAGTATGCGGGCCAGGTTGAGTTTCGATGGGGCGACCTGCGCAACCCGGCTGACGTGGCCGCCGCGGTCGCCAATCAGGATGTCGTGCTGCACGTCGCATTCGTGATCCCAACCCTATCGGTGACCGGGATGGGCAGCGAAGCCGACCCTGGCCGCTCCAGGGCGATCAACGTGGACGGCACTTGGAATATCATCGATGCAATAAAAGCGCAGCCCAAACCACCCAGGCTGATCTTCACCTCATCACTGCACATCTATGGGCACACGCAAGATCAACCGCCTCCCCGAAACATCGACGATCCTCCCCAGCCTGTCGAGCACTATGCCCAACACAAAGTCGAGTGCGAGCAGATGATCCGTGCATCGGGCCTTACCTGGGCCATCTTCCGGCTGGGCGCGGCGCTGCCGCTGCGGCTGGTGCTCGACCCGGCCATGTTCGATGTACCGCTCGCCAACCGCATCGAGTTTGTCCACACCCGCGACGTTGGGCTGGCGCTTGCCAACGCGCTCGAAACGAATGAGGTGTGGGGCAAGGTCTGGCACATCGGCGGTGGCCCGCGCTGCCAGATCTACCAACACCAGCTGACCTTTGGCGTACTGGAGGCAGTTGGCGTGGGCAGACTGCCCATCGAAGCCTTCACAACCACACCTTACGCGGTCGATTGGCTGGATACGACTGAGAGCCAGCGTGTCTTGCAGTTCCAGCGTTATACTCTGGACGATTACAAGCAGGATGTGCGCAAGCGGATAGGGCTTCTTGTCCCCCTGATCAGGCTGTTTCGTCCGATTGTCCGGGCGGTTGTCTTGAGCAAATCGGCCTACTGGCAAGCGCACCAGATGCGGAGACGTCAGCCGGACTGGCATGGGAAGGTGGCAGTCGTCACCGGCGCGTCGAGCGGGATCGGCGCGGCGACGGCGGAGCGGCTGGCCCGCGAGGGCGTCACAGTGGTGCTGGTGGCCCGCAGCACCGAGAAACTGGACGATCTGGCTGTGCGTATCCGTGAACGCGGCGGCGAGGCAGATGTGATCACCGCCGACCTCTCCGACGAGGGCGAGTGCCTGCGCGTCTACCAGCAGGTTCGAGATATCTACGGGTATGCCGATGTGCTGGTCAACAACGCCGGGCTGGGCTGGTATGGATATGGCGACGAGATGCCCTGGTCGATGGCCCGCGAGATGATCGAGGTCAACGCGGCTTCGGTAGCACGGCTGACGCTGCTGTTTATGGGTGAGATGAAGCGGCGTAACCGGGGACACATCGTCAACATCGGCTCGATTGTCGGCAGCATCCCCAGCCAGGGGACGGCGCTTTACGCGGCAACCAAGTCCTTCATCGATACCATGACCACCTCGCTGTACCGCGAGCTGCGCGGCACCAATGTCCGCATTAGCGTGGTGCGAGCCGGGGCGGTCGATACCCCCTTCTTCGACAAGGTCGCCAACCGCTCGGCGGGCCAGCGTATTCCCTTCGAGCAGTGGCATGTCACGCCGGAGCGTGTGGCCGACCGCATCTGGCAGCTGCTACGCCGCCCGCGACGGATCGCCTACGTACCGTCGGTGCTCAGCATCGTCCCCTGGATTGAGATGAGCTTTGGCTGGCTGATGGACTCGATCGGGCCACTACATTTGCGAATGGCACGGAACACAACAAAGTAATGGGTGATGGGTTGTAGCTGCGCAAAACAGCGTTTTCCCGTCTGGCGTTTTTGACAACAATCTTCCAGCCTCGTACCCAGAAGCGACAGGCAATCTTACTCTCAACCGGGTATCATGCCCAGCTCACAGAGAAACTTTCGGCGAATGCCATCTACCCCTCCATTGGTATGGACAATCCAACGTTGCCTGAATAATATTAAAGGAGTGGCTCATGAGCCAAGACGCACACATGGAGATAAAAATAGCTTTTTGACTCGTCACCCATCACCTATCACTCGTCACTATTTTCAAAGGAGCCCAAAATGCACCTCTGTTTCTCGTCATCGAGACTGACAAGTGTGGTTTGTGTCACGCTCGTGCTGCTGGCGGCCTGCAGCGGGCACCCGGGCGATCAACGGTCGCCGTCACCATCGCCTGCCCCTTCGCGGGCGTATACACCCATCATGACTCATACGTCTCCACTCCCAAGTGCCACACATCGCCCTTCCCCGACGGCTACTCCAACAACTGCAACATCAACGCCTCTCCCGACGCTGGCAGATGAGGAGAGAGAAGGACTGCTGCAGCAGCTGATTCGTGAGAATCAAGGCTGCCGGCTTCCTTGTTGGTGGGGCTTTACGCCAGGGGAAACAACATGGGAGACAGTTCAGGATTTTACGCTGATGCTAGGCATGGATGTCTCGCTCTCCAGCAGCAGAGACGCCATTGCAGTCTATGTTGCCAGGAACGATGTCACAGGGAACGCATCCGGCACCCATCAGCGTTATGTGACAGAAGACGGCATCGTAGAAAAGATCCAGGTGATGGCCAAACCCGCGCAATACGGCGACACACTTTTCATGAAAACCTGGGATTCTTATCTTTTGCCGGGCATTTTTGAGACCTATGGGGAACCGGAGGAGGTTCGCCTCCTGGCCTTTGGCCGTGGCCCGATATACTATCTGCTGGTTTCTTATCTCGATCAAGGCTTTCTGGCATATTACAGCGGTCAAGGGATTATGGCAGGAGAAAACATACGGCTTTGCCCTGCCCAGGGCGAGTTCATTCTTCTCATGTGGCCACCCGGCAAGTTTAAACGGCTTGAAGCTGTTATCCTGCAACCCAACCCGGATTTCCACCCGGTAGAGGACCATTTCCCTATCCAGGAAGTCACGAACATGAGCACCAAAGACTTCTTCGCGGTGTTCAACGGCGCCGGCGTACAGACCTGCTTCGAGACACCTCGCGATCTATGGTAATCAGATAGCCTTTCTGACCAACAGCCACCGCAATCGCAATCGCATTTATTGAGCATTTGCCTATAATGAAGGACAGAACGTGATACCTACTTTTTTTTGAGAGCAACCTTCCACACGTTCGAAGTAGGAAAGAAACAGACTATGCTCTACCACATCAGAAAGTGGCTCACGCCACCCACTTTCCCTGATGAAGATAAAACGCTTTCGGCTGCCCTCCTACAAGCCATTCTGGAAGGGCTTGCCGTCTGGATGGGGCTCGGATTGCTGATCAATATTCTGGTCGGCGCGGCCAACCCGTCTAATATCATTGTCGGAATCGTCTCTATTGTCTTGCTTCTCATACTGCGTCGGATTGGCCGGACAGGGCGAGTCAGGCTGACAACTTTGCTTACTTCCACTTTGCTCCTGATACTGGTAACTATTGCCGTCTACAACCTGGGCACCATCCGCACCATTTTGCTGGCCTACTATTTCATCGCCTTCGTGCTCCCCACTTTGCTGCTCGGCCCACGTACCGGGCTTTTTTTTGCCATAATGTGCATACTTGCCGTGTTAGGGCTGAGGACGCTCGAAGAGGCTGGTAGGCTCCCCGGCATAGCACCACCCACCACGTCGAATCAGGTAGTGGTCTTTGCAGAAGTTGTATTGATCCTTTTTGCCATTCCTTACCTGGCCCGAAAAGTCATGACAGGAGCGTTAGCGCGAGCCCGCAGTGAGATCGGCGAGCGCAGGCGAGCAGAAGAAGCAGTACGGCGAAGCGAGGAAAAATATCGCAAGTTGATCGAGACCACCGATACGGGGTTTGTCATCGTCGATGATGCAGGTAAGGTACTCGATGCGAATCCGGGATACGTCAGCCTGACCGGACATCGAGATCTGAAGGACATCATGGGACGAAGTATTGCTGAGTGGACAGCGCAACACGAGATAGAAAAAAATCTGGCAGCTGTCAAACAATGCATCGAGCAAGGTTTCATCAGGAACCTCGAGATTTCTTATGTCGATATGACCGGTAAAATCACACCGATAGAGATCAATGCAACACTCGATCACACAATCGCTGGTTTGCAGATCCTCAGCCTATGCCGGGACATCACCGAGCGCAAGCAAGCCGACGACGAGCTAAGAAAACACCGTGAACACCTGGAAGAATTGGTCACCCAGCGCACCATTCAGCTCAGATCTGCCTACGAGCAGCTCGAAACCCTAAGCCAGGCCAAAGACGAGTTCATCACCAACGTATCACACGAACTGCGAACACCCTTGGCCAGCCTCAAAGTTCACTATCATCTTCTGAAGGAGAAACCGGAACAGATCTCCAAGTATCTGACGACGATGCAGCGCGAGACCGATCGTCTGCACCGAACCATTGAGGCGCTATTACATCTTTCGAGGCTGGATCGGGGAAGCGTGACACCCAAGCCGGTTTCTCTCAATCTGGGCAAGCTTGTCGAGCAATATGTTCAAGATCGGATGCTTCTGGCGCTCGACAAAGCGTTGACCCTCACCTACTCCAGTGCAAACGACCTGCCAATGGTAAACGCCGATCCGGAGCTGCTGGGTGACACAGTGAGTATCTTGCTGACAAATGCCATTAACTACACCCCTGCCCAGGGACAAGTAAAGGTCACTGTCCAGACACGCCAGAAGCGGAAAAAGACATGGGTAGGTTTCAGTGTCAGCGATACCGGCCCCGGTATTGCTCCCGACGAGCAAGCCCATATCTTCGAGCGATTCTTCCGTGGCAGTGTAGGGCAAGGGTCAGGTATACCGGGCACCGGGCTTGGACTGGCCATAGCCCACGACATTATTGAGAAACACAAAGGGATAATAGAGGTTCACAGCCCAGGGATACCCGGGAAAGGGGCCATGTTCGGCGTATGGCTGATAGCAGAAAGCAAATAGTGGACACGTGACTGACACGGTTGGCAAGATAAATTCGGCGTCGTCAAAGGGACGGGTCTGAGACCCGTCCCTACTATTCAGATAATGGTTGTTCAACGGCAAGCGGACACCAACCTCGATCTTCTATGGCCACTGATACCAGGCTGCCTGTTCCTTCACATTGTGGTTTGAAAACAGCAAGGCCACGGCAGAGATTGTCGAGTCTACTTTGGGGGATATCATGAAGTCGACGATAGCATTCCAATAAGGCGTCGTAAATGAATGTGGCGCAATGCTACCGTGTTGATCGAGGATCAATTTATCAGGTTTCTCGCTGACATAAGCTTGCAGTTCCTGGCGAATCGCGTCAGGGAACTCAGCCGGATCGATGTCGATCCGGGCAAACAGACCACCTTGCGTAACATCGGTTGGGATCTGCAGTTCAGGCGATGCCACAACACGCAACCAGTCCAAAGCTGCCTCCGGGTGAGGAGCATTCTTGGCCAACCCATAAGTATCAGGGTGGAACAGCAAGATGCGTTCAGGCTCCTGCGGAAAAGTAACAGCGCCGAAATCTTTGCCCGCTGTCCAACCGCTCCCCTTCTCAAGAGCGCCTATGGCCCAGGTTCCCATGATGACCATAGCAGCTTTCTCGGAACCGACCATACTGACCGATTGATCCCAGGTAAGATCCATGTGATCTTCATTGATGTAGGGAAGCAGTGATTCCAGGCGTTCTAATGAGGTCTTGAAGTTCTCGTCACGTTCAACATCGATCTCGCCCTTGAAGAACTGGACATAGTAATCAGGCCCACCGACTTCCAGCATCAGAGTATCCAAGACAAAAACGGCGCCCCACTTTTCCTTAGAGCCCACTGCCAGCGGAACCATATCGGGCTTTTCCCGGGTGATAGTCTCGCAAGCCTCCATCAACTCGTCGTAGTTGGTAGGCAGAGTAAGTTCCAATTCATCAAAAACGGCTGTATTGTAATATAGAATATTCTCCAGATGCATGTTGAGCGGTACGACATAGGGGTGTCCATCGATGGTAACAGCATTGGCCAAGGGGCCGGGGACGAGATCGGCTAGGCCGATCTCGTCCCATAGATCGTCGAGCGGCTCAAGATAGCCGCTGTCAACATAGGCCTTTAGCTCAGCGCCCCCCAGTGCCTGCCAGGTATCGGGTGGCAGCCCGGCATCCATCCTCGCTTGAAGTACCACACGGCCCCCTACACCACCACCACCCTCTACCGGATTCTGAATCACTTCAATGTCAGGATAGACCGTAGCGAGAGCTTCGAACATAATATCCGCAGCTTCCTGTTCACCAGCGGCGGTCCACCAATGAAATATCTCAAGCTGGCGCATCTCTGCCTTTGGAGGAGAAGTTGTTACAACCTCCGTTGTCCCGCAAGCGGTAAGGATAGTTCCGATCATCAAGATACACATTGGCACGGACAAGAGCTTCTTCATTTCTCATTCCTCCTGCAATCTCATCAAAAGGGCTCAAAACGATAATCCATTGCAATGTCGTTGTCTGCTTAAGAAGCCATTAGACTGTATCGGATGCACATAGCACGCCTATTGCCGTCAAAACAACTTTCCGGCTTTCATCATCGTTTCGCAAAAAAAACTGAGAGGGCCTTCTTTGATCGTTCCCTGTTGTCAATCTTATTAGCTCAAACTAACGATGTACAGCTTATCAGACAAAACCCTGAACAAAGACAGTGTTTCTCATGGGCACAAGGCTATTCGAAATATTTTCTGAAAAACTATAGCTTGATGAACCAACAATTGGGGAATGAGAATTTATTAACTTACCCATCCATTAAGCCCTTATTGCAGGCTTTGTGGGGAAAGTTGTTTAATCCCCATTCCTTAACAACTTCTATCACTGGCCTGGCAACTTCTTTAATTAAAAGATTGATTATGTGAAATGGGGTGAGATTTTTTGCCGTGCAAACGGCTACCAAACTGTTTCCTGAAATGAATACAAACGTATGCATCTCGCCCCAGCGATTTCCCCTGACCCCGATTGGGTCAGGATTGCGTTGGGCGT
>JAFGLD010000189.1 GCA_016928235.1 Anaerolineae bacterium | reverse complement strand
CTCAAGGGGACGATGCAAAACGAAGACGCCGGGCGCATCCGCGCGCAGATCGCGGAGCTGCAACAGGCGATGATGGTCCTGGGTCAGGCTATGTACGGCGGCGCTGCGGCAACCGGACCAGGTGGCAATGGTCACACCGAGCCGCAGAGTGATGACGTGGTCGAAGGCGAATATCAGAACATGTAGAGAATGCCAATATGCCAGCCGAGTACGAGCAGCCTTCCGGTCAGGATATCGAGTAAATGACCACCACCAAAGGTGGTGGCTTTGCTCTGTTGCACCTAGAAGGTGCGATCTTACTGTTGCGGTCAAATATGACCCGCCGTGCTTCAGAATCTGACATGAGGGGAGTTGTTTGAGCCACCGTTCATCTTATGCTTGGGCTCATCAGATGCAACGACGCTCCCTCATTAGTTTGCTACAGTGTAGAGAGGAGAACTCTCTGCATACCAGAAAGCTCTTTCGGCTCTATTTACTGGTAGAACCTTTTCAAGGTAACCACTACCAGAGGTAGTGGCTTCCTGAACTAGTGAAGAGAAACGCGAACCAACCAGCGCCAAGGTTAAGCACAAAGCATCTTGACATCGAACGAAAATTACATGGTGTGGAGAATATCCCAAACTACCAAGGAAAAAGGAAAGAATATGGAAAACCAAATCACATGCCCTCATTGCGGAAAGACGATTTCGAATAATCTGTTCATCGATACTGTGGCCAATGGAGAAGGTTATGGATCGGACTCCATTCACTGCGATTGTGGCGAGAGACTAACCTATTGGGCAATTACAGCCCAGCTAAGAGAACAAAATTCACTCAGCCAGAGAGTCCAAAATTGGTTTCGGACTCTCTCACACGGTCAGCATTAGAGCGACCTTTTCCCGGACGTTATTCCAGGATTTCCAGCCGTTTCTACTGGCCATCACCGAGAAATTGTATTAGTCGGGTCACATTAAGGTATCACAATGGCTTGAGCAGATGGCTTGCTTTCTTGAGGAAAAAACTTCTTGATGTTTTTTGTTGCTGTAATGAGACCATCGACGGTCACTCATTCTGCTGATAGTCATCCGTCTTTTTTAGCGTGTAAAGATTGTCAATTCCTGAGTTCCTATGCACACAAACGTGCACCCATCGTAAGGATAGTGATCAAAATGAACATGAGCGAAGACCGTGTGGTTATTCTGGATGCCGATGAAGACAACAGCCTGCGGTTTCCGGAGACGGAAATTATCCCTGAAAGTATTGACCATATTCCGTCCGACGATACCGTCAGCCTGTACTTTCGGCAAATGGCGAGCGAGCCACTTTTGACATCTGAGCAGGAAGTTCTGCTTGCCAGGCGTATCGAGCGGGGGTATGAAGCCCAAAAGCAGTTGCAACGAAGGGAACAAGATGCCTCCAACAAAGAGATCGTGGTGTTGGAGGCATCCATCAGAGATGCCCAGGCTGCCCGTGAGCACCTCGGCCGTGCCAATACCAGGCTGGTTGTGAGCATCGCCAAACGTTATCGCAACCAGGGCCTGCCCATGTCTGATCTGATCCAGGAAGGCAACGTGGGCTTGATGATCGCTGTCGACAAGTTCGACTACCGGCTGGGAAACCGCTTCAGCACCTATGCCAGTTGGTGGATCCTCCAGGCCGTCACCCGCGCCGTCTCCCAGAAATCACGCACGATCCGGCTGCCTCTACACCTTGCCGATCGACTTCGCCGCGTCACAATAGTCAAGCAGATTATGGGACAGGAGCTTGGGCGCGAGCCGTCGGACGAGGAGCTTAGCAGGCGGCTGGATCTGACTCCGCAGGAAGTCCGCGAGACCCTGGAGGCAAATATGCAGACCATTGCGCTAGAAACTCCTATTGGGGATGATAGCGAGTTGGGGGATCTGATCGAGGATGATCAATCGGTGAGCCCGGACGATATGATGCACATGATCACGCTGGGGGAGGTCGTGACGCATATCTTGAACGATCTCCCGCCGCGCGAGGCGCAAATTTTGCGACTACGCTTTGGGTTGGCAAATGGCATCCCCCAGACCCTGGAGCAAGTCGGCAAGGCATTTGGTCTCTCCCGTGAGCGGATTCGCCAATTAGAGCGACAGGCATTACAGCAATTGCGACAGCCGCAGTTTACGCACACGTTGAGAGATATTCTCGCTTAGGAAGTACTGTGATCAGAGTCCTGTGACAACAATGTCCGCCGCAAGAAGAGGCTTCCTTTCCGAGAGCAAGTGCCTCGTTGCTGGAAGCCCTAAAATCATCTTTATCATGCGCAGGGTGTGTGTCCGAACACCTTAATGGCGGGGATCCTGTTCGTAACCTGCACAGACCCTTATTCAGCTATTCCCCGCTTTTCCACCAGAGACCAGGCTAACCCAGGGTACGATGTCTCCGCTCTCTTGCACATCCACCTGAACTCCTTCGATCTGGTCCGGCAATGCCTCGTCTGGCGATAGATTATCAGTGGTGCGCTTGTTTTGTACTGTCACCACAATGCATATTTCCCCGGTTGGCGCATCATCTTGCCGGCAAAGTCCCACCCCAACACTCATCACGCCGGGCCAGGCCAACAATAGATCTTCATAACGGGCCTTGATCGCGCGGACGTGCTTGATTGGGTTGTTAGTTTTTCGCATTGTCTTATAACCTCTCTTTGATACACTCAACTCCAGCTTTGTTCGCGTAACGTGCATTCCTGCTCGATTGCTACTCAAAAACCAAATATGTCTGGGTCAACGCAGAATTCCGGGGGAAAAAGGGGGGGGAAGGGGTAAAATACAGGCAAACTGAACACTGGAGACATACACAAAAAATG
>JAFGLD010000188.1 GCA_016928235.1 Anaerolineae bacterium | reverse complement strand
CATTTTTTGTGTATGTCTCCAGTGTTCAGTTTGCCTGTATTTTACCCCTTCCCCCCCTTTTTCCCCCGGAATTCTGCGTTGACCCCTTATTTCACCGGCAGCAAGGCACATAACGTCAAGATGCGCGAGTTGGCGCTCAAACAAGGATTATCGCTTAACGAGAACGGCTTTAAACCTCTCTCCGGCGGCAATGAAATCCTGTGCGCAACCGAAGAAGAAGTCTATACAACCCTGGGCTTGCCCTGGGTGCCGCCTGAATTGCGAGAGGATCGGGGCGAGCTGGAGGCGGCACAAGCCAACAGTCTGCCTGATCTCATCGATCTCACCGATATGAAGGGGGATTTGCAGCTTCACACCACCTGGAGTGACGGCGCTGCCAGCGTCCTGGAAATGGCAAGAGCGGCGCTGGATCGCGGGTATCAATATATGTTGGTCACTGATCACACGTATGGGTTGGGAGTGGTTAAGGGACTATCACCCCAGGATGTTGGCGAACAGCGAAAAGAGATCGATGCGGCTAACGCCGAGCTTGGGGGCGCGTTCACCGTCTTGCATGGCGCCGAGGTAGAAATCCGGGCAGACGGCAGGCTTGACTATGACGATGAGATACTGGCTCGCTTCGATCTGGTACAGGTCTCCCTGCACACCAGTCTGCGCCAGCCGCGCGAGCAGATCACAGCTCGCCTGGTCAATGCCATTAGCAATCCCTATGTCACCATCGTTGGGCATCCACGGGGTCGGATGTTCCCCGATCGGGAGGGGGCTGATCTCGATATGGATGCCGTTTTTGCCGCTGCCGCCGAGCACGATGTGGCATTGGAGATCAATGCTCATCCGGCCCGGCTCGACCTCGACGACGCGCACGCCCGGCGCGCTGCGGAATTTGGAGTAAAATTAACGATTAGTACAGATGCCCACCGTCCGGAAGGATTTGGTATGATGCATTTTGGCGTCGGAACCGCACGCCGGGGATGGATATCTGCCGATCAGGTTGTGAATACCTGGCCGCTTGAAAAAGTGCGGCGATGGATTAAAGAGCGAAACAGATGACACGAACAGGTCACACTGACGTGATCCATAGGGCTTTTAAGGGCCTGGATGATCCGGCTGTGGATATGCTGCGCCACTTTGCCGTCAAAAAGACCTACCCGGCCAACCATGTTTTGTGCGATGAAGGCCAGGTTGCCGAGACGCTTTATGTGATCGTATCCGGGCGGGTGGTTATCTCTCGTAACATCGAAGGCGACGATGATTTCGTGCTGGGTGTTGTCGGCCCTGGAGGCTTCTTTGGTGAGATGGCCATCCTGACCGGCGAAACACGTGCGGCGACTGTCACCACCATCATGGAAACAGAAGTACTCGAGATCACCAAGGAGCAGTTCGAGCAGGTTTTTAGTGCCAGCCCGGCCATGGCTCGAACCGTCCTTCAGACACTGGCCCACACAATCACCGAGACCGACCGGCGCGCCATCGAAGATCTGGAGGCACGCAACGAGGAGCTGGCCCGCGCCTATGCCGAGCTGGAAGCAGCCCAGGGCGACCGTATTGCCAGGGCCGCATTGGAAGCCCAGCTCGAAGTGGCTGCCAAAGCCCAGCGCAGCCTGCTGCCGGTACAGCTTCCCACAGTACCCGGCTTCCAATTCGCGGCGCAGTTCGAGCCTGCGCGCCACATAGGCGGCGACTTTTACGACGTCAAGTTGACCGACAACGGCTGTGTCTCGATCCTGGTTGCCGACATCTCTGACAAAGGCGCTCACGCCGCGCTTTTCATGGCTGTCGCTCGCGCGCTGTTCCTTTCAGAACAGCACCATCGCAACGCTCCGGCCGATGTTGCCATGGGCGTGCATCGCGGTTTGTTGGAAGCCTCCAATTACGATATGTTTGTAACAGCCTTGTACGGCGTCCTCGATCCTGAGAAGCGAACGTTCCGATATGTTCGGGCAGGGCACGATGAGCCAATCCGGGTCCGGCAAAACGGCGATGCGGAATTCCTGGGTGGCCGTGGACGTTTCCTGGGCCTGTGGCCTGAGTTCGAGCCTGTTTTCGAAGAGCGAGAGATCACACTCGAAGCAGGGGATTGCCTGGTCATCTACAGCGATGGGGTGACCGATATGCGCAGTCCAGGTGGGGAATCCTTTGGCCGTGATCGGCTCAAGCAAGTTGTACGAGGTGTTCGTCTGTATGATGCAGAACGAATTGCCAAGAGTATCTACAGTGGTGTCCAGCGGCACCGCGATCATGCCGAGGCATTTGATGATTTTACGTTGGTTGTTGTCCGTGCAGAGTAACCATTTATGATGAGTCAACAATTTCCGCCTGAAGACCAAGTCACCCGCAGGAATCCGGGGACTATACTGCGCCCAGTGCCTGACAAGACACAACAGCACAGGCTTCCACCCCTTGACTATGAGGATGACGAGCCTACACCCGAGTCATCGAGCCTGTATGTCCCCTGGTGGGGTTTTGCGCTGGTCATCCTGGTAGTGGCTGGTTTGACCTGCGGCTTGTGGGGTATCGTATTATTAAGCCGGGGAAACGCCGCCGATGGGCCTACTCCTACGCCAATCTTTGTTGTGATTACTTCCACCCCGACGCTTGGGCCTTCCTCTGAAGAGCCTGTTCCTCCAATTGAGGCTGCCTCGCCGACACCTGAAGAGATTGTTACGACAGAGCCGACACAGGACGCCGGCCTGACCACTGCAATCTCGATTGGCAGCATTATCTCGATCCAGGGTACAGGGAAAGACGGGCTGTCTGTGCGCCAGGGGCCAGGTCTGGATTATCAGTATGTTTTTGTGGCCAACGAAGGCGATCAGTTTGAGGTGCAGGATGGACCTCGGGAAGCCAACGGCTATACCTGGTGGTACATCACCGATCCCCAAAACCCGGATCGGTTTGGCTGGGCTGTAGCAAACTTCATGCAAGTTGTTCCGTAGTCGGCAGCACATAACGGCTTGCTGCCTGTTCTCCGACAGCATGGGGTTGTGGATAATCCGGCTACCTGAAAAAATGGTATCTTTTCAATAACTTGGTGATCAAGTTTTTAACATAGACAGGTGATCACCAAGAATTGACTTGAAGTTACCCACCCCCGGGTTATTGAGAAGATACAAAAAATGTGCTTACTTGATCTTCCCAAGGTGTCTGGCAGCCCATACCAGGCCAATGAGCGTCTTGCTATCTTCAATTTGATTGGTTAAGGCTGCCTGAAGCGCCTCTGCGAATGGCATATGTACCACAGAGATGCGTTCGTCTTGGTCGGGTGGCAGTTGTGAAGGTCGCAAATTGCCGGCCAGGTAGATTGTGATCGATTCAGTTGTATAAGACGCTGCTACCCAAAAGCTTCCCAGCTTTTCCAACTTTTCCGGGTAGAACCCGATCTCCTCTTGAAGCTCACGCCGGGCACATTCTTCGCGGCCTTCACCTGGCTCGAGGCCGCCCGCCGGCAGCTCCAGCAGTTCTTGCCCTGCGCCTGTGCGATATTGACGTACCAGGATAACGTTACCGTTTTCGTCGAGCGGCACCAGGGCAACCGCTCCGCCATGCTGAATGATCTCTCGCTCGTAAGTCCGATCGTTGCCTATCGTCACGGTATCTACCCGGAGATTGACAATCTTCCCCTCGAAAATGGTTTGGCTCTTGATGATACGTTCTTGTGTCATGATCACTAATCCAATCACAAGGCTATTGACAACTAGCATCCGTTGCAGGGCTCACAATACGGGTGTGAGCCAGTGTCGATATTTCTCCAGGCGTCCCGTGACTACTCGGTGATACAGATCTCGCAGCTCGGCAACAATCGGCCCCATTTCGCCGGTTCCCACCGGTCGATGGTCTACTGTGGTAATGGCTGATATCTGGACGCCGGTACCGGTAAAGCAAGCCTCATCGGCCAGATAGACTTCTGTCCGGTCAATGCTCCGCTCGACTACTGAGAGCCCCATCTCTTCTTGCAGAAGATGTATCACAGTCCTGCGGGTAATTCCTTCCAGGATATTGGATGATATCGGTGGTGTATAGACAATACCGTTGCGCACCATGAAGAAATTGGCAGCACTGGCTTCCGAAATGTGTCCATCCTGGTTGAGCACCAAGGCGTCATCGAAGCCTGCATTGGCAGCGTCAGTCTTAATGAGGGCTGAGTTGGCATAGGCGCCGGTGATCTTTCCACGCGCCGGGATAGAATTGTCATCGACCCGCCGCCATGAAGAGATGGTAACATGGGCTCCTTCTTCGCTGGGAAGGTAAGTCCCAAACGGGATCGAAAACATGCAAACACTATACTCAAGGCCGTGTAGTTTGACGCCAATAGCATTGGTTGTGATGTAAGCCAATGGGCGGATATAGATGTTGGTTTGCCAGCCTTCTGTCCTGAGCAGTTCCAACAAAATATCTCGCAGGCTTTCCGGCGTATATTCGAAGTCGAAAGTCAGGATCCTGGCCGTGCCCAGAAAACGGGCAAAGTGATCGAGCGGGCGAAAAACGAAGAGTTGTTGCTCATCCTCGTTCCAGAATCCTCGCAAACCACCGAAAATTCCGGTGCCATAGTTGAAAGTTTGATTCATGATGCTGACAGTGGCTTGTTCGAAGGGGACAATCTTGCCTTCAAAGTAAGCATACTTGGGCGATTGTTGAGCCGACACGTGCATTCTCCTGAGACCGTACTGGTGATCGATATAGTCGTGATTATAACGCCGGTAGGTGGCTTGTGGCATATAGCGAATTGCTGGAGGATTGCCATCGATGGGAGTGCGTACGCCACAGCACAGATCAAAAAACTGATCATCGAGTGATAATCGAGCAATGCTTGGGTATAATGTCGCGCTGTTTAGGAATGAGAATTGATTTACTTGCCCATCCATAGTCCTTATTGCAAGCTCAACCGGGAAAGTTATTTAATCACCATTCCTCACCATTCAGCTTGTCTGTCTCAACACAGTTCATGCTGAGTGATTTTGCATCATACCATCACATCGAGCCGATAAGAACCTATGCCAATACTATCACGTCTGGGTGCCCTGTTCGTACTAGGGGCAGTACTCACTGCCTGTGCCAACCTGTCACCATCTCAGCCATCTGTTTCTACAACGCCGGCCCGGCAAACAACCCTACCGATATCGACTGCCACACGTGTTCCGACTACTACGCCCTTGCCCACCTGGACACCCTCAGCTACGCCATCGGCTACGCCGTTGCCGGAGCGTATCAGAGATGCGCATAGTATTTTGATGCTGCTTGTCCCTGCCGGAGAGTTTATCATGGGCAGCGAGCAGGGATTTCCGGATGAAGTACCGGTCCACAATGTTTACGTAGATGCCTTTTATATCGATATCAATGAGGTGACCAACAAGCAGTACCAGGAATGTGTCGAGGCCGGGGTATGCCAACCGCCGCGCCGTGTCGATTGCTGCAGCGAAAAAGGCATTGGTGTTTGGCCCTCTTATTATGGTAACCGAAAATTCGATGATTACCCGGTCATCTTTATTAACTGGCACGATGCATTAGATTACTGCGACTGGCGAGGATCACGTTTGCTGACCGAGGCTGAATGGGAGAAAGCATCGCGAGGCCCTGATGGACGCACATACCCCTGGGGAAACGAAGAACCTACTCCTCAGCATCTGAACTTTACCTGGCTGGCGGAAGAATTTGACAAATTTGGGGGCCGGCCACTCTATACAACCTCTCCGGTCGGGAGTTATCCGATGGGTGCCAGCCCATATGGGGTGCTCGATCTGGCCGGGAACGTCTATGAATGGGTTTACGATGTCTATGCGCCGGATTACTACGAGAACTCACCCTACAGAAACCCCACTGGGCCGGAGGGTGGTTCCTTCCGCGTTACCCGT
Organism: Anaerolineae bacterium; assembly: GCA_016928235.1. GTDB lineage: Bacteria > Chloroflexota > Anaerolineae > Aggregatilineales > UBA3940 > JAFGMS01. Next base: position 14,537 of record JAFGLD010000188.1, on the reverse strand, counting down.
GGAGGCTCGTTCTTCAATCAAGCATATCGCAATCGCTCGTCAAACCGGAACAACGCCTACATTCCGGCCAATTCGGTTCACTTCGATGGGGGAGCGAGGTGCGGAAAAGACACACCTTGACGGCCGTGGCACGCAACAAATTATGGGATTGCAGGTCAGAGGTCAAGGTTGCCGGCCACTAAAAGCTTGATCATCGAGTAGTACCCATAAGCTACCAGCCATGCTCCAGGCGGGTGATCAGGCGATCCGGCATGGATGCCTGGCGCATACGTCCTTGAACAGATTTGATGTCGTAGGCCACACGGCGAAATTCCCACGTCAGATTCTCGATATCCAGCAGGGCATAGGCCGCGCGAGGATCCGAGTCGCGAGGTTGGCCGACGCTGCCGGGGTTGATGATCTGATGATAATTATCAAGCTCGATCGGCTCGCCGTAGGTGGGAGCCAAAATATCACATCCTCCCTGATCGTCAAGCTGCTTAAAGATAGCCGGGGTATGTGTATGACCCGCCAGACAGTAGGGAGTCTGGTAATGTGGAAAGTTGAGGGCAGCAACCAGGGGATCGAGGATATACTCCCAGATCGGACCACGCGGCGAGCCATGTACCAGCGTAAAATCGCCCAGCACGAAAGTAGTTGGCAGCGCATCGAGGTAAGCCAGGTTTTCGTCTGAAAGATTGTCACGCGTCCATAACACAGCCTTTCGGGCATCGGCATTGAACGTGCGGATATCCAGGCGCCCCAGGGTTGCCCAGTCGTGGTTACCGGCCAGACACAGATGAGGCATGCTCTTCAGCATGTCGACACAATCATTGGGGTCAGGACCATAGCCCACGATATCGCCCAGACACCAGACGAACTCATAATCGGTGCCTTGCCGGCCCGCGTCCTTCAATACAGCCTCAAAAGCAGTCAGGTTGGCGTGAACATCAGAGAGAACAAGATAGCGCATCAGATCGCCTTTGCCAATCAGCGCACGAAATCGGCGCGGAGGATAGTTATTATGGTTGGACATTGACCCGGAAAATCACACCAGATATATAGCACCACTGCTCGTTCCGGATAGGCATCAATGCCGTCAAAAAAAACAATGTTGTCATCTTACCACAGCACTAAGAGATATACCACTACAAGCGGCCGTCCAGGAAGTCCGGCAAATGTCATCGACTATCAGCCATACAACACCAGACGCTAGGGTCTGGTGACATCTCCGTATATTTAGGGTGCGGGTTTTAAGCACAAATGTCGTATCTTCTCAATCATCAGGGGGACACCAATCCGGAAACCGGGTTTTTCATTGTTGAACAGGCCATCCTGACTACGAAAGCGGTATCAACCCTGTGCCGTTCTTGCGGAAGGAAAAAACCGGTTTCTCTTGCCGAGAGTTTTCCCCGCTTTTTTGAGAAGATGCCAAATGTCAACAGAACCTAGATCATCCACAACTCGGTTTGAGGATCGGAAAGCCACATGGCGCCACTTTCGGTCACCAGGATATTCTCCTCCAGTCCTACATATCCAAAGTCTTCAACGGCGACACCCTGCTCAATGGCGAAGACGTTGCCTGGTTCGATGATCCCATAAGGGGTCTGCCCGTAACGCTCCCAGCGTGGGCCGAGGATCGTCGATCCATCATGAGCCGATCGGCCCAAATGGTGCCCAAAGGCGTGTTGGTATTCCGAGTACCCCTCTTTGACCAAAGACTGGCGAGCTGCTTCGTCTACTTGCCACCCCTCGACGCCCGGCTTGAGCGCGTCGAATCCGGCTAACAGCGCGTGTCGCGCGGCATCGAATGCCTTCTTGACTGGCTCCGGCGCAGATTGCTCCTTGTCTTGTCGAACGTACCAGACGCGCTGCAAATCGGCACAGTAATCATCCTGTCTGACGCCGAAGTCTATGTGAACCAACATGCCGGGCTTGATCGCGTATTCGGCCTGCGGGCCACCATGCCCAACAGGCGAGTCGGGCCCAATATTGACGGTCGGACAAAAGGCCCGATCCCAGGCAGTGTCAAGACCTTTCTTGCCGATCAGTTTATGGATATGCTGCGCGATCGCCCGTTCATTCACGCCAGGTTTAATCACCTTCCCGATCTCTCGAAAGATGGCCTGGGTCGTGGCGATGGCATCCCGGATGTGTTTGACCTCGGTCTGCGATTTGCATCCTCGCAAAGCGACCACAACCTGTTCAGATGATACCATGCGCTCGACCAGATCGGCATCTGCCAGGTATCTTTGTAACAAAAGCATCAAGCCATGCCCCAGACCATCGGAGGCGGCATCATCTTCAGAATAGTTCAGGGCCAGTTGCATCGGATTCAAGTTGAGCAGTGTGTCTATTAAGGGGTTGCGAATGCCTTCGACGTAAGGAATGACGTTGGTATAGCCGCCTACATTCCGCACATTTTCGGCATCATGATGCCCGACTATGGCAATGCGCTGGTTGTCTCGGGTGATGATGAAGGCTGATTGCCAGACCACGTCCATTCCCAAAATCAAATCAAGACATGGATCAGGAGACAGCATGGTCTCCCGTACAAAGATCATCCAGGCGTCGATCCCCTGCTCATCCAGAATAGCAACAGCCTGATCGAGTTTTTCTTGAACCAGCCTGGGTTTGTCAGCCATAGGAGATCCTTTGAAAATAGTGCTGAGCAACGAACATTGGGCAACGGGCAAAATGATTGGCCCGAATTTCCATCATCCACCCCTCACGACTTTCTTGTTTGCACGTAAGCGCATTGATGTGGCTATACCCACCGTCCTTCAATTTACAAACAGGCCCTCTCACTTTATCAAGATGAGAGGGCCTATGGTTTAATAGTATAAGAGAAACTCCAGTTACTGTTGATCTGGTTCCTGAGTTGGTGACGGCTGTACCGGGGCTGGCTGCACGCCCGCCTGTGCCATCAGATCCTCCAGATTGAACAAGAAAGGGCTGTTGCTAGGAATAATGATGAGCTGCACCTGATCGCTGAGCTGGTTGATATACTGCCATTGCAGCAGGTTGGGGTTTTGGGACAGCACTGAGTTGATCAGCTTCAAAGCTTCAGACTCAGCCTGTGCCTTGATGGTGATCGATTCCGCCTCGCCTTGCGCGGCGATCACGGCGGAATCAGCCCGGCCTTGAGCGTCCACGCGGGCTTTCTCAGCTTCCTGTTGTGCCTGCTGGACGCGGAATTTGGCCTGCTCGGCTTGTTGTTGAGCAATCTGTTTCTGCTCAATGGCATCTTTAAATTCCGGCGAGAATGAGATGTCTCGGATCAAAACATCAGTCAGCAAAAAACCCTGAGTCGCGTACGCCTCAGACAAATTATCGACGATTCCAGATTCCAGAGCGGCCCGGCCGCCGCTGTAGATCTCTTCAGCGCTATATAGCGAGGTTGCATTCCGTACTTCGGAGCGTGCCTGGGCCACGATGAAACCATCCTGGTAGTTGTTGCGCCAGTTGCGGTGGATGTCATTGACTCTCGCTCTGTTGATGCTGTAAATAACCGTCACGTCTACGGAAATCGTTTGACCATCTTTGGTGACGGCACTGACGGCAGCATGACCGGCCTGCCCCGATTCGGTGGCTGTGGCCATTGTGACACTCTGCTGGCTGGCATCATAAATCTCAACCTGATCCCTAAATGGAACAACCCAGGACAACCCGGTCGAGAGAGGCGTCAAGAGCGCGTCATCGCCACGTCCTATTTGGTTGAACACCACCCCTACCTCGTTGGGCTGGACCAGCACCAAACCGGCGTTGAGCGGCATGAGAACAATCATCCCAAGTATGCCAATCACCAACAGAATGATGCCTGGGCGGGCCTTGCGCCCCCGCGCGGTGTTCATTGCCGCCAGCGCGATACCGCCCCCAATGCCGCCAAGTACAAAAATAGCAATCAGGAAACCTAGAAGTGCTTTAATCTCCATATCCATCAACCTTTCAAGCTATAAAAACCAATCCAATACAAGTATACCCAAATTCACGGCCCCGCAAACCAATGTTTTCATTCGGAGCGCAAACTGGCCGGGAGCGTGATGGTAAATTCGGCGCCGCCGCCCTCGATGTTACGGGCTGCGGCAACACCGCCATGAGACTCCGCTGTGATTCCCACTAGTGTCAACCCCAAACCGATCCCACTTTGATCGCTTGTCATCTGCTGCCCTCGATAGTACTGCTCAAAGAGGTGGGGAATATCCTCTTTGGGAATCCCCGGCCCATGGTCGCGTATTCGGATGACCGTATGCTTATCACCGAAAGCCAGCTCTACAGCAACCTGTGTATTGTCTTGTGAATACTTGATGGCATTGTCGATCAGGTTCAGGGTGCTGCGATAGAGGCGTATCTCATCACCCTTGATTTTATAGGGCGTCCCAATGATCTTGGACTCCAGGGTAATCGATTTGGCTAGCGCTGCGCCCTCCAGATCCTCGACGGCCCGTGTCACCACCCGGACCAGATCGCAGGGGACATAGTGGCTTTCAGGAGACTCGGTCAACAGGGCGATGTCCAACAACTGCTCAATCATGAGCAGCATCCGCTCGGAAGCCTTGACAATCCGATCGGGGAAGGTAGCCACCGGGCCCTCCAGTTTGGCATGACTCTCGAGCAGTTGTGACCAGGCTCTAATCGAAGTCAGTGGGCTCTTTAAGTCGTGGGTCAGTGCCTGGGCAAACTCGACACGAGCCCGTTCTAACTGCTTGACATAGGTCATGTCTTGCATGACGACGATAAACCCTATCCCTGGGGCCTGCTCGACGGTGGTAATGTAAGTCTTGCCGTTCAAGGCCAACTCGGTCGTGCGTCCGATGCCCTTACTGATACCTTCGAAGACCTCTGCCATCTGCTTTTCGAGTAGTTGCTGAGCCGCCTCATTACTGATGACAACCTGGCCATCATCGCTTAAGATCATCAACGGCTGCGAGAGTATTGCGGCCGTTGCACGGATAGTCTCTCGCTCCAGCTCCGATTCGGCGAATAGCCGGGCGTGCTGGACGGCTGTAGCCGCCAGATTGGCAAACGCCTGCAAACGCTTGATATCTTCGTCCGAGAAAAGACCGTCCTCTTTGTTGTACAAAGCCAGTACACCGACAATCTGTTCCTGTACCAGCAGGGGGGCATAAGCTACCGATTTAATCAGAATACCGGTGACCTTGTCGATCTCGGCATTGTACTCCGGATGGGTGGGCGCGTCGTTGGTGTAGAGCGCCTGGCCGCTCTGAGCCACCTTGCCGATCAACCCGCGTCCTAACGGAAATGTTTGCTTGGGCGCGTTGCCGTTTTTGGCGGAAAAATAGGGGCTGATCGTCTGGTTGGCTTCGTTGACGAGCCACAAGATCGTCGTCCCGACCTTCCACTGCTTGTGCAACTCATCCATCAAGATGTTGTGGCGCTTATCGAGATCCAGGGACGCCGTGACGGACTGGATCATCTCGTTAATCGAGGCCAGCTCCTTGACGCGCCTGGCAAGCGCCTGGTCGGTGGCCTGGTATTGGCGCGAGTTTTGGATTGCAATAGCGGCGAAGTCGGAAATAGCCGAGAGGATTCTCTCATCACGCTCGGTGAACGATTTGCCCGACTCGCGATGTATCGCGGACAGCACGCCGATGGGAACACCGCCAACGGTGAGGGGAACATACAGTACAGCCTCCACCAGGTAATCGGTCTTGAGCTTGATCTGGTCGCCGCCAACAGACCGGCTGGCGCGGTAGGGAGTGCCGTTCTCGACTACTTTCCAGGCCGGCGAATCGCTGCCAACCGGGATGCGCATCCGCCGGACACGCTCATCGGTGATGCCTTGCTGCACTTCCAGGAACAGCTCGTTGGTCTGCTGATCGACCAGCCAGATGCCCATTTCGCCCGCGTTGGTCAGCGAAACAGCGACTTCGACAATCTGCTCCAGCACCTCCTCCACGTCAAGCGCGGAGGTGATGGCCCTGGCTGCCTGGGAGAGCGCATCGGCCAGGTCGGCCTTTTTGTGAAGCGCGGCAGTGCCGCCTCCAGGTCGATCCATGATCCGGACGATAAATTGGAGCCTGCCGAGCGTCAGAGTGTCGCCATTGAGGAGGGTATAAGGGCTGTTCATCCCGATTGGGTTGCCATTTCGCCATGTCCCGTTCGTGCTGCTCAGGTCGATGACATACAGCTTCTCAACCGTTGGGCGCAGCAAAACGTGGCGACGCGAGACACCCAGATCGCCGGCGTCGAAGACGCTCAGGTCGAATACATCGGAACTTTTCGAGCTTCTGCCCAGGATCACCTCGCCGTTGATCTCCAGGCCGAAACATTTGCTGGTATCCGTTGCCAGATCGAAACGCACGCGCCAGACCGGTAGCGACTGATCCCTGGAAGTATCGGCAAAAGGCATGGGACGATATTCCACAGCAGGATCAACCACCGAGACATCGATCTCTTTGGCCAGTTTATCAGTCCGGTTCATTCGTGTCGATTTTGGCATTCCCGGCTTGGTGGACTTGATGGATTCTTCTTTCTCCATGTCAGACACTCTCACTTCCCTAAAACAGGAACAGAATTAAATGCCTTCCCCTCTACTCAGGCCTGGGAAAGTTATCAAATTCGCGTTCCTCAACCCCTCAATGATTTCTATCCCCAGTAATTTTATCACGTTGTTGCTGATGACAGTAGCCAAATATTGGCCGCCGTCTTGCTGAGCGCCAACATTATTGCCGCTCAAGCTGTTATGCTGGTATCATCTGTAGCCATGTTTCCGGAAATAGGGCACATTGGGCCCATCGTCATCAGAACCTACACACTGCTCCTTGACCTGGCTGTCTTGATCGGCCTGGGGGCGCTGGCCCGGCACGGGCAGCACGCCGAAGGCAAGCCGGGCCGGTGGGTGGACATCGGCCTGTTGGCGCTCGTCGGTGGGCTTATTGGCGGGCGGTTGGAGCACGTCGCCATTCATTGGGCCTATTTTGCCGAGCACCCCAACGAGATCGTCCGGATCTGGCAGGGTGGGATAGGCTGGCATGGCGCGGTCTTGCTGGGACTGCTGATCCTGGCCATTGGCGGTGTTGCCAGAAACATCAAGCTTGCTGCTCTGACGGATGCCTTGTCGATCCCGCTGGCATTGGGCTCATTGTTGATCTACACCGGCTGTCTGGGGAATCGCTGCGGCCATGGGCGCGAAGTCGAATCACTGGCCGATTATCCTTTCTTTCTGGCCATGGAGCTTCCAGACATGTATGGTGTTGTCGCGCCACGCCTGGCCAGCCAGCTTTATGGCGTGGCTTTCAGCATCATCATGTTGATGATTGCTCTCTTGCTGGCGCGCCGGATGACCAGGCAAGGCATTCGCTTCTGGCTTGTGTTGGCTATGTTAGGGCTTGGGGCATTTGGCATCGGCTTCACCCGCGGCGACTCGAATCCGATGATCGGGCCCCTCCGTCTCGATCAGGTGCTGGACATTAGCATTGTCCTGATTAGCATTGCAATGGCGCTGAGGGCCGCGCGTCAACCTGTGGAGAGCAAATCGCCGTCGCGCAGAGCACGGCATTTCGATATTATCCAGTCGGGTGATGGGTGATGGATAGGGACGATGGGGCGTGAAACAAAACAGCAGTTTGGGTATGTCTTGCTCACCTGATGCTTCATCTACACAGCAAAACCCTGATGGCTGATTCATGACGATGGGAGTATTCACATGCAGGTAAACCTGGGATTAGCGCAAATTGTGACAGTGATGGGAGATGTCCAGGCTAATCTCGAAAAACACCTGGATTACATCGAGAAGGCTCGCCGACAGGGGGTTCAGTTGTTATGTTTTCCGGAGCTTTCCCTGACCGGTTACAGCCTGCAAGACCTGAGCTACGATGTCGCTTTACAGCCGATGCCTGACAACCCGATCTTCAAGCCGCTTTACCAGGCCAGCCATGACCTCGACCTGCTGGTTGGTTTCGTTGATGAGGACAATCGCCACCGCATCTTTGCTTCGTCGGCCTACCTCAGTGGGGGAAAACTCCTCCACACCCACCGTAAGTGCTATCTGCCGACCTACACACTCTTCGATGAAGGCCGCTATTTTGCCAGGGGCGATGACCTGAGTGCCTTCGATACGCAGTTTGGGCGCGTCGGCGTCTTGATCTGCGAGGATTTCTGGCACGCCAGCTCGCCTTACCTGCTGTGGGTGGACGGCGCCGACATTCTGCTTCTGGCCTCGGCCAGCCCGGGCCGGGGGTTAGATGAGGGCGATCGCTTGTCGAGCACACGCTGGGTCGAGAGTGTTATACAGGCTTATGCTTGCCTGTTTACTTCCTTCATCGTCCACACAAACCGCGTCGGCTTCGAGGACGGCTTCAACTTCTGGGGCGGCTCGGCCGTCTGCGATCCGGACGGTAATCAGGTTGCTCAGGCGCCCTACTTTGAAGAAACACTGCTCGTGGCGACCATCGACACAGATCAGCTGCGCCGGACGCGCGCCCGGCTGCCACTATTACGGGATGAGCGCGTTGAGCTGACATCCCAGACCCTGAGCCGCATTCTCAGTGCATCGGGCAAAGCCAACCGGGGCCCACGGTAGGAGCACGTGATGTCGATGACCAATTTCCTTGAAAGTCTTACCATCAATACCGATCTCGCCCAACGGCTGCTCACCCGGTTTATCCACGACGAGGTCACGCGCGCCGGGTTCAGGCGAGCCGTCATCGCCCTCTCGGGCGGTGTCGATTCAGCGTTATCAGCTTACCTGACGGCCGATGCGTTGGGGCCGGAAAACGTCCTCGCCGTGAGGATGCCCTATGTAACATCCTCGCAAGAGAGCCTGGATCACGCCGAGATGGTCGTCCATGCGCTCGGCATCCGGCACGAGACCATCGAGATCACCCCCATGGTCACCCCCCTCTTCGAGCGATATCCGGATATGCCCCCGCTGCGAGCCGGTAACGTGATGGCCCGCCAGCGCATGCTCACCGTCTACGATCAGTCGGCAGCTTTCGATGGTCTCGTAGTTGGTACCAGCAACAAGACGGAGAGCCTGTTGGGATATACCACGCTGTTTGGCGACAGCGCGGCAGCCATTCAGCCGATCGGAGATCTGTACAAAAACCAGGTACGCCAGTTGGCGCGGACTGTTGGTGTGCCGGAGGTCATTGTCGCCAAGCCGCCATCCGCTGATCTGTGGCCGGGGCAGACCGACGAGGGCGAGCTTGGCTATACCTATGATGATGTCGATCAGCTGCTGTATCTACTGGTCGATCGGCGCTATGCTCCCGAAGAGGCGATCGGGGCAGGGTTTCCACACGAGTTTGTGGAAAAGGTCTGGAGTACCGTCAGGAAAACCCACTACAAGCGACACGCGCCGGTCATTGCCAAGCTTTCTCAGCGCACGATTGGCTATGATTTTTTGTATATACGCGACTGGGGTACATGAATTTACCGGTCATTCCTATTCAGATGTTGGATAGCTTGCGAATCTGGCTTGCTCGTATTATAGTCATCCCCAATGTTGGATAAAACGCACATCAAACTTTTCCGATCAGATATTTCCCTGTGAGTAGTTTAGAAGAACCTCCCTCAGGTTCCACCCCATCGAAGCTTGATTCTGAAACGCCGTCTCCGGCGTATTTTGTGTTCTCACCATGGAGGCCATTTTGTCTTTGGATATTGTAATTCTTGCTGCCGGTCAGGGCACGCGTATGAAGTCTCGCCTGCCTAAAGTGCTCCACCCCCTGGCAGGTAAGCCACTGGTACTGTACAGTGTCCAGGAGGCGACTTCGGTATGTCAGCGATCTCCCGTACTGGTGATTGGACATGGCGGCGATGCCGTCAAACAGGCCGTCGGCGAGGCGGCTCGTTTTGTTGAACAACCGGAGCAGTTGGGTACCGGCCACGCCGTGCTTCAGGCTCGCGACCTGCTGGCAGGACAGGGCCAATATGTCATCGTGTTTTATGCCGATATGCCCTTGTTGCAAGCGAGTACGCTGCACAAGCTGTACGAAGCTCAACAAAGCAACAGCGGCCCATTTAGCATGTTGACGGTTGTCACGGAAAACACCCGCGGTTTTGGGCGCATCGTTCGCGACACACAGGGAGACTTTTGCGCGATTGTCGAGGAGGTACAGGCCACCCCTGAACAGCTCGCCATCCGCGAAGTCAATCCCGGTGTTTATTGCTTTGACGCGGACTGGCTGTGGAGCCGTCTCGATCAGCTTCCTCTTTCACCCAAAGGTGAATATTACCTGACCGACCTGGGTGCGATAGCCGTCGGCGAGAAAGCGACCATCAAGGCTATCCCAATGGACGATCCCGATGAGGCATTGGGGATTAACACGCGCGTGCATCTGGCCGAGGCTGAGACAATGCTCCGCCATCGCGTCAATGAGCAGTTGATGCTTTCAGGCGTTACCATCATCGATCCGGCTGCTACTTACATCGAACCGACCGTACAGGTGGGCCAGGATAGCATCATTTTGCCCAATACCCACCTCCGAGGGTCCACCGTTATCGGTCAGGAATGTACGATTGGCCCTAATACCGTCATCGAGGACTCGACGATTGGTGACAGGTGCGTAGTCACAGCATCGTTTCTCGAATCGGCGACGATGGAAGACGATGTCGACATGGGCCCGTTTGGACATCTGCGCAAGGGTGCCTACCTGGAGAGTCATGTCCACATGGGCAATTTTGGCGAGATCAAAAACAGCCGTCTGCGTCGCGGCGTCAAGATGGGACACTTTAGTTATCTTGGCGACGCTGACGTTGGTGAAGAATCAAACATCGGGGCAGGCACGATCACCTGCAATTACGATGGACGCAACAAACATAAAACTATTGTCGGCCAACACGTTTTTATTGGCAGCGACACGATGTTGGTTGCTCCGGTAACCCTGGGTGATGAGGCGCGTACTGGCGCAGGTTCGGTGGTTACCCATGACGTTCCACCGGGCACATTGGTCTATGGCGTGCCCGCGCACTTGCCCAATTCGGCATCTGACAAGAAACAGGAAGGATAGTCTTTGGAACCCCCATTACCAGGTCTGATCGGACTCGTTATACTGTTATTTCTAGGCACCTTTTTTGCCACGTCACAGACTGCCCTGATCAACGCCCGCCGACATCTGCTGCGCGAACAAAGTGATCGTGGCGACCGACGGGCCCGCCGCGTGCTTGAGGTCGCCGAAGACTCTACGCGCGTGCTGGCCACCTTTCAACTAGCCGGTTTCCTGACGCATTTTCTGACAGCCGGACTATTGATCATCGTTTTCCTGGCGCCGTTAGCCTCTCTGATTTCGTCTTGGATACCCGGCCTCGCGGCTGTCAGCACATTGCTGGCTTATCTGATCGTCATCCCGGTTATCGCTTTTCTGATCTTCCTGCTGATCGAGGTCATTCCCACGGCGCTGGTGCAAAGCAATGCCGAATATTGGGCTATGGTATTGGCCGGCCCTGCCAAACTGGTGATCTCGTTGCTGTCTCCACTGGTTTTCATCAGCGCCAAAGCGCGAAGAGGAATGGCTTCTCCTCAAGGCAGCGGCACTGATGGCGCTTTTGTGACGGAAGAAGAGATCATGACTCTGGTCGATGCCGGCGAGGAGGAAGGTGCTATTGAGCAGGAAGAGAAGGAGATGATCTACTCGATCTTCCGGCTCGATGAGACACTGGCGCGCGAGATTATGCTGCCTCGCATCGACATCGTCGCTCTCGATATCAACACCCCGCTCGATCAAGCCATCGAGGTGATCACCAAAGCAGGACATTCCCGCATCCCAGTCTATGAGGAGTCGCTCGATCACGTCAAAGGGTTGCTCTATGCCAAAGACCTCCTGACTGTGCCGGACGAAGAAAAAGACAAAGTTGAGCTCAAAACGCTGCTGAGACCTGCCTCTTTTGTCCCTGAGACCAAGGGTGTTCTCGATCTCCTCCGGGAGCTGCAAAGCGCCAAAGTCCACATGACAATCGTCATCGATGAGTATGGCGGGACTGCCGGATTGGTAACGATCGAAGATATTGTGGAAGAGATCGTCGGCGAAATTTTGGATGAGTATGACCTGGCCGAAGAAGCCCCTTACAAGCTGGTTGGTGACGGCGAATATATCTTCGATGCGCGGGTTGGGTTGGACAATGTCAACCATATTGTCAACGTGAGCTTACCGGACGAGCTGGCTGATACGCTGGGCGGGTTCATCTATGGTCAGCTCGGCAAAGTTCCGATTGTCGGAGAAATCGTCGAAACAGATCAAGCGCGCTTGCAAGTAGCTGAAATTATCGATCAGCGTATTCGTAAAGTGCGGGTGACGCGCCTCTCGCCCGGTGATGATGCCGGTGGGGGTGAAGATGAGCCCGCATCATCAAAGGAAAAGTTCGAGTCATGAATGTCGTCAGAAGGAATTCCGCCCCACGCTACATGCGTGACAATATTGTTTCCTATTTACTGATCTCGAAGCGGACATGCGATTCCGATCATCTTGCCATTACTCTGGTAGAGATGGAGCCCGGCGGTGTGCAACATATTCACTCCCATGAGCCGGAGCAGATGTATTACATCCTGGAAGGCTCCGGCGTCATGACAGTCGACGGCGAGCAGCAGCCTGTCCGGTCCGGCGATTGTATTTTCTTCTCATCTTTCGCCAAGCATGGGTTGGAGAACACCGGTAGCACGGTGCTGAGATATCTGAGTGCCTGTTCACCTTCATTCACACCCGAACAGTGCGAGCAGCTCTGGCCACTCGAGAGTCTGGACGACGAGAAAAGCTGACAGGGCTCCAGACAGCCTCCTTCGTGGAGTGTATTTTGTGCAACAACCATCATGACACCCAAGAAGTTGTCAAAAAAGCCAGGGAAGGCTTCAGCAAATCATGGCTGAATCCGGTATATTCTCAACTGATCTCTGATGCTGAGCACCTGGCTAACATTCTCGATCTCTGTGAAATGGTTCCCGGTCAGCGTTATCTGGATATCGGCACGGGGAATGGCTATATCGCTTTTGAGGTGGCACACCGGCATCCGGAGGTATTGGTAACCGGCATCGATATTGTTGAGGAGGTCATTGAAGCCAATACCCGTAAGGCTCAGGAAAACGATGAGAAGAATCTCGTGTTTGCCACCTTCGACGGTATATGCTATCCGTTTTCGGATAACTTGTTCCGTGGCGCGATGAGCCGTTATGCCTTTCATCATTTTCCGTTACCTGATCTGGCAGCGCGTGAAATCTACCGCGTTCTTGAGCCTGGCGGTTTCTGTGTGATTGCTGACCCAATGGCAGATCCTGCCGATGAAGTCGATTTTGTCAATCGATTTGCCGCTCTGCGAGATGATGGTCACGTACGCTACTATCGCAAATCCGTCCTGGTTGATTTGTTTGAAAAAGCCGGGTTTACCGAGCACAGAAGCTTTTCTAGTGCCATCACATTTCCCCGTCCCAACGATGCTCGGTACAAACAAGTCCTGGATCAAACAGCAGGATGCATATTGGATCTTTACCGGATTCGAGTAGAGGGCGAACAGATCTACATCACAGTACAAGTCATGAATATCTGTTTCGTAAAGCCAGCCACAGCGATTGTTCCCAAAGGATAATGGGTGCCAGCTTCCGAACATGTCTATCGCATCGAGGCGGTTGTACTGCGGCGTCACGACCTTGGCGAGGCCGATCGGATCCTGACGCTCTACGCGCGCGGCTACGGCAAGATCAAAGCCGTTGCCAAAGGCGTGCGTAAGCCGGCCAGTCGCAAGGCCGGACACCTCGAGCTGTTTATGCAGGCCGATTTGCTCCTGTCGCAAGGCCGGACGCTCGATGTGATTACCCAGGTACAGACCGTCGAGCCGTTTCTCGCGCTGCGCGGTGACCTGGAACATACCGTCTATGCCGCCCACTTCGTCGAGCTGCTCGATGCCTTTACCGAGGAAGCTGACGAGAACGACAGGCTTTACAATTTGTTGATCAGCGGCCTGACCTGGCTCTGCAAGACCAGCGATCTCCAGCGTACGGCCCGTTATTATGAGCTGCGCCTGCTCGACGCAGTCGGGTATCGCCCTCAATTGTTTGAATGTGTGGTCGGTGGGGAAAAAATCCAGCCGCGCGATCAGTTTTACAGTCCACAGCTTGGCGGGGTCATTTGCCCGGATTGCGGCCCTAACCACTCTCGCACTCGGCCGCTGGCACTGGGCCAACTGAAAGTCCTCCGTTATCTGCAAACACACTCCTTCGAGACGGTCGAGCAGCTCAATCTCAGCAGCGCTGTTTGTCTGGAAGCTGAGCGATTGCTTCATGACACACTCACCTACCATCTTGAGCGACGGTTGCGATCGGCAGCCTTCCTTCAGCGTCTACGGTACGAGACTCGTCCCGGCCAATAGCAAATAGCCGGCGCAGGCAGCCGGCCAAAACCTTCGTTTGTCTGCTTGAAATGGCACCATCAATGCGAGTTTGATTTGTGTCATTATATTCCCTTTTGATATTTTATGGTATACTGACGGGTATGAAACTGAGCGAATACGCAAGGTCTGTACTCATTGTCAAGCGAGTTCGGATAAAAGGATTACACGGATCAACCATGTCTATCAATGGGGACTTCTGACGATGTTTTCATACAGTT
>JAFGLD010000187.1 GCA_016928235.1 Anaerolineae bacterium | reverse complement strand
TGAAACAGCCCAGGTCTGGGTAAGTGGTTCATCGATATTGCTCCAGCTACCTGTCGGAAGGTTTAATTATTTTCACATCCCTAACACTTTGCCGATGCCTTTGTGTCTGCATTCCGGCAAAACGGCCAGCCGCTCAAGATAGCACAGATCATCGCCGGCCTTTTCCAACGCGACACACCCTGTCGGGGCGCCATCATCCTCTGAGATATAGTAGACCACTCCTCTGGCCATATCTCGCTCAATCCACTCGTCAGCACAGTTCGATGGATGTGCGGGACAGTTGTCAGGTGTCAGGCCAAATCGCACAGCCACCTCTCGAAACGAGGCACGAATGAGACCGGACAGCAAAGAGATATCAGTCGTATCGGCTGTTCGAATGTGTGCCATGGACTCTTAATCGGCATCTTCACCGCGGAAGAACGCCTTGAGAGGCGGCGCCATGTTTTCGGGAATATCCTCTCCCCAGGCAGCGCCTGTGATGGTACGCCCGGTGGGTTTCCCTTCTGCATCGATCTCAAAGAAGGCCGGAATCCCGGCTACGTAGAAGTCTGCTTTGGGAAGCGCGCTTTCCCACTGATCGAAGTCCAGACGGATGATATATGTTCCCTCAAATGCATCGATCATGCGCTCATCACTCAGACTGACGCTCAAGGCCCGGCAAGGTGGACACCAATCGGCATCAAACTCGACGTAGGGAGTTTGTTTCGCTTCCTGGGCTTTTTGTGCCTCGACTTTCAAGAGATCGCCAAGGTAGCCATCTGATGGTTCGAGCCTAACGAGGGTAAATTTGTCCGATCCTGGAGCCGCCATCGTCGATTCTTCGGTGCGACTCACAGCAGCCCCCAAGCCACATCCCCAGAGCGTCAGGCAGGCCATCGACACGAGCGAAATCCACCATTTCGGTTGAATGGTTTCTGAATGCAGAAAACGTTTCATATCTGAAACTTCCCATTTTTGTAGAACAACTCCCCATCGACGTAGATCTCGCCTCCGGAACGCATATCGCAGATCATATCCCAATGGACAGCCGACTCGTTCTTGCCACCGGTGTCAGGGTAGCTGGCGCCAACTGCCATATGGATTGTCCCTCCCATCTTCTCATCGAATAAGATGTTGCGCGTGAACTGTTTGATGCCGGCATTGGTGCCAACTGCAAACTCACCCAAATATCGCGCTCCGGAATCGGTGTCGAGAGTGGCATTCAAGAAATCTTCGCCTTTATCAGCGGTCGCCTTGACGACCTTGCCCTTCTCGAATGTTAGCTCGACGCTGTCTACCTCGCGTCCATTGTAGATCGCCGGGTAGGTAAATTTGGCCCATCCATTGACCGAGTCTTCAACCGGCCCGGTGAAGATCTCGCCATCCGGAAAGTTCTTCTTGCCGTCAGCATTGATGAATTTCCGTCCTGTGATAGAGAGCGTTAAATCGACATGCTCCCCTTTGACTTCGACCTTGTTTTTGCCGTCGAGCCATTGGACCAGCCGCTCTTGTTCGGCCGATATCTTTCGCCAGTAGACAACCGGATCTTTGAGATGAACCATACAAGCTCCATAGACAAAATCCTCGTACTCGGAAAGACTCATCTCGGCGTCTTGAGCAGCTGCTTGTGTGGGATACTGCGTCAGCGTCCAACGGAGATTCCCCGCAGCCTGGCGCTTCATGAAGATTTTGGAGAGGGGTGCCCGCGCTTTTTGTACTCGAGACAGGCGAGCCGGATCAACGTTAGACATTTCTTTGGTGTTCGCGTCGGCAAGAAGGCTGATCATCACATCGACCTTCTCCCAGAGCCATGTGTGCATCGGGTTGACCCAATCAAGCTGCTCGTCGCCGGCATATTTGAAGAATATCTCGCCTGACCGCGAAGGCGCCATCAGAAACATCGGATGCCCCCCCGCTTTCAAGACATGTTTTTCAACTTCCAAAGCCAATGGCTCGGCCAGAGGATCGAGTATTCGGATCAAAACCAGATCGTTTGGTTGTACCTCTACTGAGTAGTTGACCATGACTTCGGCAACTTTATCGGCACGTGGATCCATAGGATAAATCTCCTTAAAAATAGATGTAATTCATGAGTGATGAGCAGTGAGCAATGGGTGATAGATTCTAAGAATGACATACTCAGCCTTGATCGAATCCTCTTGCCTGCCATGCTGCATAGAGCGCTACGCTCCCGGCAACTGCTGCATTCAGGCTGTCGATCTGCCCACGCATAGGCAGGCCGATGATAAAATCGCAGGTCTCGCGCACCAGGCGACGTAGCCCCTCTCCTTCGCTGCCGACCACCAGCCCCAGCGCGCCACGCAGGTTGGATTGATCGTAGCGAACGGCATCTTTACCCACATCCAGCCCGGCCAGCCAGACATCGATCTGTTTGAGTGTCTTCATTGATTGCACCAGGTTGGTCACCTGGGCGATACGCAAATGCTCGACGGCTCCCGACGAGGCATTGACAACCGCAGGCGTGATCCCGGCTGCGCGACGCTCCTGTAAGATAACGCCATGAACACCGACTGCCTCGGCTGTGCGCAGCAGTGTCCCGACATTCTGGACATCTTGAAGAAGATCGAGCAGCAGAAGGAGGGGGGGCTCGCCACGGTCGGAAGCAACATCCAAAATATCCTGAAGCTCGACATACTGATAGGGGCCGCACTCCAGCAAGAAGCCCTGGTGGTTCGCGCCGCGGGTTTGAGCATCGAGCCAGTCATGACGGGCAGATTTGACCTCAAGACCACATCGGCGTGCCTGTGAGATGATCCGCTGCACCGATTCTGTCTCATCGATCTTCTCAGAGAGTACCAAACGGTGGATTTTCCGCCGCCCGGCACGGATCGTCTCAGTTACCGCGCGGCGGCCATACAGAATCTCAGTTTTCATTGAATATCAAAAGGCTGCTATGGGTAGTCGATCATAGCTGCCTCGCCCCCTTATTGAACCTTGTACACTGTCCCATCCGGGCGATCTTCCAGCATGACACCCAAATCGGCCAGGCGGGTGCGGATGTTATCGGCTGCAGCAAAATCCTTATGAGCACGCGCCTCGTTTCTCATCTCGATCAGGATCTGGATCAGACCATCCTGTCGAGCAGAATCCATGCCGGTCTCGTTCACCTCTGCCGGGATGATGCCCAAGATACCACCACCTAATTCGAGATACGCCTGCTCGATGGCATCCAGGATAGGACGACCGACAGCCTCGCCGCTGTTCAGCAGTGTATTGACTTCGCGGTTCAGATCGTATAACACGCCCAACGCTGCCGGCGCATTGAAGTCATCGTCCATGGCAGTCATGAAGCGTGTCTTGTGCTCATCCAGCACCATTTCGAACCCGGCAGCAGCATCGCCATCCGGCGCGTCCTGGAGCATATACCGCGTCAGCCGGACAGCTCCCATCAGGCGCTCCCAGCCGCTCTGGGCTGCTTCAAGCGCGGCCTTGCTGTAGTCGACCGGGCTGGAATAGTGGCTCGACAGGATAAACAGTCGCAACGCTTCCGGTCGATAAGTCTTCAGCGCGTCTTTGATCGTCACAAAATTGCCCAGACTTTTGCTCATCTTGACGCCATCGACGGTCAGCGATCCGGTCAACAGCCAGTAGCGTGCAAAGGGCTTGCCGTTCAATGCCTCGGATTGGGCGATCTCGCACTCGTTATGCGGAAATCGATTTTCTAATCCTCCACCGTGAATATCGAAGGTCTCACCCAGGTACCGCGCGGACATGGCCGAGCACTCGATGTGCCATCCCGGGAATCCGCGTCCCCATGGACTATCCCACTGCATCAGGTGCTCCGGCTCAGCGTGACGCCACAGTGCAAAATCGGCTGAGTGGCGCTTGCCTTTAGCAACCTCGACCCGCATTCCACCGATCAGCTCATCCAGGTTCTGGCCGGAAAGCTTTCCGTATTCCGGGAAAGAGGTGACGTCAAAGTAGACATCGCCACTCGAAGTTACGTAGGCATGTTTCTTCTTGATGAGCGACTGGGTCATGGCGATTTGCTCGGGGACGTGTCCGCTTGCCCGGGGTGAGATATCCGGACGGACAACTCCCAGCGCATCCATGTCATCGAAGTACGAGCGGGTATATGTTTCAACAACCGCCATGGGCTCGATGCTCAATGCCCCGGCCTTCTTGAGAATGCGATCCTCACCGGTATCGAGCAGGTGGCCGACATCGGTGATGTTCTGTACGTAACGCACCTGGTAGCCGGCATAGCGCAGGTAACGGACGATGACGTCAAAAGCAACATAGGTCTTAGCATGGCCCAGGTGGGCATGGTCATAGACGGTCGGGCCGCAGACGTACATCTTAACCTGTCCTTCGACAAGCGGCTGGAATGCCTCTTTTTCTCGTGAGAGACGATTAAAGACTTGTAGATTCATAAGCGAAACATCCTTCTAGTGTTGGGGAAACATGAAAGCACACTGTCCGGTCACTGTTGTATGACCGGGATACACAACCAGGATGAACAAACATATTAAGTTGATTTCCTGGTTGGCTCTATTATAACAGCGATAATGTCCATTCAACGCAGTGAAGAATCTCATCTTTATCCGACAACGGAATGATGGCAGATCATACCTGTCAACTTAAGGTTGTTTTCCGTCGTTGTTGATCGATAACAGATTTGGTAAGTCAAGAAAAAGATATTGATGTTTTTGAAAAAGAGCATGATGTTTTCGAAAAAAGAGCAAGAAGTTTTTTGCTTAAGTTGACGCTTATGGATGGCAGATAAATGTGAGGCGGTAACAGAACTGTTCAACGTGGTACAGAGAGGAAATGGAACAGTCCAGCCGTCTCTTAACCAATCATGACAATAGACTTTATTGGAAGTAACTGAGTGACGCACAACACCAGCCGGGTTTTACGCATAGCACGCCTATTGCCGATAAAGTCTAATGGTATCGTCTTAAAAAACAGGGGTTGGATTAGGGTCGATACCCAAGAACCGTCATGTTCGAGGGTCGTCGTTTCCGGTTTTGCTTTTCCGGGGTCTGTTGAAATGTCCTTAATATACCATACAAGCTCAGGCCCGCACTTCGACGATCCCATTCAGGCAGCCCCGTTCAAAGTGACACTGCAACCCCCCGTTTTGCACTTTCCTGTACGAGAAGAACAATTTATTACTGCACGAATCGTGCCAACACGATTTCGTCAAAGAACAGTTCGTTGTGTGCAAAACGCCACAGGACCGTTCCACGGACAAAAACGGTGACTGTCTCGCCCTTAGACTGGGTCTGGACCGGTGAAAGAGGCTGGTATTCATCGTATAAATTGGCCGTCGAGCCCCATATCACCGAGGATGCCCATGGATCGGTTCCACCTGAAGGATCGATTCCCAGACGGAAATTGGCATTGCGCCGATCGTCAGAAGAAAGAAGGGTAGAGTGAAACGGGTCATCGCCACGGAAACTACTCCAGGCATGACCCTGACCTGACAGACAAAAACTCTCGCCTGGGGTTACTGTTACCTGCTGCATGACACCAGCATCGAAGACACTGCCATTCCCCATCATTCTGAGCGCCTGCGCGCCTTCAAAAACACGAGGGGGATTGTTGTACGGAGAATGTGATGGGATGACCGTCATTTCAGGCAACTGGTAGCCACTGCTGTTTTGTGGATCGTAGGCCAGCGGTGTTCCGACCGGCATCCAAAAGGCAATCCACCCATCCGGCACGTTGATGCTCACAAACTCCTGAGGCTGCTGCCTACCCTCAAAACTGCCATTGCTCAGCAAATTTGCGCTGGCCGGGATCCCGTTGCAGCCGGCAATAGGCGCGACCGGTGTACCTGTCAGCAGATACGTTGGCGTTAGTGTAGGCGTCAGGGAAGGTGGAAGAGTCTCTGTCGGTGGCTTCGACGGTATCGGCTCAATGGTTGGCGTTGCGGTATATGTCACCATAGGCGTGTGAGACGGTGTCAGGGTGGGCCTGGGAATGGATGTAATCACTGGTACAGGTGTTGATGATTCGGCTGGTTGAATGGCAACAGTTGGTATCGGAACAGGGATCTGGGGCTGCGGGCGCGTACAAGCATTCATCATTATACACATCGCCACAATGCCGACCAGGCCAATTCGCTTCATCACACCATATAAACGAGAAAAAGGAAGTTGTGAGCATTGCATAGGCAAGATTATACTATCCCGGTGCGCTCTGCTCAATGGATAAAAACAACATGATTGAAAGAATGTCTTTGATGAATCTTTTAACGAGATCAATGCAGGTGGCTGGTGCCTGGTGGTCACAGCTAACAGCTCATCATTGGGTTCAACGATTGTGGCCAATCGCTATATGTGCCAGTATGATACTGACGGTCGTTCACCCACTTATGTTTGGCGCAATGCCCGCCACTGATGATGGAATTGCTCATCTTCATCGGCTCATCACCCTGGATGACAACATCAGGCATGGCCAGATCTGGCCACGCTATTCTCCTGCAACAGTCTTTGGTTACGGATCTCCCCCCTTCAATTTTTATTCTCCAGTCTCCCTCTATCCTGCCGAGTTTTTTCATCTTCTAGGTTTATCTTTTCTTGACGCGCTACTCGCCAGCCTGATTTTTTATACCTTTATGGGAGCATTAGGAGCATACACTCTGGGAAAATCATGGGGGGGGGCTATCGCCGGCATCGGGACAGCAACAGCCATGATCTATGCTCCCTATATGCTCTATAATATGATCCATCGTTTTGCGCTGGCCGAGTATGCGGCATTGATGTTTATACCCTGGGTAATATGGGCATTTCAGCAAACAGCATGGCAAGGGCAACGGCGTGATTTTGTACTCGCAGTTCTCTTCTACGCCTTGATTGTCCTGCTCCATAATATTACTGCTCTGGTTAGTACAACCATACTGGTGGTCTACAGCCTCTATTTGTGGTGGACAGCCCATAATCCCCCCCGAGTCTTTATCCGGTTACTGATGATTGGCGTTCTTGCGGCAGGCCTCACAGCATTTTATTGGCTTCCTGCTCTAATGGAAGCCAATGATGTACAGATTGGCCGGATAGCACTGGGTGTCATAGCACCGCCTGACAGTCCTCAATTCGGCATGCATTTTCAGACATTAGCACAAACACTCGACTGGCCTGCTACCGCCGATCTAACGCGCCTCACCGTGCCCGTCCAAAGAACGCTGGGATGGCCGTCAATCATTCTTGGCCTCATAGGGATTGGGTTTATGAGTTATTGGGAAAAACAGTCCGATGGTCTCTGGCGAAAACTACGAGGCCGGATAGTCATCGCAGGATTGGTGGTTGTATTCACCGTGTTTATGATGACTAAAGAGTCGGCCTGGCTTTGGCTACACATACCTTTAATCAAAAATTTTCAATTACCCTGGCGCTGGCTTGGTCTGGCCAGCATCCTGCTTGCGCTATTGACCGGTTTGGGAATAATGGCTGTAGCCCGGCGCATCCCTTGGCGATTGGGGCAGATTATCTGGCTTATTGTGTCTATGGCAAGCATCACTCTTTATGGAATGCCCTGGTTATACCGACAATACCTTCCTGGGCCTCTAGCTTCCAATGTCATAGAAATGCACAACTATGAGCGCCAGACAGAAGAGCTTTCAGGTGTTGCCTACGGAGATTTTCTGCCACGCTGGGTTGTCCAAATTCCCGATTCCAAGCGACTGGAAGGACTATACGCCCAATATGATATCATTCCCCGACTACAGCCTTTACCAAGGGTTATAACCGTTAAGCAAGCAAACTGGAGGTATACTGGAGGGCAACTAACCTTTTCCGCAAAAGAAGCGACTACCCTCACCTTCGACTGGTTGTATTTCCCTGGTTGGTGGGCAAAAATGGACGGTGAGCCGGTCGACCTCTTTCCTACCCAGCCTAGCGGCTTCATCGGCATCCGGGTTCCGGAAGGAGAACACACCATCGAAATCGGATTTGGCTCAACCCCCCTAAGACTTGGCGCTACAATCACCAGTGGCGTTTTCTTGTTGTTCCTGATGGCTATCCTGTTATTTGCTGGACCAATATGGCAACCAGCCGATTCCCATACCTCGGAAATAGATCTCATTCCAACATCTTCAACACAGTGGATTGTGCTTACAGCAATATCGATTGGTGTGATGCTGTTCATAAGCAAGTCGCTTCTGATCGACAACATCCAAACGCCGATTAAGCAAGCCCGCTTCGTCAATGGCATTGAAGCCGGGCTACAGATCCCTATCCAGGCAAATTTTGAGAGAAAGATCGATCTGCTCGGCTATGATATCCAATCTTTTCACCTGACACCCGGCCAAACAACGCAGCTTACTCTTTACTGGCAGCTCTCTCACGGCGAGATCGAGGAGGATTACAGCACTGTTATCTATTTACGCGATAGTGAGGGTACGATTATCGCTCAAACCGATTCTGTTTATCCTGGCGGATGGCCTACCAGCTACTGGATATCAGGATTCCATGTTCCTGACTATCTTGATGTAACCATCCCTCCCGGAACGCCACCCGGGTCGTACACCCTCGATGCCAGTTTGTTCTGGTATACCAACGATCAGGCTCTGGATGCCTTCGACAAACAAGGAACTCCCTTAGGCGTAACAGTGCCGATTGGCGAGCTGGTGATCGAGCGGCCGGAACGGGTATCCCATGTCGATGATTTGAGGCTGGAAGCCGATCGCTCACTTGGCCGTCTGGATGCTCAGTTGACGGATGATATCCGTCTGGTAGCAGCTAACAAGCTGCCGGATACCGCCGAAGTTGGACAGTTATTTATCTTTATGGCGTACTGGCAAGCCCAGTCGCGCCCCAAGGATGCGCATAATTTCCAGATTCTATGGCTCGGCAAGGATGAGCAAGTCGCAGCTGCCACACCATCCACATCGTTAGCAGTTAACTATCCAACCGATCAATGGGAATCTGAAGACATCTGGAAGGGGCTCCATCCTCTATACATCCCCGGCCGACTGGAGGCGGGTGATTACACGATAGCACTACAATTATTCGATGAGAACGAAGCAATTGGGGCGCGAATCGAGATGGGAAAGATGGCTGTCAGTACCCCACCACGCGACTTTCAGAGCCCTCAGATGAATACAGCCTCGGATGTCGCTTGGGAAAACGGTATTCATCTCTTGGGTTACGACTTTCCTGACCAAGATGCAGCCCAGGGTGATGGATTGGAGTTAACACTATACTGGCAAACTGAGACGGATATCAGCACGAGCCTGACGATCTTTGTACATATCTATGATGCTGAAGGAACGATCGTGGTTCAACAAGATAGAATTCCCCTCAGCGGCACGCGCCCAACAACCAGCTGGGCGCCAGGGGAAATCTTAACCGATCGCTATGCCATCTTGATCCCGGGTGACACCCCTCCAGATTGCTATCAGATACGTATCGGGATATATAACGCAACAACCCGCGAACGTATTAAGCTGCCGGATGACAGTGAGTTCTGGGTTTTGCCGGAATCGTTACAAGTAATCTCCCGATAAGTATCCCAAAAAACAAGAGGGTGTCTCCGTATAGAGACACCCTCAATCTGAGCCAACTGCATCAAAGTCCGGAACTTACAACCGCACTATCTTTGCTTTCGGAGACTCGATATCCTTCAACGCATTGCGCGAGTCGACAACGATACGCGCATTTCCGGCAATCATCTCCCAGTCATATTGTGAATGATCGGTAATAACGACCACGCAATCCATCTCTGCAAGCGTTGCCGGCGTCAGGTCAACCGTCTTCATGGCCAGCCCCTCGTGTCCCAAATCGGCAACAAAAGGATCGTGATAGGCAACAGCCGCGCCACGTTCCTGGAGTAGATGGATCACATCTAACGCTGGGCTTTCCCGCAGATCGTCGATGTCCCGCTTGTACGCCACCCCCAGCACCAGAATGTTCGAGCCCTTGACGGACTTTTGTACGTCGTTCAGTGCATCGATGACCTTGCCGACGACGTAGAGAGGCATTTCACTATTGATCGCTGAGGCCATCTCGATGAAACGCGCGTTATAGTTAACAGCTTTAAGCTTCCAGCTCAAGTATAGTGGATCGATGGGAATACAATGCCCGCCCAGGCCAGGCCCAGGGTAGAAGGTCATGAATCCAAATGGCTTAGTGCCGGCGGCCTCAATCACTTCCCAGACATTGACACCCAGTTTGTCACACATCACTGCCATCTCGTTGACCAGGCCAATGTTGACCAACCGGAAGGTGTTCTCGAGCAGCTTGACCATCTCGGCAGCGCGTGTCGAAGAGACTTTGACCACTTGATCGATTGGCTTGCTGTACAATGCATAAGCTATCTCGATACAGGCCGGTGTTGCACCACCAATTACCTTGGGAGTATTGCGAACACCATACTGCTGATTGCCGGGATCGATGCGCTCGGGCGAGAAGCAGATAAATACGTCTTCACCAATCGTAAACCCACATGCCTCGACACGAGGCATGATCAACTCGTCGGTTGTACCCGGATAAGTCGTGCTTTCCAGGACAATCAGCAGATCTTTATGGCAATACTTCACGATCTCATCGGTGGCTGCAACAACGTAGCTCACATCCGGGTCTTTGGTTTTAGAGAGCGGCGTCGGGACACAGATGCTGATCGCGTCGACGTTCTGCAAGACGGAATAATCCGTCGTAGCCGACAGCTTGCCCTGGGCAACCAGGTCGGCAATATCCTGAGCGGCAACATCGGGTATGTAGCTTTTCCCAGCATTGATCTGATCGACCTTCTCTTCGATGATGTCGACGCCGATCACGCGGTAACCCTCTTTCCCGAACTCGACCGCCAACGGTAACCCCACATATCCCAAGCCAATCAGCCCGATCACAGCTTCGCGTCGCTCGATCTTTTCCAGCAATGTCTGTTTGCTCATGTAAAAATCTTTCTAGTATAAGATGATATGAGACGTTCCATATCAGGCCAGTCAATGCGGTTACCGGAAGTAGGCAATTACCTCGTCTAGCGTTTGGTCCAGCGTCTTTTCCGGCTGCCATCCAATCAACTGTCTGATCTTGCTCGTGTTCGGTATACGGCGGCGCATGTCCTCGAAGCCTTCTTCGTAAGCCTCGCTATATGGAATGATCTCGATGGTTGAGCTGCTGCCGGTACGCGCCTTCACACGCTCTGCCAGCTCAAGAATGGTGACCTCTTCCTGTGTTCCAACATTGAACACCTGCCCGATGGCATCATTGCACTCCGAGAGCCCCACAATGGCCCGCACCGAATCGCTGACATTTCCAAAACAGCGCGTCTGCTTTCCATCGCCAAATACACGGATTGGCTCGCCTTTTAATGCCGCCTGCACAAAACGCGGAATCACCATGCCATAACGGCCGCTCTGGCGCGGCCCAACAGTGTTGAAGAGCCGGAAAATGACCACCGGCAGCCCAACTTCTTTGTGATAGGCCAGGGCCAGGAATTCATCAACTGCCTTGGTTGCGGCATAACTCCAGCGATTCTTAACTGTCGGGCCCAACACACTGTCATCATTCTCGGTAAAGGGAGCGCTGTTGCTCTTGCCGTACACCTCGGAAGTGGATGCCAGCATCACTTTGCGACGGTAACGCCGGGCAGTCTGCAGCACGATCTCCGAGCCGCCAATATTTGTCTCGATCACACGGATTGGCTGCGAGACAATCAGATCGACCCCCACGGCTGCTGCCAGGTGAAAGATAATATCGCACTCACTAACCAGGCGATCCATCACCGCAGTATTGGCAATCGTCTCGATCGTGAAGCGAAACCGGGGATTATCGGTAAGTCGCTCGACGTTCTCAAAGCGGCCAGTCGACAGATCGTCGATGATAGTGACCTCGTAACCTTTGCCGAGCAATGCCTCAGAAAGGTGCCCGCCAATAAACCCTGCCCCACCTGTAATCAACGCTCGTGTCATTGTTTTGCCATTCTATTGGTTGTAATCTGGTTTCCTACTAATTAAGGGGATTAGCAGGCAGATTTTAGCAAGAGTGGTGGTTTCTGTCCATGCCGAAGAATGGCTATAGCTGTGGTTATGGACAAAACACTCAGGTAGTGAGCGAGAAGGGCTTCTTGGTTATGAGTTTGTTGGCGACCAATTGTACTAGACTTCAATTCCCAGTGCCTCCAACAACTCCGCCATCTGCCTGCCAAACTGCGGCAGCGCGATCATCCCGCGGCGACGTGGGCGAGGCAGGTCGACAGTCAGCATGTAAGCCAATCGGCCGGGTCGCGCACTGAGCACCGCCACCCTATCGCCCAGGTAGAGTGCCTCCTCGACATCGTGGGTGATGAAAACCACCGTCTGCCGGAACTGCTCCCAGACCCCCAATAACCAATCCTGAAGTTCACGCCGAGTTAACGCATCAAGCGCCCCAAATGGCTCATCCAGGAGCAACGTGTCACGCTCAGCAAGAATGGTTCGCAACAGCGCAGCCCGCTGTCGCATCCCGCCGGAAAGCGAGACAGGATAGCTTCCTGCAAAATCTTCCAGGCCGAACATTGGCAGCATCCAACGGGCACGGGTACGAGCATCGAGGCGGGGGACGCCCCGTAACTCTAAGGGGATGATGACGTTGTCGAGCACACTGCGCCAGGGCAGCAGTAGATCACGCTGGGGCATGTAGCCAAAGTGCCCCACCCGCACGGCATCGATCGCACCGTCCAGCAATATCTGGCCGCTGTCAGGCTCCAGCAAACCGGTGATCAGATTGAACAACGTGCTCTTCCCACTGCCGGACGGTCCGATCACCGTCAGGAACTCGCCAGGCATAACCGCCAGTGAGACGTCTGCCAGCGCCTGAACAATCAAACTATTTGTATGAAATGCTTTACTGACCTTGCGCAGCTCGAGTTTAGGTACAGACATATATCAACCAATGCTTTCCAAATGTGGCAACTTACCAGTTCCCGGACGGTATAGTGCCACAAAATATACTATGCAGCAACTATCCTATTGGCAGATCAACGACTTGCGGAGAGAACTTATGTTCGTGTACAATGTAGTCATGAACATTCAGTTTACTCCCACGGCTATCGACAAATTAAAGTTACTGGGCGATGTGAACCCCCACGAGCGTGTTGGCGATCAGCCACATCATGAAGTTCTACCTATCAGTTCACGCATCGCGCAGGATATTGAGCACGTGCTATCCTGTATCAGCATGGTCAGCACACCAAAGGGCAAGAAGCCAGTACTCAAGGCAATGATTACCACCGCCTGTGAAAAAGGCTGCAACTACTGCCCGTTCCGCGCCGGACGGGAAGCGATGCATCGCGTGACCTTTAAGCCGGACGAGCTGGCCCAGGCCTTTGACCAGATTCAGCGGGCCAGGTTAGTCGATGGTATCTTTCTCTCGTCGGGGGTAGTTGGGGGGTATTACCACGCAAGACAAGCTCATTGATACCATCGAGATCGTCCGCCATAAGTATGCTTATACAGGATACGTACACCTTAAGCTGATGCCGGGCGCGGAATTCGATCAGATCAGGCGAGCCATGCAGCTTGCCGATCGAGTCTCAGTCAATCTGGAAGGCCCCAACAGAGAGCGTCTCGATGCTCTAGCCCCCGGCAAAAACTTTGCAACCGATTTGTTGGATCGATTGTTGTGGACACAACAGATCAGGCAGCAAGTCGACCCCGATTCGCCGGAGCGAGTCCGCGCCGGAACCGTGACACAATTTGTGGTCGGAGCGGTGGGCGATACCGACCTGGAGTTGCTTTCGTTAACAGAGAGACTGTATCAGCAAATCCGGCTGCGGCGGGCCTATTACTCAGCCTTTGGTCCGATTGAGGATACCCCGTTCGAGAATCTGCCTCGGACATCAGCTCTGCGCGAACTCCGTTTATATCAATCAAGCTTCTTGCTGCGGGATTATGAGTGGGAGATCGAAGATCTGCCGTTCCAGGGTGAGGGCAACCTGCCGTTGGATGTCGATCCCAAGCGGGCCTGGGCCGACGCTCACTTGCGCGGATGCCCTATCGATGTTATGAGAGCTGAGCGGCGTGATTTGCTGCGTATCCCCGGTATTGGGCCTAAGGGGGCCGATGCCATCATCAGGGCCCGCCGCCAGGGACGTTTAACCGAGCTGGGCCACCTGCGATCCATTGGCATTCGCACTCCCCAACAGGTCGCGCCCTACGTCTTATTAGATGGTCGGAGACCACTCCAACAACTGTCTTTCAATCTTTAGCCGCTTAGACCGCACCTTCGCCAGAATCGGGCAATCGAAAAACATCAGTATCACAAAACTTACCATGAGTACACAGTCCTTGTCATTCCCGCTTTCGCGGGAATCTATCGCTGCACTGAAGGCTGCCTGGACTTTTCGGGTTAACTCAGTTTTGCGTTACTGCTGTTGTTTTCGTCTTCGACACAAAAGACGAGAGGCTTTCCGGATCAGTCTTTGCGCGGTTCTCATCCCCATCCCTGCTCCCTCAGGGAGAAGAGAGAAATGCGTGTAAAGCTGAAGACGCCGCGCCAGGTTGTCAACAAAGCTACCAGAAGCCTCTCCCAAGACAATACCGGCCATTCCGCCTGATCCCGAAAGGTCTAAAGTTGGGTGATATCTACGATTGTGACAGTCTAGTGACAGTCTAGTGACAGTCTGTTGACAGTCTAGTGACACTGCCAATATGTCCGATGCGATATGATAGTTGGCGTAAGAGAGTCCAAACAGGGTGAATGGACAGGGCATAGGCAGTAATCAGGAAAAGAAAGAGGAGAAACCAGGACAACGCGACGCATCATGGATGATAGGACCAAGCCAATAGGCGAATCAGGCATAAGCGTCAACTTAAACAGAAAAGCAGTACTGCACAACTTGCTATGTTCCTGCCGGGTTCTTGTGCTCATAGCATGTTATGTACTATTGCAAAAAAACTTCTTGATCCTTTTCAAAAACATCCCGATCTTTTTCTCGGCTTGCCAAATCTGTTGTCCATCAACCCAGACAGCAAATGACCTTAAGTTGACAGTTATGGTAAAGAAACAAACACCGACAAACAAGATTCGACACCATGGTAACCTACACAAAAAGAAACCAGAAATACCGGATAGGCAGACAGACAGCACAGTCTCCCATGCATGCTCCTGTGATACAGGAGCCGATTTGCACCCATGATAATGTGGCAATCGATGTTGTCCTGCCGGAGCAGCTATACGCTATCTATGAAAATCATGCATCTCCCAAGGAACTCATATCTGGTATATATTTCGAATGTTTGCGGGTCAGCCATCCTGATGATACTGATTGGATACTCATTGCCAACAGCAGGTATGGAGCCACCCTGCCAATTGACCGTGACACCGTTATTGATCAACGCAAGGAGCTAAACGTTCTTCTCTTCGATGGTTTGGACGACATTGCCCCCGTACTGCCGGGTAATTCTAATCCTGATCGTTTTACCCTCTTGCTCAATATTGTCACCCGGGCTAATATGCTGAAGTTGAATACGACTGCTACCAGTGATGTGCTCCAGGCTTACTTTGATAACACCCAGGCAGCTTATACACGTTATGTCAGCGAGTTTCTGAAACAACTTCCTCCGCTGACCAGCATATCTTCTACTATCGAATCTCCCGGCTATAGCTTGCTCAAGCATTTCAGCCTGCTGTATGCCATCGAGATCAATGAGCTTCTAGATATCTATAGCCGTAAGCCCAACGGCTACTTGACTGTAGTAGATGAAGCCACCTGTACCGGCTTTTTCATCACGACTTGTGTATCAGTTCTTCCCCGACATGTACTGGACAGAACGCGCTTCTTGGGCGTAGACTTGAAGCTGACCGACATGGTCTACGGCATGGAAGCCGTTAGCCGATATTCTGTTGATGTTGCCTGGCAGCTTGCTGATATCAATGCGCCCGATCACACGGCAAGACTCAGATCCTTCAATAATGGTCACCCGATCGATCTGCTGGTGCTCAACCATGTTCTCGAGCACCTTGATGCCCATGCTCCGGATGAATACATCATGGCGTTGCTCAAGGCAGCTCAAACGCTGATTATCAGTGTCCCATTTGAAAGTGACTATCGGACCTCGATCTCCTCACATATCAGGCAGTTTGACCAGGACTCCCTTCTGGCACTGGGTAAATCGATAGAAGAAGCTTCGAGCCGGCAAGTAACATGCGATATTCGCTTTATCGGTTGTGGACTGCTGATCTTTCATCGTGAAACCCAAGAAAATGAGAGCATCATCGAGGTGACCCGACATGCTTGTTAGCTCTTTCGACCTGTTAAACACATGCGTGAAGCGCTTCGGCAAAGCGACTGTTGAGGATATTCAACGTGTTTATTCCAGCCTGTGGGGCCGGGATACATATCGTTGGAAAGAGCAGCCGCTTGAAGCCACTCCTATCCCGCCCCAGCAAATCCTGGCAGCATTGCTGGAAATTGCCGGCAGGAATGATCATGACGGATACCTGATTGCGGTCGAACTGGCTGAAGCATTGCGCTACAGCAGGGGTGTGGTAGATCCCCAAAATATCATGCAGCCGATCTCGCCCACCATGCTCTTTGATATTGCAGATGTGTGGCGCGCCAATCTGGACGCAATCGACATCTATCTGCAGAACCGGCAGGCGTCTGATTTAACAGTATTTCGCAACCTGTGGGCCGAATGGAATACCTATCTTGCCCTCATCAGCCGGGCGCAAAGTCTGACAGGGCTCTTCACCGTCGACTCCTTTTCAGGAATAGCCCACTCCGGATCGAATGGACAACATCACTCTGAAAGTGAGCGGCAGGCGCATTGCGAATACGAGAAAGCCGATCTGATTGCCTTCAAGAACCTTAACAAACTGATGCGCATCCAGCCGGCTGATATCGAAGAGATGCTTCGGCGCGGAAACTGGGATGAACTGCTGCGCAGCACAGTACTGGCTTATCTCTTCGGCGAAGGGCGGTTTTACCAGTCACTACAGATGTTGAGGGATGCTTATTTGTCTCCCAAGATTGCCCAACAGTTCAGCGAGCTTTTCAGAAGCTATGTCGACGCTTTGCAGCTCGGCTACCGGCGTGCGCACCCGCTCAATGAGGTCGATATCTCAGTCCTGACGACCGGTTCTCGGCATTTTCTGGCATATGCACAACCAGTGCAAATAGTAGAACCCATTGATTTCGATGAAGCCTGGATGGTCAGATGCCAGAAGCACATGCGCATTGCGGAAAAACATATCGGGTTAGTTGAAAGGCAGTATTTTCATTACCAGGCTGCTTGCCGCCCCCCCTATGGCGATCCTGCCGACCTGTATGAGCAAGCCATGAGCACATTTGTCATGGGGCTCGAACGGTCGGGATTGACTATTGACCAGGTGAGCGATCTCTTATCTCAGTATCGGCAGCAGCTTCTGGAGGCACGGGCAGCCGCCGATTCAGCATACAAACACGATTACTATTTCTGGCATGCCGATGGCGAGCCGTTGCAGCAAGTCAAATCGCGTTCACTGCATCCGCGCTACCAGTTCTACCATGTCGAGGCTTATGCGGAGCGCCTCTTCCTGGCTGCCTTTCTGTCCTTACGAGATTGTCAGAGCGGTCGTTACGCTATGGCGCAGTTTGATGAACGCTACCAGGGCCACTTCAACTTCGACGAAGCTTCTTTATATGCTCAACAGTGGATTGCTACCTATGGTCCACGGCGTGCCGCATTATTCGGCTATGAGGCACCGCCAACCATTAGCGAGAATGCCGGCATACTGGCACAGGACAGGTGGATCTACAAAGTAAGGTTGTCCTTGTTAAAACGAGGCGCGGCCAGAAAGCTATGGGGTGCCATCGCTACAGGGTACACAGAGAGATTACGCCATCTGATCCTTTTATACAGCACCCCTGAGGAGATTGCTTCTTTACCTCTGGCAGGGCTTGTGCGGGCTGGTGAAATCGAACACTTTACACAGATTGTACGAGATGCCAATTCCTATGAGGGAGAAATCCATGACAACACAGCAACGACGCCGCTGGTAACTGCTGGTGTACATATCCACAATGCCAACCCCAAGGTCATTTTTGAAACGCTGGTACATGTACGTGAGTTGGTCTGGCCCCACCACGCGCACTGGACTTTGATAGGAACGACGACAACCCAACCCGAGATCGCCGAGAGGGAGCATCAATTTGCTTTGCAGATGGGCATCACGCGATTTGGCATCACTAATCGGCAGCTTCTCAAGGCCGGCAACCAGAATCGTATCATCCCCAATACGCCTATGGCAACTGATCGGGAATCATGTTATCTCACGCTGGACGATGACTATAACATAGCTCCATTGGCGCTCAGACGCGCCGTGCCGGTGTTGCAGCGCTATCCGAAATCTCGCTGGATTCAATTCAACCTGCTCTTACGGGCCAGCATAGAGCCCGGACATACTCATGGACGTCACTTCGATGCCTTAGGGCAGCATTGCTGGACCATGACCAACGTTTTCTCGTTTCAGGACACTGAGATCGCGCTGCCGCTTGGAACCAACACCTTGTTCAGGACGACACCCGGTAACAATGAGCTCGCACTCACCGGCGGATTTATCGTCGACCCTCGATATGTTGTCAATGGAGAGGATTTTGCTCAGGGTGTTATCAGCTATACGATGCATCTGAGACCCGATTTATTTGCAGAGTTTGCCCACCCTATGGGGGAGATCGAACAATCGTGGCAATATGGTATTTATATACCGGAGGTTTGGGCCATTGGTGACGGTGTAGATTTTGGCGCCGGTAATCATCGTCAGAAGTCCCGCTATGCTGAGATTAACACCCGCATTTTCCAGACGATCTGGCTGCGCTTCTTATGGCGTCATTTACGTACCCCCTCCCGCCAGTTTCGCGGCGCTCAAAGAGCTGCGTTTGTCATTTTAACATACCAATTGTCTGAGATTTACCTTACAGTCTTGACGACAACGCTCAGTTTTCTGATCGTCCCTGCGCTGGCCTTTACTTCTTATTTCGACGAACTCGATATCAATCCATATCTCACATTGAATCTCTGTATATTGTGGGCGCTCTGGCTGCTCGTGGGTGCTTATTTGAAAAGACCTCTAAACCGGCTCATGGGATTTTCATGGGTCGATGTTTTTTCGCATACCTGGATGGTTGGGTATGGCTCGCTATTTGCATGGGTAGAAGGATGGCTCAAGGGCGTCTTCTTACGGCCAGGGAATCAGTGGAACGCCTACAAAGGAACATCCCAGGCTAACAGATTCCGGTTGCCACAGCTGGCACTCAGTATCTACCATATTGTTGCTGTCTGCTATTCCTTGACCAAGGGGATTCCGATATTTATTTTTCTGTTTCTGAGCGGTACGATGTTTGGCATGGTCTGGTTCTTGCAGGAGCTGCCGCCTGTGACACCGCAAGAGAAAATCGCCAAGCTCGTGCGTGATGCGCGTCAGACATCTATAAAGCAGATGTTTATCAAATTCACCCATGGCGATTCCATCCTGGGCACGCCGGCCAAGCCGTTGCCGCTTCGACAAGCCAGGTGGCTCCAATACTTTGTCATGCCATCGCTGATGGCGATATTGATACTGATTGCCATCTTTGTCCAGGAATTGCCTTTATTTTTCAGGTTTGTGCTGGTGGCAACCTCGATACTGAATTTCCTGTCTTTGCAAGTGCCCTTCTGGAACCAGGTGCGAACGTTAGACCGTCGCCAGGAGCTACAAAGGCGGGTGAGCGGCGCGACAAAAGCGGAAATCATTGGTAAATTGACTTGCACACCAACACCGTCAGAGAGAGAGCACAGTGTTCTCGCTGAAGTCACAGAGTTCTTCCTTGGGTAGGTAGAAGTGGTGACTTCCGTCACTCCTCAATTTTCTTTTTCACGTCGTATCCCTGCCCATAGCACAACTATCATTTGAGTAAACCTTTGCGACTACAATAGCCGTCACACTGTCACTGTATATTTATTATGGATGGCAGTCAAATAAATGTAACTGTTCAGTGGGGTAGGGGACAGTGGTTGGAGATCTGTATGATGCTTGTGAGGACTTAGCCGGTATGGATGTCACACAACATGATGCCTGATCGATCCTGCTTTAGAGCTTCCGAGTTTGGGTAATTTTGGACATATTCACCAAATGATGTGCTCAAGTGTCACTCCTGTGTAAGTAGGAGTCGTCGAGCACCATAGGTGGATTCCCGCTTTCGCGGGAAGGGCAGGGTTAGCGGTAACTATTCAGTTATTGGTGCCGGCTGCTTGACGGCTTTGAGTGATGCGTGACGGGTGACGAGTTTTAGTTTACAGCTAATCGCTGAATAGCTACGGTTAGCGAAGGTATTGCCGTGCCAGGGAATCTCAACCTGAGTAGAATGAAAGTGCAAGCACAAAATACGGAGACTATGTCGGAATACAAATGCCGTTCGGAAGATCCGCGCCCAGTTGTTATTCACAGTGACTGTTGCGGTCAAGATGGGCGAAGGCACTGACCATATTCATCAATTTTTGGGTTTTATGTATTGACTTTGACACCATAAGTTTGGGATACTGACAATTATAGTATTGGTATGTATTGGTTTATTGGGAGACTGGTCTTCATGAAGCGTCTGGTATTGGTAGTGGATGATAACGTCGACGACAGCAATATGCTTGCCCAAGTCGTCGAGCTGATTTGCCATCACAAGGCTGTGATCGCCTCAGATGGCGCACAGGCTATCCGGCTGGCGGAGGAAAACGATTTCGATCTGGTGCTGCTGGACCTACAACTACCGGTTATTCAAGGACAGGATGTTGCCAAATCACTGCGCCAGATGGCGCGATATCGTCATGTGCCCATCATAGCTATCACAGCTCATGACGAGACAGAGGCGCGACGGCAAAGCCTCATAGCCGGCTGCACCGTCTACCTCAACAAACCTATCGACACTCAGGCATTGATCGATATCCTGGAAGAGCATCTACCCCCTTCACCATAACCTCGATCCCTCATCGGTTGGTTGGGCGATTGTTAATCTGTCCAATCGCCCAACCGCTCATTACTGCATCCTCAAGACTTTGAGCGCAAAGGAGGAACTATCCTCAGGGGCAACCCCAATTTGCACATCCAGAATTTCGCCCTGTTCATTGATGACGAAATGGCTGCGAACGATTCCTGCGTGACTCTGGTCTCCCGACACCTTCTCACCCCAAACACCGTAAGCATCAGCAATGCTGTGATCTTCGTCGGTCACCAGGGTAAAAGGCAAACTATATTTAGTCTTGAACTGCTGGTGGCTGCTCACACCGTCAGGACTAATACCCAACACCACGGCACGATGTTCCTGAATAGATGGATAGCTGTTGCGGAAACCACAACTCTGCGTCGTACAGCCAGGCGTATCATCTTTGGGATAAAAGTACAAGATAACACGTCTGCCTCGATAATCGCTTAACCTGATGGGTTGCCCCGTATCTGTCAATGACTCAAAGTCAGGAGCTATATCGCCAATCTGAAGTTTTGTGCCCATGTGTCTCCTCATTCGTAACGATAACGTTGTGATGAATTCTTGCTCTTGCAAGGCCAGTCACTGTCTAATAGACTTTATTGGCAATAGGTGTGCTATGTGTAAAACCCGGCTTATTTTATGCGTAACGCAATTGTTTCCGATAAAGTCTATTGCATCGCTAGACCCTATACCCACTTGCTTCGAAGCATCAGGCTTCTACTGTGGAGGAATATCGCCACGCGATATGGCAGGTCATCAAAAAAGATCAGGATATTTTTTCGTTGCCTGGTAGCTTTTTCCTAAAGTGACATTTGCGCTTTCGGACAGCGTCATAACGTGGGGGACAGCCCTGTGCCTCAGATTATCCTCCGCCCTTTCCCCAGACGGTCTCCGGGCAAAGTGGATCGGGGGTACAGTTAGGCACGACCGGCGCACAGCCGTAATTGACGGCCATTCCCAGGTAGCGTGATGGGTCGATTGTATTGTCAAATTCTAGCTCGTTGCGGTAGCCTCCATAGCCATCATCCAGGACAATCGAAAAATGGAGGTGTAACCCGGTCGGATTGAATGGTTTACCGCTGTAATTACCTGTATAACCAAGCAGCTCTCCCTGCTCGACAAAGACCTCGCGCGTACCGACCGGGAAGCGATCCAGGATGGTATCCTCTTCACCCGACGGCCCGGCCATATGCGTATAGTACAGCCAGATTTGTCGACCGGGGTGTAAAGGATCGTCAGGCACACGCAGAATCAGCGCGCTTCGCCAACCCACCTCGCGTGTCAGATAACCATCGTAGGCCGCATAGACCGGCGTCTCCCCCACCTCACCAAGGCTGAAAATATCGATTCCCTGGTGTCGATGTTGCTCTGAGTATGGCGGGCGCGGATCGCCATACAATAACCCAATATATCCATCGGATGGCAGGACGAAGGGAGCCCCAGGGCAAACCTCTCGACGAGCGGTGATCAGCAACAGCCGTTCATCATAGCCGGCTATCCACCATCTGGCGAAAGCCTCATTGCGAGGATCGTTGATTTCCTGGGAAAAGCGTGACATCTGTAAAACCCCGATCGAGATCGCTATAACAAGTAATCCTACAGCTATCCACTGGCGATTGCGACGTACCGCCAACCAGCCTACAATCTGGCTCCACAAAATCATTCTCCATGTCCGAATCGACAGAGGATGCTTCAAAAATCAGACAGCAATTAGTGTTGTTACTATAGTGTGTGCTTCAGCGAATTGCAACCGGAGTGGGATCCGGAATAGCGTGAGCTGTCTCTTATGCTTACTCATCGAGTAACAGGGTGGCTCCCGGAAATAACGTGGTTTAGGACAATACCTTGGCCAAAATCGAGAAGACGGGGAAAAACTATCAGATGCATTGGAAATGCGAGCATCTATGTGAGGCCAAACAATAAAAATGATGTCCGGAAGACCCGAACCCAATTTTAATGACGGCAGACATTTCGCGAGAATGACAGCATTGACCAAGGTATGGGTACAATCCGCAGACAGGGGAAGAGCTATCCACCACCATCATCCCGGCCGGCCAATCGTTTGGAGAGCTTGGCTTATTGATGGCGCTGCGACAGTCGCAGCAGGCACCGATCTCCGGTCATCTCGATCACAATCGAGACGGTCAAAGCTCTGGAGGAATCGGAGCCACAGATTGCCGCGATCTTGTACAAGCAGATGGTGCGCACTCTGGCAGTCCCAGATGTGCCAGCTACGGAATGTATTGCGTAGCTGGTGGCAAGGACATCATGCGGAATGTTCCATGCCCGGCTACTGCGGATTCAATGACGGCGATGCGGATGAACCCAACACAACCGGTATATCGATCGGGCTGCCGTTGCGGAGAACGCGCAGCGTCACCTGGTCATTGGGCCGGTAATGGGTGTCCAGGTAGATGAGCAGATCGCGGCGGCTGTAAACTTCCTGTCCATCGATAGAAACGATGATATCCCCACCGGTGAACACGTAGCGTCCGCGCTGCCGGGAAGCATCGGCCGCTTTCAGACCGGCCGATGCAGCCGGGCCGCCGTTCTGGAGTTGTACCACCAGCAGCCCGCGGGATATTCCGTCAGAGCCCATATTGACTTCTGTTCCCAGTTCCAACACCGCCAATCCTAAATCGGGATGCGGATAGAAGCCGTTGGCCAGGATCTCCGGCACTACGCGCTGTACGACGTTCGAAGGAACAGCAAAGCCAATACCCACCGATCCCCCCGACGGCGAGTTGATGGCGGTGTTGATCCCGATCACATATCCGCGCGTGTCAAGCAAGGGGCCGCCCGAATTGCCGGGGTTGATGGCAGCATCGGTCTGGATAGCCTCGCCGATCAGCGCGCCGCTTTCAGTCTCCAACAGGCGCCCCAAGGCGCTCACCACGCCGGTTGTCAGAGTGCGCTCCAGCCCAAAAGGGTTCCCAATGGCGATCACCGTCTGTCCCACCTGGAGCGCATCTGAATTGCCCATCTCAAGCGGCGCCAATGTACTATCGGTTTGTATCTTCAGCACGGCCAGATCGTAAAGACTGTCGATCCCGATGACTTGCGCAGACACTGTCTCGCCTGTCGCCAGAAGGACATCGATCTCGTCAGCATCCTCGATAACGTGATAGTTGGTCACGATAATACCGTCATGGCTGTAGACGAAGCCGGAGCCGGTGCCTTCCCTCGATGTTTCTCCATAGAAGAAAGAGTAGACCTGCCGGCGGCTGATTACATAGACCACCGAGGGACCAACCTGTTCATACACATGAGCCAGAATCGCGTCCAGGCTGTCATGACCGGTGTAGACGGCCGGATCGAGCGGCACCGGGGTTGCCGGGATTGGTGTCGGCGTTGACATTGCCGCCACAGGCTTCGTCCCTGTGCCCTGAAGCGTATTCGGCAAGATATAGGCAAAGAAGACCGTCGTCCCGCCCAGACAGATACCAACGAGAAAAACAGCCAGCACAACCAAAAGAAATCGCAAGGGTGTAGAACGACGGTTTGTAGATTCCATATCGATTGCCTATGCCTTTACTTGTGAGAATGGCATCAATGCCGGTTCGTCTGCATTCTACACAGCGAAATTGTGAGAAAGCCAAGAACAGGCTGAGAAATCGCTGAGACGCTTGGCCCTCTCCTGGCGCAGCTTTGACAGTGAGCTGAGGTTTTTCGTTCCCCAGATCTTAACATGTCTTTGCTGCGCCTTGATAT
>JAFGLD010000186.1 GCA_016928235.1 Anaerolineae bacterium | reverse complement strand
ATGACAAGCCGGTCCGGGAATGTCATGTCATTCCTCAACATGTTCACAAATAATCTCTTTCCATATCACGACCCTGTGTACCATCCCAACTCGTCACCCATCACCCATAACTCATCACTCATCACTCATCACTCATCACTCATCACTCATCACTCGTCACCCATCACCCATCACTCACCACTCACCACCCATCACTCATCACTCGTCACTCATCACTCAAAACTGTCAAGCAGCCGGCGCCAATAACCGAATAGTTACCGAGGAACAATATCTCTGTCACGACGTTTTGACGCATAAAAAGGTGTTAAAGAACATGACTCTACCCCTTTTTATTGAGAAGATACCATTCAACAACGCACACCGGAGATCGCCTAAACTGAACCTGGTGATTTTGTATTCACTTTCAATCATGGGGTGTAAGGCGGAATCTCAGATGACTCGATGGTGTATATGCCGCCTGCTCCTCCGATCGCTTTACGCACGACGATATCCACGACGCTAAAAAAGTATGGGCTGGGGATCAGGTGGACATTGTCGGTCGCAGCGACAAACCCGGTGGCAGCCCATGTCTTGTGAATAATATCCGGCAGGTCGATAACACCAACTCCTAACGCGGTAACTGTATTGGGTGATCCAATCACACCGCCCTCATACGAGATTGGCCCCATGAGGACTTTCCTGGAGTGTGAAAGACCTATCTCATTCTCGTAACTCTCAATATGGCGGATGAGCGCGGCGACATTGTCGTAATAGGCAGTACCATCAAAAGGCCGGTTGGGAAACAGGACCAGCGTTCTCGGCTTGTAATAGAAGATGGCGCATTCAGCAACTGTCAGGCTGCGTGGTGGATGAGTATGATCAGAGGCATCAGGCCGGCACTCTGGCGGGGCCCATATGGTCGTCATCAAATTCTTTGATTCAAAGCCGGCGCGGGTTGCCAGGTTAACCGGCCCCCACAAGTAACCCCGGTTCTCGGGATTGCACCCCCCCATGGTCAGAATCGGCAACCGGCTCTCGTCTGATGGCGCAGCAGAGGATTGAGGCGCCGGCCGGAACGATAACGTGATCGTCTGGGTAATGCCTGCGCGGGTGGTTACCTTGCGAGTAATAGATGCCGGTCGCCAGCTTCCCGGCGGGCCTGGTGAAACGATGATGTTATGCGAGCCTGGAGCAAGGGTGTATTGCGTACTGGCTCCAGCGGCGATTGCCGGCTGTTCAACAGTGTCGAGCGTCGGCACACAGTAAGCCCCAGGAACATTGTCAATGTTGCATTTGAGGCTCAGAAAGCCCACAAGATACTGCTTCCGCAACTTGAAGATGATGGTCTTGTCCATATTGGGCCAGACGACCACGTATTGTTGGACATCCTTCCAGGTATAGATGCCGGCGGAAGCGGGATCGGTGAGGTTCTTGACCTCGATCCTGTGGGATATTCGTGATGTAACCCACCGGTCGATGGAAGCAGTCTGAGTTGCCACTTGAACCCCATCGATAAAGAAATCGGCCACGACGCCCGGCTGATCGAGAGACAGGTACAGATGCCCTTTCTTGTTAAATGATGCTTGCCAGGTGGCGATTCTGCCTGCTGTGATCTTTACGCCTTGCTCTTTGAACGCCGGGTCGAACAGGTCGGCCTGCTCGCCAACAACTTCTACCCGCATGTCCCGATTGCCAGGATCGAGGATATAGGGAACAGTTTGGGAAGCCGCTACATCAGGCTGTACAATCTCATCGATCGTCACGCGGCAAGCAACCGCATCAGACGGTGCCGCGCTCCTGATATCGCAGGTGAATTTGAGGGTTCCCCGGATGTAATGTTTGGTTAGCCAGATGGGTTTGCTCCGGGTCTCCCCGGCCCTGACCTTGAGCGTGCTCGACAGGTCGGCATAGCTGAATAGTGTGCCAAAGCCTGCTTCAGAGCTCTGGATATTCTTGATTTCGATGAGATGGTCAATGTCTGGCGCAACCACAAGCCAGCCAGGGTTTTGAGCCTGGGCCATCAGCATACCATCGATGTAGAGATCACCGCTGGCCATCTCAGGGTAGAGCACAACTTGGATGCAGCCGCTTCCTGGGGGGCACTCTGGAGGCGCCTCGACCAATACTGTTCCACCGATGGTCAAAGGTAGCAGCAGTAACCCTAAAATAAACAGACATCGTCGGAG
The DNA here is from genome assembly GCA_016928235.1 of Anaerolineae bacterium. Taxonomy (GTDB): domain Bacteria; phylum Chloroflexota; class Anaerolineae; order Aggregatilineales; family UBA3940; genus JAFGMS01. The sequence continues at coordinate 5,076 of JAFGLD010000186.1, read as the reverse complement.
TTGTTCGGACATTGCATACCTCCGTTATACATAAGCCTAAGCCCGTTTTTCGAACTTTACTGTCACGTCTCACGATTGACATCTCATCCACGGATGCCGCTGGAAAGTGCAGCATAGCTGAGTAGTTACAAATTTTCCAGGTTACTTTAGTCTCCGCTAACTGAGGCTAAAAAGAAGAGGTCTTGGAGCCGAAAGCTGTGATCAATTCACAGCGCCCCGGATAGTTATAGCTTATCAGATAATATACTGAACAGAGTCATCAGCGTCTTTTGTGATTGCAAAGCGGTCCGGAACATTTTCTGAAAAGCTATAGAAAGGAGTCTCCATGACAGCATTAGATGATACCATAAAAGGCAATAGCGCATAATTTGCTATGAGCACACAGTCTATGTCATTCCCGCAAAAGCGGGAATCCACCTATCACTCGGTCGAATGGAGGCCATTGTCTGACTTCTAAGGACAACCTGCCGGGACATTGTTTTTTTTGCAATGGTCTTAACTGTTTACCTTGTTCAAATAGGTGAAAACTTTCCTGGAGAACTCTGTTGGAGCTGGTCGTAGTCTGTTGATCCTCTGTGCTCACCGAGATGGGGACGGTCATGCCCCATAGGCGGTAACTTAAGGGATTGGGCATTGTTGGTTGTGTCTGGCGCTCAGTGATCACCTGTCAATGTTAAAAACTTGATCATCGAGTAATAGACTTTATCGGAAATAACTGAGTTATAGACAAAATAGCGCAGATTTTACACACAGCGTGCCTATTGCCGATAAAGTCTACTGCCTTCGCCACCGCCGTTGTTCCCGTTTTCACAGGAATGACAGCGAGAGGCATGGTGTCATTGAAATTGGGTTCGGGGTTTACTGAGAAAGCGGTTGATGCGTCTTTCATTTTCTGTTCAATATCAACCTCATTAGACTTGCCCGAACGGATGTTTGGTATTAGAATTATCTCTGTAATTCGGTATCTTTGAGGTAAGTTTGTGATACAACAGGAGATTATTATGTGGCGACATGGTGATGTATTGATTGACAGCATCGATGCAATTCCGGAGGGTGCCGAGAAGCATCATAATCTGGTTCTGGCCTATGGTGAGATTACCGGACACTCTCATCGCATCGAGGATCAGACTACAGCCGAGCTATGGGAATCTAACGATGGCTTGCTCTTTCTCAAGGTCATCGCCTCCCAGGCGACGATCGTTCACGAAGAGCATGATCCTATTACGCTGCCCCAGGGCCTTTACCGTGTATGGTATCAGCGTGAATATACCCCGCAGGCTATCCGCCGTGTGATCGACTAAAGGTTTCTCATGAAGGATCGCGAAAACATCTCCCACGAGATCGAAACAGCACTCCGGCAGGGCAACGCCCCTGCTGGTTTGGTTATTGACGGGCATCTCGATCTCACCGGTCAGAACGGGCCAAAGTATCTGCCTGAGGGACTCTCGGCGATCAGCCTGGACTTAAGCGGCTCGCCAATCGAGACACTTCCCACTGACCTGAAAGTGCGGCGGCTCGATCTCAGCGGGTGTAACAAGCTGAAGGCTCTGCCCGCAGGCTTCAAATGCTACGATCTTGCCATGTGCGAGACTGGTATCCAATCACTGCCGCCCGATCTCCAGGTGGAATACCGGCTTGACCTGACCGGCAGTACCCGGCTCGAACGCCTGCCGGAGGGGTTGGCGGTGGGTACACTGATCCTGCGTAACTGCCGCAAGCTGCGTGCCCTACCCGAAGGTCTAGAGGTCAACTTCCTCGATATCTCCGGCTGCACCAGATTGAAACAGTGGCCGGAGAGGGCCTCGGTTAGCTTGGGCTGGCTGAATGCTGGTGACTGCACTCAGATCACGAGTCTGCCCGGCTGGCTTACCGATCTCTCGCAACTCAATGTACAGAACTGTGCCGGCCTGACTGAGCTGCCATCGACGCTGCGCATCAACTCCTGGATCGATATCGCCGGGTCGGGCATCCAATCGCTACCCGATTCACTCCAGGGTGTCCAGATACACTGGCGCGGTATTCCAGTGAGCGAGCGGGTTGCTTTTCATCCCGAAACCCTTACCGGTCAGGAGATACTCGATGAGCCTAATGCTGAGTTGCGCCGGGTGCTCCTGGAGCGCATGGGTTACGAGGCATTCCTGAAACAAGTGGAAGCTGAGACGCTCGATGAGGATGTGGATGCCGGGGGTATTCGGAAATTGTTCCGGGTGTCGATACCCGACGATGAAGACCTGGTATGTGTATCGGTGATTTGCCCTTCCACCGCGCGCCATTACATCCTGCGCGTTCCGCCGACCATGACCACCTGCCGTCAAGCCATTGCCTGGACAGCAGGCTTCGATGACGCTGAGCACTACAAGCCGATCTACGAGTCGTAAAACATTCGCTACACTTACCTTCCCGGAGGTTTCAAACCTCCGGGAAGGTTGGGTATCCGCTCGAGCACTCCATCTCCAAAGATGTCGTATAAACCCAGATCGTTCATGTGCACGTAACCAATGTGACAGTGGCAGGTATCCCTGGAACAGGCTGTGGGCACCAGCTTAACTTCAAACCCCGGCTCGTAGATGTTCCCCAGTATCCGGTCGATAAAGTGGCAGCGGCGGATATTCCCTTGCCCGTCGACCGCTATCACCGAGTGACCACAGCGGCAGGCTTTGCCGCGGCTGGGATAGTAGCGCGTGTTGTACGTGAATAGGGGGTCGATGCACTCCAGCCGCGCCAGATCATCGGGTGTGTAGTAGTCAGGTGAGTGTTTGCAGGCATTGACCCACAAGTACACCGTCGCTGGCAGCTCGCGGCGCAGAGCCTCGATTTCCTCGAAATGTTCCTTCAACCCCACTACTCCGACGCTGAACCGCACACCGGCCTGCACTAAGGCATCGCACTTCCTGAGAAAGGCAGCGCGAGACACCTGCTCTGGATGATAGGTTGTCCACAGGGCCAGGGAGCGATTATCACACCGGGCGATCCAATCCAACCGACACGACAGATTGGTCTGGATGGCGACCCGCCGGATGTGGGGCATGTGGGAGAGAGCGATGATCGCCTGCTGGTAGCGTTGCCGGATGAGCGCCTCACCCCATGGGGTGAAGAACACCGATAGGGGCCCCCCTTTCCATCGATTGGCCCAATCCACAAAGCGATCCAGCGCCAGGCCATCCGCGATGTGTTCAGCTCGTGTCTCATGCCTTTTGGCAAAGGGACAGTAGACACAGCTATAGTTGCAGCTGGCTAGTGGCCCGCGGTAGAGAATCGTCAGATGGGGGCTGGGGGTTGGGGGTTGGGGGTTGGGGAACGGCACAAACCTTCTCCTATGATAAGCTAACGCAGCTCGTAGGCTTCCATCAGCCCGCGTACCCGCTCGGAATAAAGCCAGGGGCCGATGGCGTCTGATCGCTCAAGACCCTCGGCTGTCAGGCGAAGCATGCCGTCGGTTTGGTAAGCCAGGTTGTGTGCCGGCAGCTCATCCAGCTCCGGCACCGCCTGGCAGGCATCGATGCCAAAGCGAGCGGCAAAAGCATCCAGTGACAGTCCATCGACCCGCAAGAGCGACTTGAGCACATAGCGTCGATGCCGGTCTTCGGCGTCCAGTCGGATGCCATAATCGGCCCGGCTGAAAGCCTCAGGCGAGCGGGTAACGTAATCGGACAGGATGGCCCGAACACTTGCTTTCCCCACGGCATATTCTGCTGAGTAGTGCAGGTCACGGGTGTAGGAACGAGCCCCGCAGCCCATCCCCACCATCCCATCTTCCTGGCAGCAGTACACCGGCCCATCGGTCTGTGGCGCATGTGGAGCCCGGAACATGCGCATTGACAGCTGGGTGTAGCCTGCGCTCAGCAGGACATCACGCCCAGCCCGATAACACGCCGGCCGCGCATCCGCCCAGTCAGCAACCTGGCGGCCAAGCCCGGTCAGCGGGCGCACATACAGCGGGTAGAGATACAGCTCCTCCGGTGAGAAGGTCAGAGCCATCCGGATAGTCTCCAGCCAGCTTTCGACGGTCTGACCCTGGGCGCCATAGATCAGGTCGATATTCAGGGTGGGGAAGCCCACGCTGCGGATGCGTTCCAGGGCGGCAAGTGCATCCGCAGTGGTTTGCGAGCGACCTAATGCCCGCACCTCAGCCTCGATGAAGCTCTGAATGCCGATGCTGATCCGGTCGATGCCGCGTGCAGCCAAAAGGCTGAGCTTCTCGATGCTGGCTGTGGCAGGCGATGTCTCGACCGAAACAGGCGTGCACTGAAGGTCGACGTCAAAGACCGTCTGAGCCATGTCGAAGATGCTGTCCAGCGCCTGTGGCTCCAGGCAGGTCGGTGTGCCGCCGCCTATGGCCATCCGCGCGAAAGCTGCATCGCCCAGGGCCAACTGGGTCTGCTCGGATTGTCGCCGGAGCGCCGACAGGTAGCCGGTGACCAGCTCAGCCGGAGGCTGAGCTGTGGTAAACAGGTTGCAGAATCCGCAGCGCATCTCACAGAACGGGATGTGGAAGTAGAGGAAAAGCGACCGCCTGTCTTCTGATTTCCAGGCATCTCGCAAAGAGATCGGTGGGGTCAAGGGGCGATAGGTTGTTTTGTGCGGATAGGCATAGGTGTAGGACACATACGGGGGATGGGGGATAGGGGATGGGGGATAGGGATCAGACATGCGAGTATCTCGTTTGAAGGAAGTTGTATGGGTACCAAAACCTCTTGATGTTCATCACCACACTACTTAACCAGTCCTTAACCCAATACCCGTGAATGAATGTTCAGATCGAAATCCCATCCAGCAATTCCCGCTTTGGAAATTCACCGCAGAGAGACGACCAGAGGTCGTTTCAGAGACCGCAGAGAAAAAACAAGGAAAAAATCTCTGCTGCTGAACTCTTTTCAGAGAACATTCTTTGGACGCTGTGTTAAACCGGGAATTGCTGAATCCCATCCATTGGTTTTGACGCGAATTTTTCCCAAACGTTGCGTAAGTCCTTTCATCTGTCACCGATTTCGCGATGGAAGGAGCAGTGTTACGGCGATTACCAGGGAGTTGCCGATGACCAACCACCATTGGGAATGAACATCTATTTTGACTCGT
>JAFGLD010000185.1 GCA_016928235.1 Anaerolineae bacterium | reverse complement strand
CCCTGGTTGCGCGCCAGCTCGGCCAGCAGATCGAACTCCTTATGACTGAGTGGCACTTCCTGCCCGTCCCGGTAGACACGCCGTGCATCCAGATCGATAGCGATATCACCGGCCCTGATCTCGTGTCGGGTGCCTGCCCGGCCTTCGGAGCGGCGCAGCACGGCCCGCACCCGTGCCAGCAGCTCGCCCAGGCCAAACGGCTTGGTGATGTAATCGTCGGCGCCGCTGTCCAGCCCGACCATCTTGTCGCCCTGCATCCCGCGCGCCGTCAGCATGATGATCGGGATGTGGGCGGTTGCCTCATCACGGCGTGCCATCCGGCACACCGACAGGCCATCCAAACCCGGGAGCATGATGTCGAGTATCACCAGGTCGGGCTTCTCATGCCGGATGATCTGGAGTGCCTCGCCTCCGTCGCCGGTTTCGAGCACCTGGTAACCTTCCTCACGGAGGTTATCGACCAGTGTCTCCCGCACAACTGCTTCGTCTTCAACAACCAGGATGGTTGTCATGGAACGTCGATTGCCTCCACTTCACCAGAGGATGACTGGGAGCCGGATGGTAGTGTTGTGGAGACTGGTTGCGTTTGACGGTGATAGAGCCAATCAACGCCAACATGATAACAGTGAGTGATAGGCAGCATCAGAATCATGAATATACCTGTGATGACTTTCTGGTAACCTGCTTCAAGCTCCAAGACTATAATCGTACGCTGAAGTAGAACGACCGCAACAACGGCAAATGCAGCGCTAAACAGGAAGCCTGTCCCGGCATGGTAGGCCGTGCCACCAATGAGGACTGCCAACAAAGTCATCTCGGTAAAGCCTGTCCCGGCAGAGATGGTTCCATAACCAACCCAGCTCAACAGCAATATACCTGACACCCATGCCATCAGGCTTGAAAATACGAAAGGAAGCCCTTTGTAGATCATCCGCTGCGCCAGGCCCTCTTCTTCCGGATCGCCGGATCGTGGACGTCGACCCAGGGGAGTCAATATCATCAGGGCAGAGCCCATGATAATCAGGAGCAGCCCCAAGGATATGACGACAGGCGACCGGGCTAGTTCCAGATCGACCAGCATTTTTGGCGCCACTAGTGTTTGACCGTGAGTGATGAGAAGGATCATGCCGGATAGGAGGAAGCTTGTTGCAAATGTGATAACAATTCCTTTCAGCCTGCCTAACACAACCAACAGCCCGTGGAACACACCTACCACAAAAGCAACCAGTAGACTGGCCGCGAGTCCAAATCCCAGCCCCAGCTCTCCACTGGAGGCGGCAGCAATGCAGCTGACTGTCCCGGCCAACGATCCCACTGAGAGATCTGCATCACCGGATGCAACAATCATGACCATCGGAATGACGAGGAAGCCAATGATTGTTATCTGCGGTATGGTACCAAGGATCAATTTGCCCAACGCATCCCCTGCTCCCGAAAGGACGATGATCTGACTCAATAAGATAACCACCAGTATCAGTGTAGCGACCAGCCAGGGCATTTCTGCCAGCAGGCGCCACTTGATCTCATGGTAATGATGAGGTGTCTGTATTGGCTTTTCTGAAAATTCGGTCATAGTCTCTTCTCCTGGTTCTTCCAAAGCTAATAGGCATGTTCCAGATTAAGCGAATCTCCTGGTCACTATAGCACATCCTCAGCATCGGGCAACTGGCCGGCAGCGAGCGCATTCCCAAAAGATGACATTTGACCGCCGACAGGTCAAAGACTGAGTCATCACCGCCCTGTGCACGATCTGGTCGGGAGAGGAGGATGATGTAAATGGCCAGTTGAATTCAGTATAATCAATTATCTCAACCAGGAGGTTTTCATGACACACTTGACCGTTGGACAATCCGCTCCCGATTTCACTTTGCCCAGCCACCTGGATAATGATATTCGGCTGGGCGATTATCGTGGCAAGAATGTGGTGCTGGCTTTCTTCCCGCTGGCCTGGACGCCGGTTTGCTCGAGCCAGATCCCGTGGTACGAGGCCGACAAGGCCCGGTTTGCCGCACTGGATGCCCAGGTCTTTGCCCTCAGCGTCGATTCGGTGCCTTGCCTGAAGGCCTGGCTCGACACTTTCAACGGGGTGACCTACCCGGTTCTCAGCGATTTCTGGCCGCACGGCGCCGTGGCACAGGCCTACGGTGTACTGCGCTCCGATGGGAAGTCCGAGCGCGCCTTGTTTATCATAGACAAGCAAGGGATCATCCGCTACATCGACGTTCACGACTTTGACAAGCAGCCCGACAACGAGGTGCTGCTGGCCGAGCTGCGCAAGATCGATCCTGATGCGGCGGCCAAAGAGCCCAAGGCCGAGAAGCCGGCTGCCAATGTCCCGCTGCCGGGTGGTGGCATGGTGTTATACTGCACCAGTTGGTGCCCTGCCTGCCGTCGCGCGCGTGCCTGGCTCGATGAGCGGCACATCCCCTACACCGAGGTCAACATCAATTCCGATCCGGAGGCCGCTCAGCAGGTCATGAAGTGGAACAACGGCAACCGTACCACGCCCACCTTCGAAATCAATGGGGACGTGTTTGCCAATTTCGATGAGCAGAAGCTGTTGGAAGTGCTCAAGAAGCACGGCTTGTACGGTTAACCTGGCAATAGGGGGTTGATATCCCATTGACATACCCAAGGGGCTGCAATTCTGCAGCCCTTTGTCGTTGTAGTTAGTTCGATTGGTCTGCGTCAAACCTACGAGTTTCATAGCTTGTTTGCCGAGAAGCACCGGCCCGACCTCATGAAGCCCTGGCTCGACCTCATGAAGCACCGGCTCGATATCATGAAGCCCCGGCTCGATATCATGAAGCCCCGGCTTGACCTCATGAAGCTCCGGCTCGATATCATGAAGCACCGGCTCGACCTCGTGAAGCCCCGGCTCGACCTCATGAAGCCCCGGCTCGACCTCATGAAGCTCCGGCTCGACCTCATGAAGCTCCGGCTCGATATCATGAAGCTCCGGCCCGAGCCGGTGAAGCTCCGGCTCGATATCATGAAGCTCCGGCTCGATATCATGAAGCCCCGGCTCGACCTCGTGAAGCCCCGGCTCGACCTCATGAAGCTCCGGCTCGATGTCATGAAGCCCCGGCTCGACCTCGTGAAGCCCCGGCTCGACCTCATGAAGCCCCGGCTCGACCTCATGAAGCCCCGGCTCGATGTCGTGATGCCTCTTATTGGGGATGTCCAGGCACCCGGATTGTTGTTACTGGGTCTCCGTGTCGTCACCTTCGCCACCGTCGAGGATGTCAGTGCCATTGCCTCCATAGAGCGTGTCATTACCGTTGCCCCCATAAAGGGTATCGTTGTCGTCGCCCCCACGCAGGATGTCGTTGCCATCACCCCCATAGAGCGTATCGTCGCCTGACATCCCCCAGAGCTGATCGTCGCCAACACTCCCTATGACAGTGTCAATGCCATCGCCTCCATCAAGGGCATCGTTGCCATCATCCCCGTTGACTATATCGTCGCCGTTCGACCCCATGACGTCGTCGTCGCCACCGCCCCCTCTGAGGATATCGTTGCCGTTGCCTCCATCGAGGATGTCGTTGTCGGCATCCCCTCTGAGGATATCGTTGTCGGCGTCGCCCTGAAGATAATCCCTGTCATCACCCCCCCAAAGTACATCGTCACCGTCACCGCCACTCATGACGTCATGGCCGGCGTCACCCCAAAGAATATCGTTGCCTGCGTTCCCGCGAATCTCGTCGTCGCCGATACCGCCAGCGAGTACATCGTTGCCGGTGCCCCCATAGAGCACATCTATGCCGTCGCCCCCGTAGAGCGTATCGTTGCCTGCATCTCCGGTGAGCGTATCGTTGCCTGCATCCCCAGTGAGCGTATCGTTGCCTGCATCCCCGGTGAGCGTATCGTTGCCTTGGTCTCCATAGAGAAGATCTTTGCCATCGCGTCCAAGAAGGAGATCGTTGCCTAAATTTCCATAGAGCACATCGTCGCCGGCGCTTCCAATAAGAATATCGTGGCCACCCCAGCCGCAGATGGTGTCATTTCCGCCCAGCCCATCAATCCTGTCATCTCCCTCACTGCCCAAGATGACATCGTCGCCGCTGGTGCCGTCGATATTGCCAGAGCCGGTGATTGTTACGATTTTACCCCCACACCTCGGTGTGTGTGCGCTGGTGGGTTGGAAGGTCAGCATGGCCAGCAGGCCAACAATTGATGCTGCATAGACCAAACTATAAAATACGCTTTTCTTAGTCATTGGTTATCGCCTCTTAAAATAATGCTGAGTACTGATCAGGTACCGGCTTTGTTTACGGCTCGCCCAGCCTGCAGATCAGGTAGCCTGCGCGCCAGGTTCCATTAAAAAGGTGGATATGATAGTCATGCTCTACCCAGAAGCGGGATTCCTGGCTGCAGGGTTCATCTGCTCCTGGTGTTTCTGAACCCACTATTCCCGCGATGTCCCAATCGTCTTGCGGGGAGTGCCAGATATCCTCAAATCCGAAATCCGCGCCGCCGCTAGCCGATATTCTCACTCCAAGCTCCTGGTCGCCCGCTATCTCGAACACCCGTGGAGGGTATTTGCAGCCTGTAAATCTATAAGGCGGTCCGGAGCCGAATTCATCACTATAGATGCCCACCTCGCCTCCTGCCAGAGCGTATCCGCCGGATACAAGAGGCTGTAGCAGGATGTCGCCGACGTGGGGAATTTCCGCATCGCACAGTGCGACGGCCAGCCGCTGCGGCCCGCCGACAACATAGCTGTTATTGTGGGTGGTAGACTCGGAGACAAACCAATCCATATTCAGGATGAGTTCATAGCCACTCAGTAGTTGGCGCCGCTGCTCACCGGTCAGAGGCGTAGTCAAGACGCTACCCGCGGCTGCAAGCGCCAGCGGTGCGTGTTCCCAATAACCGATTTGGACAACGGTACCATCAGGTAGAACTGCCCGTACATCTATGTTGGCACCGACCGATATTCGATCACCAATGTTCTGCACCGTGATGTCAAGATCCCCTCCATCGTTCTGACCTCGCCATGTCACGTCTGTTATTCGCAGATCGGGCTGATCTTGACAGCCCATCCTGCCTCGGTCGAAATCTCCCAGCCTTCCGTCTTCTACCTGTACCATGTTTGGGTGGGCCACAAGACACAAATCGGGGGTGGAAGCACTCACTGTCATCGCCTGAAAAAGCTGGTCGGTGGTCTGGCCCGGTTCCAGGTAGAAATCCTCCAAAACGACGACCTCCTGAATGATGCCTCCACGGTCGGTTACCGCAATCTCAAGCGGGTAGTGAGACCAGATACCGGTGCCCTCATTCTTTATCCTGAACCAAAATCGATCGAAATCAGTAACAATAGGCGTGGCTTTTAAGTCAGGCCACGGCGCACAGACCCTCCTGCTTGGCCACTCCTCGTGATCGTATGTTCCTTCTTCTACCTTATTATTTGGGTCGGGTGTCAGACAGAAATCCTGCGGAGAGCCGCTGGGGGGACGATATTCGAGGTTGATGGATTGATCCGGCGCCAGATAGATATTCTCGAGAACGCGAAGGGTCTCGCTGTTGTCTACCTGGTTATCGATCCTGATTTCAAGCGGAATGTAGGACCAGGCTACTCCACCGGTATTCCTGACCGTATAGAGGAGGGCGTTGGTAGCGCCGTCCGCGATCACATTCTCGATCCAAATACCAGGGGTAAGCGACCCCGCAGCTACATCAGGCCGGGGATTGCCGGTTGAAGGCTCCCAGAGATAGGTGACCTTGCATCTTCTGTTTGTCGAGTCAAACTCTCCTTCGTAGGATGGATCGTAAGGGTTGATAACCCAATGGCCCTCACAAATGAGTTCATCGTCGTTCCCGGAGTCTTCATCCCAGATGGTAAAGCCAATATCGAACGGTTCTCCGTCATCGATCTCTACGAAAAAGGAAGGCGGCTGGCCGAACCGCCAAAAGTCCCTCCAATAATTGTTATCGTAGAGCTGGTATGTCCAGTCGTCACGCAGACCGTTGGCTGCCGAGTCATCATCGAGGCTGCCCGTATCAAAAGAGACCAGATCTTCGTTGGCATAGAAATCACCATGAGGTGGCCCGATCTTCTCTGTACGATTTTCATTATCCCCATCGTCATCCAACGTGAAGGTCTGCAAGGTCTTGAAAGTAAACCGTCCGAGCAACCGGCAGTCTTCCGGGGTCTCAAAGACGATCTCTGGTGTGCCCGGGCTCGATTCGAAGCCGTCTACCCCGCCAGGGGTCCAGGCTGTGACCGTGACCGTATAGTGTTCGCCGCAAGGAGGATGCATCCACTCGGGGGGCAGCACGGTGTAATGGCTGTCCCCAAGCTTCCGATCGGCGCTTTCCATCCACATCAGGGCCCCATCCAGATAAATCCGGAACCCCGCGATTGGCACCGGATACCCATCCGGCTCATAACGCCACATCAGGAGAGGGGGAGCATTTGGGTCTACATAAAAGTGGGCCGTGCCATCCCCAGTTTCGGTTTCGGGAGCAAAGTAAGCGTCGCGGCTGATCGTGTGTACGTTGGTAGGCACAGGCATGTTGGGGTCGGGTTCGGGGAACGGCCCACCGATAGTATGTATATCAGGCCGAGCGCGGCCAACCCGGTAGCCAAAGATGAAGGAGCCTTCCGGGCCAACCACTTCGGTTTGCCGGACGGTACTATCCCAGTCGTCGGGCGGGATGAACAGCTCGACGCGGCCCAGACGGAGCGCCTGGGTGCCGCCGCCGCTGATGCCTACGCACGAGATATCGAACGGCAATGGCCGGTCTTCAGGCCAGGAGAAAGCAGGGACGCGCTTGCCCGAAAGGTAGTCGGCGACATTCCAGCCGGTGCCATGCTTGTCCTTGACGCGCGCGAACGTTTCGTCGGTTGACGGATTCCAATCGGCGTCGGGGTGGCGCCTGGGTTCCCGGCCCGCCATCCCGATATAGCAGGTGAGACCCTCGTAATCCTGAGGTGTCCGCAGCGAGAGCAGCTCCAGGCGCAGCTGGGTGGGCTCCGCAGGCGGCTGGGGGACAGACACAAGCTCTCCAAAGAAGAGAAAGTCAAAAAGGGCGGGCGCTTCGCCGACTGCCGGAGGCGGCTCGCTGTCGGTGGGGATCGGCTGCGTGCCCTCGGAGGGAGGCTCGCTGTCCGGGACGATGATCTCGCTGCCCGGCGCGGGGGGAGCGGCCGGGTCGAGGCCGGGGTTGAGGATGGTCAGATCCTCAGGCGTCGTCCCATGCCCCGCGGCGATGGTATCGAGCGTCTCGCCTTCCTGGACGGTGTGGGCGCCGGTCGGCTCTGGCTCATCGTTCTCGGTACTCTCGACCAGGATCGAGGCCTGCCCATCGACGTCGCCGGCCGATAGGGCCCGCACCACCAGGCGGTGACTGCCGGCGATGGTGGGCACCCAATCGGCGGACAGCACCATTGATGTAGGTAAGGCGTCCTTCTCCGCGTCGCGCTGGGCGATCAGCATATCGTCGGCCCACAGCTCGACGCGCCGGATGCCGGCCTTGGATCGGGCCGTGGCGTGCACCAGCACGCCATCGCCCTCAGAGAACTGCTCCAGGTTGAGCGGCGAGTGGATCAGCACCAGCGGGCGGTCGGTAAACTCAGGATTGCCCCAGAAGGCGTAGGCGACGACCGCCGCGATGACGGCGACCACAGCCAGCAAGGCTGCTGCCAGCCCACCCAGGATCAGCTTGAGGGGGGAGCGACGCTTGGGCTTAGGCTTAGGTTGCTGTCTGTGTACCACAGTAGCATTGTTTGGTTGTGTGCTCATTGTTCCATTCCAATCTCAGATCATGTGAGAGGACTGTTGCGTGGTATTGCAGCAGCCCTCTCTTTGCACTGTGCCAAATCGGGCCTATGGCGCGGCCAGCTTGCAGATCACAAGGTCGGCCTGCCAGCCATCAGTTGTGGACTCCACATGTATTGGAACTGCCACATCGCCGCAAGTTGCCATTACCTCCGGCGATTCAGACGCTATGACTCCAGCCATGTCGGCGATCTGATTAGCGTCCCAACTGCCCCCGCCCCCTAGACCTGCTCCATTAAGCATGAAAAGCAGCTCCACCGTCAGCGTCATGTCCCCCAGCAGATGGAACATCGTCGAAGGATATTTGCAGCCTGTATATCTATAGGGCGCATCCTGGCTGAGTTCATCGGGAGAGATGCTGATTGTCTCTTGCGACCAAAGCCGCCCGTCTACATATGCCTCCAGAGATATTACGCTCCGGCGGTACATATCTTCGGGATTGCATAACCCTACAAGGATGCGCTCTGTGCGAGGAACGTCATAGGTATTGTTGGAATAGTCGCGTTCTTCGGAAAATGGCCACATCTCTACCTGGACTCTATAGCCTCCCGACAACTCACTGCGTGTCATGCTTCCTAAAGGTAGATGGAATGTATGCCCATAATGGGGATCGTCATCCGAGTATATTTCTGTGACACTATCGGAGATACCCAGGGGGGTTCCATCAGGCAGGTAGAGGCTCACTGTTATGTTGCCGTTAGTGATCGGAGTACGACTGTTGTCCACATTAGAAACGCCTACGAGAATCTCCTGGTCAGCAGGAGAAGTCGACACGTTCTCTATAGCCAAATCAGGCGGCTCGACGCAGACCACCCTGCTGTACGGCAAATCGTCCGCGATTTCTTGCACCTTGTTATTCGGATCGGGCGTAAAACAGAGATTGTAGGGATTACCGGATGGTAAATAGGTGACGCCAAGGGTGTCAGCCGGCGCCAGGCTGAAACTATCGATAACAAACGGTTCCTGGATGGCACCCGCGGCATCGGTGACCCCAATTTCCAACGGATGGCCGGCCCAGGTCGTGATGCCATCATTGAGTATTCCGATGGTTATGGCGCCGCTGGTGCCGTCCACAAGGAATTTCGTGATCGACAGGGACGGCGCGGGTAATGTGTCTCCCTCATAGCCCGCCAGGCCGGGAAGCGGCGCCTGCTCGATTAGCCAGTCGTAGGTGACCCGGCATGCCCCATTGGTGGAATCGAACTGCCTTGCGGGGTTTGGGTTCTCAAAAAAGTCGATCTCCATGAAGCCTTCACAGATGGTATCGTCACAACCGGGATCACTTGGTACATCGCATTGGCCGGTATCCCTATCCTTGATTCTGAAACCGAGCGTGATCGGGTCATTCTCATCCAGCAGGAATTGAAAAGATAGGTTACGTAAACCCCCTCTAATGGGAAGGCGGTAGCTGCTATTGTCGTTCAGCCCATCCCAGGCCCAGATGTCGATGGTACCAGTCCCCGGAGGAAGAGGAGGGTCTACATCGAAGTAGTAGACCTCTTGGCCATTGACATAGAACCAGCCATAAGGCGGCCCAATCTTCCCTACCCGATCTTCGTGGCGGCCATCATCATCCAAGGTGAAGGTTTCCAGAGTTTTGAAGGTGATATAGCCGCGGTAAGCGCAATCCTCTGCCGAGGACTCGAAGGTGATCGGCGGAACGCTTATGCCGGATTCGGCGTCATCTTCAGCGCGCCAGGCAGTGACGCTCACGGTATATTCTTCACCACAAGGAGGATGCATCCACTGTTTTGGGAAAGCGTGAAAGTATGCGTCTCCCCAATAATGCGGGTACCGTTGTTTGTCGATTGTCCACATCAAGTTTCCATTCAGATAGACCCGGAAGCCATCAATAGACGGCTCGTCCTCGTTAGGGACGTAGTCCCACCACAGGAGAGCAGTAGGCTCCCCAATGTGCCAAAGGTTGGTCGGTGTGGTCATGTCTGGATCAATCCCCTTTGGCCTGGGTTTGGGCGCCACGTTGGTACGGCCGACCCGGTAGCCAAGGGTGAAGGAGCCTTCCGGGCCGACCACCTCGGTCTGCCTGATGGTGTCGTCCCAATCGTCGGGCGGTATGGCTAGCTCGGCACGGCCCAGACGGAGCGCCTGGGTGCCGCCGCCGCCGATGCCTACACACGAGATATCGAGCGGTATGGGCTGGTTGCCGGGCCAGGACAAGGTGAGGATCTGGTTCTCTGAAAAGTGCTTGGCGACGTTCCACCCGGCGCCATTCTTGGCCAGGCTCTTGACGCGGGCGAACGATTCGTCGGTGGACGGGTCGCGATCCGCGTCGGGGTAGCGCCGGGGCGTCTGGCCTGCCATCCCGATGTAGCAAGTGAGCCCCTCGTAAGGCAGGGGTGTATGGAGCGAGAGCAGCTCCATGCGCAGTTGGGTAGGCTCGGTAGGCGGCTCCTGGCTGAACAGTCTGAACCCCACGAAAGAGAGGAAGCTGAAAGGCGCGGGCGCCTCGCCGGCCGCCGGTGGCGGCTCGCTGTCGGTGGGGATTGGCTGGCTGCCCTCGGAGGGCGGCTCGCTGTCGGGCTCGCTGTCCGGGACGATGATCTCGGTGCCCGCCGCGGGCGGAGCTGCCGGGTCGAGGCCGGGGTTGAGGATGGTCAGATCCTCGACTGTTGTCCCATTCCCCTGGGCGATGGCATCGAGCGTCTCGCCTTCCTGGACGGTATGGGCGCCGGTGGGGTCGGCCTCGTCGTTCTCGGTACTCTCGACCAGGATCGAGGCCTGCCCATCGACATCGCCGGCCGATATGGCCCGCACCACCAGGCGATGATCGCCGGCGATGGTGGGCACCCAGTCGGCAGACAGTACCATTGATGTAGGTGAGGCGTCCTTGTCCGCGTCGCGCTGGGCGATCAGCAGATCGTCGGCCCACAGCTCGACGCGCCGGATGCCGGCCTGGGATCGGGCGGTGGCATGCACCAGCACGCCATCGCCCTCCGAGACCTGCTCCAGGTTGAGCGGCGAGTGGATCAGCACCAATGGGCGGTCGGTAAACTCAGGGTTGCCCCAGAAGGCGTAGGCGACGACCGCCGCGACCACGGCGATGATGCCCAGGAGCAGCGTTCCCAGGCCCCCCAGGATCAGCTTAACGGGGGATCGGCGTTTGGGCCTGGGCTTGGGTCTATGTACCACTGTAGCGTTATTCGGTTGGGTAATCATCGATGCCTCCACGCTCACGACAGCCAATCGGTGAACATGAACCAACCGGAGTAATTCCCAACGTTGCCGGCGCCATCGACGGCCAATACGCGCCAGCGGTAGTACCAGCCACATTCGATAGACAGCTCCTTTTCCAGCGCGGTTATCCCTTGGAAAGGACTGCCAGACACGGGCTTCCAGTTGTTGTCGCCGCTGTGACGCTCTACCTGGATGCGGTACTCGGAGATTTCGCTGGGATCGGACGCTGCCTGCCAGCGCAGCATGACCTTGGGCACGCAGGCGAATTCCTGGCCGTTGGTCGGCTTCAACTGCGCGGGCGGGGCCGGGGGAGTGGTATCGGCTGGGGGAGGGGGCGGATCTGTTGGATCATCCGGCGGCGGAGGAGGCGCGCACGAGCCGTTGACCTGAATGGTGAAGCTGCGGGTTTCTACGGCACCGTTCAGGCCGGTGACGGTGAGGGTATGAGTCTCCGCGGCACAGGGGCAGTAGGTGGGCGAGTAGCCGTCAGGGCCTACAGCCGTGCCGTCGTAAGCAACCGCCTGGGCATTCTCGACGTGCCAGGATATGGTAGTGCAACTGCCGGCATCGACCGTGTCGGAGTTAGCCCCAAACTGAATGACAGGGGCCGGTGGAGGAGGGATGGTTGGTGTGTCGGTCACATTGACAGGATTGTCGGGGACTATAAAAGTGGTGGCCGTGGCCGTGGGGGTGATGTCGATTTCAGGCAAGCCGATGGTTGGCGTGGGGGTAGGCACCTGGGTCGCCTCGGCCACCTGGCCCCCGACGTGAATCCGCACCGAGTCGGGCTGGCTGCCGCTCCCATCGGCGCCGATGGCGATCACCTGGATGGTGTGGTCACCGGGGCCGGGCGGCGTCCATGCCTGGACAAAGTAGGCCAGGTTCCCTTCGGTAGGCGGATTGTCCTGGGTCATCTGAAGCTGGCCGTCGAACCAGAACTCGATGTGGTCGACGCCGGCCGTGTGGGCGGCGTGCCCCTCGATCTGCACCGGCTGGCCGGGTGCTACCTCCAGGCCATCCAGGGGGACGTCGATCCAGGTGCGCGGCTCTCCGGCAATGGTGGTCGATTGCGAGCAGGCGGCCAGCAGGCAGCCCGCGATTAGAATGAGTATGATTATGCTTCTCCTAAGTGGTGTCATCTTGTTATCTCCTGTAGTCTCTCAATATCTAGTCCACAACAAACAGCCTTAGCCTTACATTCTTCTCCTCAAAAGAACCGGCAAAGATTAGCGATCTACAGCCAGACGTACCCATGTGGTCGTTCAATCATCGACAACCCTGGCCCCGTTCCTTCGGATATCCACTCGGCCACTCAATCATCAACCAGTACGTTAGTGCCCGTGCCACCATCGAGAAAGTCTGTGCCGGGACCACCGTAAAGCTTGTCGTCGCCTGAGTTACCCCAAAGCTCATCGTTGCCGGCTTCCCCATAGATTTGATCATTGCCACCATTTCCATGGAACTCATCGTCGCCATCGCCTCCGAAGAAGGCATCATCGCCATTGTTGCCGGCGGCTATGTCGTTACCGGCTCCCCCAGTGATGATGTCCTTGCCAGATCCTCCAACGAAATTGTCATCACCAGGTCCGCCGGAGAGGATGTTATTACCAGATTGTTCTATGATGTAGTCGTTACCGCCCTCTCCCAGGATGAAGTCGCTGCCGTCGTTTCCATAGATCTCGTCGTTGCCGTCCCCTGCATAGATGGTGTCATTGCCTTCACGGCCATAGATCAGGTCATTACCCTCTTCCCCATAGATAGTGTCATTGCCTGGGGCTCCGGAAATCTCATCGTCATCAGGACCTCCATAGATCAGGTCGATGTCATCGCCACCATAGATGCGATCGGCGCCGTCACCGCCATAAAGCGTGTTTTTGCCCGAGCCACCCACGAGAGTATCGATACCGCCATTGCCATAAAGCACATCGTTGCCGGTTTCACCTAGCAGGGTATCGTGTCCATCACTGCCATAGATCACATCACTGCCGTCGCCGCCACTAACCAGGTCGCCGCCACCGACGACACAGATGGTGTCATTACCACCCCAGGCACGGATTGCTTCCCTCTGGCTGGTGCCCATGATGACATCATCGCCAGGAGTGCCGTAGATGGTGTAAAGACCATCGACCATGACGCCCTCGTGGATCGTCACGACCTTGCCTCCACACGTCAGAGGAGCCGCATCTGCCGGCTGGAAGCTGAACACAGCCAGCAAGCCAACGGTTAGGGACGCATATGCCAACCTGCTCATGATGCTTTTCGTAGTCATTGTTTGTCTCCTCTAAAAATAGTTCCTGGTGCTTGGTTTTTAGTGATTAGTACAGACAGTGTTGAGCACGGAGTCAATAGTCTCCCTTCTCCGTTCCCCGGCATGGTTGTTCAATCGTCAATCCTGAATCTCCGTGTCTATACCGGGGCCACCATTGAGATAGTCACCGCCGGGGCCACCCACGAGAAAGTCGTTGCCAGACTCGCCATAAATCCTGTCGTCACTGGCCTCTCCATAGAGAGCATCTGATCCGCTGCCCCCATAGAGGGTATCATTGGCGTTGCCGCCATAGAGCTTATCGCTGCCGTCGTTTCCGTAGAGAAAATCTTTGCCGTCGTCTCCATAGATGCGATCATCGTCTTCATCTCCGGACAGACTGTCGTTGCCGGCGTCTCCTCTGAGCAGATCGTCACCCGCGTTGCCATTGATCACATCATTCCCATCACCACCGGTGATCGCGTCATCGCCGTCACCGCCATAGATGCGGTCGTTGCCTGCTTCTCCAGAGATAAGGTCGTTGCCTGCTTCTCCGCTCACCTCGATGTCATCCCCAGGGCCAGCGTAGAGAGCGTCATTGCCGTCACCTCCATAGAGACGATCATTGCCATCATCTCCAAAAAGCATGTCATTCCCGGCATGGCCTATGACAATATCGTCGCCATCCTGGCCGTAGATGACATCCCTTCCTGCATTCCCCAAAAGGGAATCGTCGCCCCCGCCGCCATAGATGACATCATTGCCGTTGCCGCCAATGATGAGGTTGCTGGTGTCGTTGCCGCAGATGGTGTCGTCGCCGTCCCAGCCGTAGATCGCGGCAACCCCGCTGCGGGCCAGGATGACGTCATCGCCAGGTGTGCCGTAGATCGCACGCAGGCCATCGACCCACTCGCCGTCACTATGGATTGTCACCGCCTTGCCCCCGCATCTGAAGATATCCGCGCCGGCAGGCTGGAAAGTCAACATGGTCAGCAGGCCAACGGCCACCCCTGCGCAAATCAGGCTACGAATAATAGTTGTCTTAGTCATTGTTTGTCTCCCTTGAAAATAAGCGATGGGTGATGGTTGTTGATGTCTCCCTGGCTCAAAATCCAATGCACCCTGTTGTCATGGTAGCATTCAGCCGGTACCAGAGTCATCGAGGCGCAGTACCGACTTTGTACCGATTTTTCAGGCGAAACTCGGTACTGGGGTACCGGATTTGCAAGGGGTTGGCTTTAATTGTGCTACTATGATGTGAAGGTGTATGAGCTCGTGGTATAGTAACTATTCAGCGGTTAGCGGTTAGTTGTTAGCTGTAAACTCGTCACTCAAAACTGTCAAGCAGCCGGCACCAATAACTGAATAGTTACGTGGTATATATCATAAGGGAATAGTCAGACGGGAACAGAATCCGGCCTGCCGTCGACAAGATGGAATTTCACTCATAAGAGATGTTGACCGGGCAATTTGACTGGAGCATCAAATTTTCTTTTTAGGCTACAATATAGGCCTATGCGTCGATAATAATGTGCTTGGAAGAACAGCTATGGTCACCGTTGCCATCGTAGACGATCATCCACTTGTTCGTGCCGGCATGAGAGCTGTCTTGGAATCTACCAATGATATTGTTGTGGTGGCCGAAGGACGGGATGCGGCGGAGGCTCTACAGATAGTGGAGCAATATACTCCCGATGTACTGGTGCTGGACATCTACTTGCCCGACATGAGTGGCATCGATGTGGCCAGCCGACTTCATACCACAAATATATCCACTGCCATTCTGGTGGTGACGGCACACGATGATCCCCAACTGATCTTTACACTGCTGGAAAACGGCGTTATTGGCTACGTTCTCAAAGATGATGCCCTGGAGACACTTGCCGGTGCTGTGCGCGCTGCATCGCGCGGCGAAAGCTGGCTCAGCCCATCGGTGGCCAGCCAGGTTGTGCGTCGCGCGGTGAGATCTCCAATGGCTTCCCATACTTCACCGCTGGAAGAAACGTCAAAAAGCGGCTTGACCCCTCGTGAGATCGAGATCTTGTCTTTGCTGGCTGAAGGGCTCGATAATGCGGCGATTGCTGAACATTTAACGCTTACAAAGCGCACTGTACAGAATCACATCAGCAACATCTATAGCAAACTGGGGGTCGACTCACGGGTTGAAGCCATCTTGTATGCTATTCGGCAGGGGTGGGCGCAGGTACCTTCCGGAGAAATACCCCCCGATGGTTCATGAGACGGATATCCGTAAACGGATTGCAGTTGGATTTTTTGTTTTGTTGAGTCTGATGGTGCCGGCTTTGATTGGGTACACTGTCTATGACCAGTGGTCTACCCCTACCATGGATTTTATCCTGGATAATCCCGGCTCCAGTATTGTGCATGAAGTCATTGCCGGTGGACATTCTGATGCGGCCGGTCTCCGGATAGGAGATGTTATCTTGACGGTTGATGACATCTCGTTCAAGTATTGGCATGCGCCACACATAGGACAGACCCATCTTTTGAAGATCGAGCGTAGGGGAGAGCGTCTGGTTCTGGGTGTACCGGCCGTGCGGGTGATTGATGTCAGTTTTCTCTCTTTGTCCAGTGCTGTTATAACCGCAGCGACATTTTGGGGAGTCAGCACGTTGTTGCTCTGGCGGCGCTTCAGGTATACCGAGATCCGCTTGCTGTTTCTCCTCTTTCAGGCTCTTTCCCTAACGCTGCTTGTCCAATTGTCGTATCGACCTCCCTGGCAGCCGCCCTTTGCGATGCGTGCCTTGAGTCTGGTCAGCTTTAACCTGTCTGCTCCTCTTCTGCTGCACCATGTTATGATGTTCCCTGTGAAGTTTGAGCATCCTCGCCGGCGCTTTTGGTGGCTGCTTCCGCTTTATATTTTGGCTCCGATGGTTTTCGTGGTGTATTTGCTCGATGTTGTTGTGGGAATTCAACTGAGTGTTCTTTTTTTGAGCCTGATCACCGCGGTGGGCATCTTTTGTCTGGCCTACATCTATCATTATCGAGCCGGTTCCGATGATCGTCGCCGTTTGCGTGTGATCGTGATGGGACTATTGGTAGCTGGGCTTTCTCCTGTCTTGTTCTACTGGCTGCCCACTTCCATCCAATCTTCCTTCGCTATACCGAAATGGGCGGCCAGCCTGTTTTTAATCGTCGCGCCGCTCAGTTATCTGTATGTCATACTGCGTCACAACCTGTTTGGCATCGATCGTCTGATCAACCGCGCCCTGGTTTATGCCATTCTGTCTGTGGGGATCTTTGTGCTCTACCTTGTCCCCTATTTGCTGCTGTATCGCTATCTTCCTGATGACCTGTTCATCCAACTGGTGATTGTTTCTGGATTGACGTTGTGGGTCGGGTGGACGTTTGATTGGATGCGAGCGCGTATTCAGCGAATCATCGATCACATCTTTTATGGCGGCTGGTATGATTATCCGGTAGTGGTCGAAGCAGTCAGCGATGCTCTGGCCCGCAGCGTTCAGCGTGAACAGATTCTCGAAGTGCTTACCTGCCAGGTGCCCAGGTTGATGCGGCTCACTCAGGCCAGGCTGTGGTTTGGAGATACCAATGCTGCTCAGTCAGCTCTATCGCAGTCGTTTCGCTTCGATTTTCAAAGCGATGTGCCTGCCGGGTGGATGGTAGGGCCGCATCGTGATGGCGATGATCTGTCCGACATCGATCATCGCATTCTTCGCACTCTGGCGCAGCAGGCCGAGATTGCTCTGAACAATGTGCTCATGATCGAAAAGCTGCACCGCCAGCTTGACGAGATTCGCTCCAGCCGGGAGGCATTGGTACAGGTGCAGCATCAATTGTTGCGCTCTCGAGAAGAAGAGCGAGCACGCCTGGCACGCGATCTGCACGATGGCCCTATCCAGGCTCTGGTAGGGCTGAATATCCAGTTGGGATTGTTGCTCGGCTCAAGCGAGATCGCGCCATCGGCCAGGCAGGCCATTACAGAAATGCGGGCGGAAGTGAAACAGCTTTCTCAGGAACTGCGCCAGGTCTGTGTTGATCTGCGCCCACCGATGCTTGATGCTCTTGGCTTGGGCGCGGCATTGCGTGCTCACGCCGAAGAGTGGTCGGCCCAATATGGCGTCGAGACACAACTCGATTTATCACCCGATGCCTCTCTGATTTCTCTGCCGGGCGAGGTGGCCGTTAATCTTTACCGGGTGGCTCAAGAGGTGTTGGTAAATACCGGCAAACATGCCCAGGCACGGCAAGTCAATATCTCTCTTGGGTGGAAAGACGGGCAGCTGCTCATGACCATCCAGGATGATGGACGGGGCTTTGATCCACCGGATACGCTGCACAAGCTGACTGCTCAGGAGCATTTCGGATTGGCCGGTATGAAGGAGCGTGTCGAGCTGATCGGCGGGCAGTGGTCGTTGAGATCAGTCCCTGGCAAAGGCACGATAGTATGTGTTACCTGGGCGCCGATGGTTCATGATTGATGCTTGCAAGCTGCAGTCTGTACCTTGTGAAGTCGAAGTCATTTCTATCCTTCAATACCTTCGCCAGAATCAGGAAGTTCGGGATGGTACACGGGGCCGTGATATATAGCTTTTCAGATAATGTCCTGGACATAGTCGTGTTTCTTGTAAGCACAAAGCTGTCCGGAACGTTTTCTAAAAAGCTATAGAAAGAGATTATTTGTGAACATGTTGAGGAATGATATGACATTCCCGGACCGGCTTGTCATTCCCGCGCAGGCGGGAATCCACCGGT
>JAFGLD010000184.1 GCA_016928235.1 Anaerolineae bacterium | reverse complement strand
GTAACCGCTCACCGATGCGGCGGGCCACATGGCGAAGCTTTCGGTCAGTGTGATGCCCGCATTGCCCGGCACATCGAGCAGGCGGAAAAGCTCGCCCTTCTCGGTGTGGTCGGGGCAGGCCGGGTAGCCCGGCGCCGGGCGGATGCCCTGATACTGTTCGGCGATCAGCGCGCTGTTGTCAAGATTCTCATCCGGAGCATAGCCCCAGAACTCGCGGCGTACACGCCGGTGCAGCAGCTCGGCGAAAGCCTCGGCCAGACGGTCGGCCAGTGCCTTGGCCATGATAGCGTGGTAGTCATCGTGGGCCGCCTCGAAACGCTCGACGATTGCCGGCAAACCAATGCCAGCCGTGACTGCAAACAGGCCCATGTAATCGCTCAAGCCACTCTCTTTGGGGGCGATAAAGTCAGCCAGTGCCAGGTTGGACTTGCCGTTCGATTTGGCCATCTGCTGGCGCAACGTGTGAATGGTCGATGCTACTTCGCGGCGTGAGGCATCGGCATAAAGATCGATGTCATCACCGGTGCTGCCGGCCGGGAATAGGCCGATGACCCCCCTGGCCGTCAGCCAATTCTCGGCGATAATTTGCTTGATCATCTTCTGGGCATCGCTAAACACCCTGGTTGCCTGCTCACCGAACTCGGGATCGCGCAAGATGTCCGGATACCTCCCTTTGATCTCCCATACCCGGAAGAACGGTGACCAATCGATGTACTGGCTGATCTCGGCCAGGGAATAGGTATCAAAGATCGTCACGCCAGGCCGGCTCGGCACCAGCGGTCGATACTGCGACCAATCGATGGACAGCCGGTTGCGGCGCGCTTCCTCGATCGGCAGCAATGTGCCGCGTGACCGCCCGCCATGGCCCTCGCGCAATGTTTCGTACTCGTCTTTGATGCCGGCGACGAAGTCCGGGCGCAGCTCATCGCTGAGCAGACTGCTGACGACGCCGACCGCACGGGAGGCGTCGTGTACGTGGACCACCGGCCCACGGGAATACTCCGGCTCGATCTTGACGGCTGTGTGCTTCTTGGAGGTGGTCGCCCCGCCGATCAGCAGCGGGATATCGAACCCTTCCCGTTCCATTTCGGCGGCCACGTGGCGCATCTCTTCCAGCGAGGGCGTGATCAGCCCGGACAGGCCGATGATATCGACGCCAGAAGCGCGGGCCGTCTCTAGTATCTTCTGCGAAGGCACCATCACACCCAGGTCGATCACCTCGTAGTTGTTGCATTGGAGCACCACGCCGGTGATGCTCTTGCCGATATCGTGGACATCCCCCTTGACGGTCGCCATCAGGATTTTGCCCCGCGCGCCGATGCTGCCGCTGGCCTTCTTCTCGGCTTCGATGTAGGGGATCAGGTGAGCCACCGCCTGCTTCATGACACGGGCGCTCTTGACCACCTGCGGCAGGAACATCTTGCCCGCGCCGAACAGGTCGCCGACCTGGTTCATACCGGCCATCAGCGGCCCCTCGATCACGTCGAGCGCCTGCGATGCTTTCTGCCGGGCCTCTTCAGTATCTTCGATGATGTAATCGTTAATGCCGCGTACCAGCGCGTGGGTCAGCCGCTGCTCGACCGGATCTGAGCGCCAGGCCAGATCGACCTTCTTTTCCTTGCTCTCGCCCTTGACCGTCTCGGCGAACTCGACCAGCCGCTCAGTAGCATCGGGGCGGCGGTTAAAGAGCACATCCTCGACGCGCTCCAGCAGCTCCTTATCCAGCTCCTGGTAGATGGCCAGTTGGCCGGCATTGACAATCGCCATATCCAGCCCGGCCTGGAGCGCGTGGTAGAGAAAAGCCGAGTGCATGGCCTCGCGGACGGGGTCGTTGCCGCGGAAGGAGAAGGAGAGATTGCTGATGCCGCCGCTGGTACTCGCGTGAGGCAGATTGGCCTTGATCCAGCGCGCCGTCTCGATGTAGTCGATGGCGTAGGTGGCGTGCTCTTCCAGGCCGGTGGCGACCGCGAAAACGTTGGGGTCGAAGACGATGTCTTCCGGCGGGAAGCCCACCTGATCGACCAGAATGTTGTAGGCGCGCTGGATAACCGTCTTGCGCCGCTCCAGGCTGTCGGCCTGCCCATTCTCATCGAAGGCCATGACGATCACCGCGGCCCCGTAGCGGCGGGCCAGCTTAGCGTGCTTGATGAACTCTTCCTCGCCCTCCTTCATGCTGATCGAGTTGATGACCGGCTTGCCCTGGACACACTTCAGCCCAGATTCGATGACCTCCCAACCCGACGAGTCGATCATGATGGGCACTTTGGCGATGTCCGGCTCGCCGGCGATCAGGTTGAGGAACCTGACCATAGCGGCCTCGGCGTCGAGCATACCTTCGTCCATGTTGATGTCGATGACCTGGGCGCCATTCTCGACTTGCGACCGGGCGATGTGCAGCGCCTCCTCATACTCTTCGTTGAGGATCAGCCTGGCGAACTTGCGCGAGCCGGTCACGTTGGTACGCTCGCCAACGTTGACAAAGCCGACCTCAGGCCCGAAGGTCAGCGGCTCTAACCCGGACAGGCGCAGACGGCGCTCGACTGTCGGGATAGCGCGCGGCGCGATGCCATCGAGCACCTCGGCGAAACGCTTGATATGCGGCGGCGTTGTCCCGCAGCAGCCGCCAACGATGTTGACAAAGCCGCTCTCGGCGAACTCACGCAGGTCGTCGCCCATGCTCTCCGGCGACTCGTCGTAGCCGCCGAAGGCGTTGGGCAGCCCGGCATTGGGGTAAATGCTGACGTAGGTATCGGCAATGCGCGACATCTCCTCGATGTAGGGGCGCAGCGCCTTGGGGCCCAGCGAACAGTTCAAGCCGACGATCAGCGGCTCGGCGTGGCGGATCGAGTTGTAGAAGGCCTCGGTGGTCTGGCCGGTGAGCGTGCGGCCGCTGGCATCGGTGATGGTGCCGGAGAGCATCACCGGCAGGTTGGCGCCCAACTCTTCGAACACCAACTTGACGGCAAAGATAGCAGCCTTGGCGTTGAGCGTATCGAAGATGGTCTCGATATTGAGGATATCGGCGCCGCCGTCGATAAGACCGCGGGCGGCGTCGGCGTAGGCTACCACCAGCTCATCCCAGGTCACATTGCGGGCGCCGGCGTCGTTGACGTCTGGCGATATCGATGCGGTCTTGTTGGTCGGGCCGATAGCGCCCACCACAAAGCGCGGCCTGTCCGGCGTGCGCGCGGTCATAGCATCGGCCGCCTGGCGTGCAATCTCAGCCGACGTCTTGTTCATCTCGTAAGACAGGTCTTCCAGGTGGTAATCGGCCTGGGAGACGGCATTGGCGTTGAAGGTGTTGGTCTCGATCAGATCGGCGCCCGCTTCCAGGTAGGCATCGTGGATCTCGCGGATGATCTCCGGGCGTGACATGCTCAAAAGGTCGTTATTGCCCTTCAGATCGTGGAGGTGATCGGCGAAGCGCCCGCCTCGATAGCCGGTCTCGTCCAGGGTATAGGTCTGGATCATCGTCCCCATGGCGCCGTCGAGGATGAGGATGCGTTTGGCAAGTTGAGATTTGAGGTGCTCGGTGCGGTTCATGTCTATTCCCTCTAAGGTAGTGCTGAGTGCCAAGTACGGAATGCTTAAGTGAGCAGCTCGCAATCGGCCGTCAGAAACTAATAGCTAATAGCCAATAGCTAAAATCACAACAGCCCCTCTGATAGGCAGAGAGGCCGAATGTTGCTGCGTGTTGCCTCTCATCTTTCAGACATGTTTGTCTGCCGGAGTTGGCACCTACTGCTCAATCGCGGTGGTTGCCGAGGCTTCACAGGGCCGTACCCTCCACCTCTCTTGATGAGTGTTGATCTTTATGCTTAGATAATGGCGAGAGTTTATATCGCAACGCGCGGGCTGTCAAATGAGGGGGCGCCAGGTGGGAGACGCGAGATTAGCCCGGTTGCCCCACCGGACTCCCCCTCGCCGCGCGCACAGCCTGTCATTCCTGCAAAATGCCTGCCCCCGTGAAGGCGTGGGGCGAGAATCCCCTCATATCGATGTCTTCCCTGGTCGATAGAAGGGCAGAAGCGAGGTTTTCTCCCTGT
Source organism: Anaerolineae bacterium (assembly GCA_016928235.1). GTDB lineage: Bacteria > Chloroflexota > Anaerolineae > Aggregatilineales > UBA3940 > JAFGMS01. The sequence continues at coordinate 4,499 of JAFGLD010000184.1, read as the reverse complement.
TGATGGGAAGAGATGGACCGAGTCCTTCGCCATGGCGAAGGGTAGCTCTCCAGGATAATTGGCTAGGGTCTGTTGATATTTTCGTATGTTTATGGTGTGGGTTTTAAGTACAAATGTCAACAGAACCTAATACCCTACAAATTGGGGGATGACAAATCCCTGATTGGGCCGATACTAAAAATATAGGTATCAACTGACTACCCTCTGGTTTGTCTATCCGCCTGCAGGGTACAGATATATCTCTCATAAAGGTTGATCCAGGAAAGGCACAACATGTCTGCAAGACTAAGGTGTCCTGATTGTGCTGTCTTTCGCACACCCAATGAAGTCGATTTTGAGCACACGCCTGTCCGATGTAAGGAGTGTGGTGCTGCTGTTGAGGTGTTTGATGAACAGCTTGAGGCACTCGACAGGCATTTGGCGATGGGTGATTGGCAATCAGAGATGTTGACTCCTCTCCCAAGTTATCCGATTGATCTACCTGCCAATGCACAAGTCACAGATAGCGATCGTCAAACATCTTTTACCAGGGTGCTGCAAATCCTCCTTGGTACTCATGAGACTATCAGTCGAAGCGCCACCAGTGGCATGGCTGCGGTCTTCCTTCTGGGGGTCTTTTTTGCTGTCTCTGTCCAACTCGACCTTGATGTTGAGGGACTATCTTTCTTAAGAGAGCCGGGCTCAGTGAATTGGCCCGGAATAATCTGTGGCCCTTTGTTGTTTGCGATTGTTGCGGGAGGGCGACCCGTCGGATGGCTATTCATACGTCCAATAGCAGTCAGTCTCCATTTGATATGGCCACAGCTGAACCGCAAAGCAATTTGGATGATAAGCACTGTGTCGATTTGCGTACCGTTTGTCATTCTTGCTTTGTATCCCTATCAGCAATTGCCTTTACTGCGTCAGATCATCATGGTCATTCTCGCAGCCTTCTGGGCCACCGTGTTTGGGATAATGGCCGGGTTTCTAGGAGCAGTTGTCCAAACAAAACATAGTCGCAAAGAGTGGGTTGAAGACTCGGCAATAGGCAGTTCTGTGACGGGCGGTTTGTGGGTTAGCCTTCAAGTACTGATGAGCCTATTTCTTTCTCCAGGCATTAAACTTGAGTTGGGGAGTGTGGTTGAGGGTTGTCTTTTGCTTGCTGGTATTTCGTTTATTTCTTATATCCCCTATGTTCTGATGTGGCCTTTGCTCGTTGGTACATCAAAACTCATCCGTTATGGCCGGGAGTGCCACATATCTTATGTCCTTATCAGTGGGAGCATTTGGATGATAATTGGCTATCTTGTCGGTACCCAGATGCTCACAGATACAAATGTCATAGGCGGTTTTGTACAGGGATGCGTGATGGGATTGTGTGGCGCATGTGGCGGCTGGACGATTGGAGAGTTCAGACGAGGGCGTGATTGAAAGAGTTGCCCGGCTCCGTCCTTTCCGAACAGAACTGCCCCTTAGCTGGCGACGAATATCCATCCATTACCCATACCTGGCAGCTCCCAATTTGTAACCGCGGCAAAAAGGGACTTCCTTCAAACGTCAGCCGCCCTTCAGAAGTCTTCCTATCTCATCTATTCAGTTGTCACCCTGCGCGATCTCGTCGGGTATGGCAGTCTTCAGCACCACCATCCTGCGGCTTGGGCTTGTAAAAAGGCAGGCTGCCCTCGAATGATATAGAATACAGAGTGTATTCAGCCACTCCAAAATCTGTTGTGCCAATACTCGATACGCCAGACTACTCTTGCAACAACCAGTCTCAGCACCCCAGGAGCCGCGATGTTACCCGATTTACAGGATGTCCTCGTTTCTCAAAATGTCAGGCCCTTTCTGAAGTGGGTAGGTGGAAAGCAGCAGCTCCTGGCGCAGTTTGATGCATTCTTTCCGCGCTCCATTGAAAGGTACTTCGAGCCCTTCGTTGGGGGTGGCGCCGTCTTCTTCCATCTCATGAGCAGCGGGCGGCTTCCTGGCCCGGTGTTCTTGTTTGACAAGAACGAGGAGCTGATCAACGCCTATACAACCGTCCGTGATAATGTTGACGGGCTCATTGAGGCTTTGGCTGTTCACCAGGCCAGACATTCCAAAAAGCACTACTATGAAACCCGGAACCTCGACGGGCAGGATAGCGAGATGAGCGATGTAGTAAGGGCTGCTCGGACTATTTACCTGAACAAGACTTGCTACAACGGCTTGTACCGCGTCAACACCAAAGGTCAGTTCAACGTCCCGATGGGGAGCTACTCTAATCCGCAGGTTCTGTACGAGGATGTGCTCCGGAATGCAAGCGTGGTTTTGCAAGATGTTTCCATTGATGTCAGAGACTTCCGTGAGGTCGTCGATCTAGCCCGGTCGGGGGACTTCTTCTACTTTGATCCCCCGTACGATCCACTCAGCAAAACGGCCAGCTTTACGGGATATACATCAAATGACTTCCAGGATGCCGATCAGCGTGATCTGGCCAAAGTCTTCAGGCGACTCCATAACAAGGGATGCCGCTGTATGCTTAGTAACTCCTCTACGCCATTCGTCCGTGAGTTATACCAGGGCTTCACAATCAAGATGGTTCAAGCCAGGCGCGCGGTAAACTCGAATGGCAATGGGAGGGGGAGCATTGAGGAGGTTGTTGTTCTCAACTATTAAGGAGAAGACCTTCGCCACCTTTCGATCCCGGAAGTCTCCCTATCCCAGTCATTCCTTCACAGCCTCATCGATCCGGCGGTCGGTTAGATCGATCTCCGCCCTGAAGCCAGAATTCAGACTCTGAGTGAGCCGCGGAACCCTCTGGCGGCATAGTAAGATTCCGCGCCGTTGTGATAGGTGAAGACATGATCGTAGCGGCGATCACAAAAGAGCGCGCCGCCGAGTTTCCTGATTTCGGCAGGTGTTTTCACCCAGCTCGATGTTTTGGTGTCGAAATCTCCAAGCTTCTGTAGCTCCCGATAGTGTTCTCCTGTTAACAGCTCAATGCCCATAGCGGCTGCCATGTCAACAGCGTTGTTGTCCGGCTTGTGCGCTTTCCTCGACTCCATCGCTTCTCGGTCGTAACAAACATTCCGGCGGTCTTTGGGACTTTCGGTTGAGCAATCGCAAAAAATATACTGGCCCGTCTTTGGATCATGACCGACAACATCCGGTTCGCCGCCGGTTCTTTCCATTTCATGAAGGGGCCACAGGCTTTCGGGGTGGGCTTCCAGCTTTGCCTGTACTTGAGCCCATTCAAGACCTTTATGGCGGTTCATATTTTTATCAAAACGGGCTTTTAGCACTTTGAGCAACTCTTCATGTTGTTCGGATGACAACTCCTCTTTGGTTACCATCATAACCCTCCGTGCGGTTGATAGTGCCAGGTTCTGTTGACACTTGTGCTCAAAACCCGCATTCTGAATATACAGAAATGCCAACAACGCCTGGACAATCTCCTGATCTCACTGTTGCTGAAAGCATAGCGATTTTTGTGTGGTATTTCCACTCTCGGATGTCACTGCTCAACGGTCGACGGCATTCAGTAGACAGCCAAAACAGAAGACTTCCGAAGCCGCTCAAACGTCATTCGACCTCTGGAAGTCTCCACATTCCATCGTATTCAGTTGTAAACCCCGGAAGAGCCTTCATCTCTTCCAGTGTCGCCCTGCTAGGCAGGCTCCTCGACCTTCTTTATGCCGCGAGGCTTGCGATCATCGATGCGAGTGCCGCCGATCACTTCGTACTCTGATGAGTTGTCGCCGAAGACGGATTTCACGCCGGTGCGCACCCGCTTGACGCGGTCCCACAGATCGACGCCGGCGTCGTCACGCCGGTTACGCAGCTCGGTGATTTGCGCATCGAGGCTGTCCAGTTGGGCATAAATCTCGCCCAGCCCATTCAGGCCGGCTTCCAGATCGGCCAGAGCCATGCCGCCAAGCTGAAGGGCCGGGTCGATCTCCCGCCAGGCTTCCAGCACAGCTCTGCCTTGTTCGGCAATATCAGTTGGATAGGTTTTATGTGGCATTTTAATCCCCCTCTTGAACTTAAAGACTTTTCCGATTTACCCGATAGACCGCGCGTTCTTATCAGGACCTTATTATCCACCCGTTTTAATGTTCTGTCAAGACCCAATTTAGAACAATCATTCTCGCGAGGGGCGCCCGTTGCATGGTGGGGCTGTTCGCCGTCATCTCAGGGACATAGCGTAATTGATCGAGGGTGTGATGGCGTAAGGGATGATGGTGTTAACCGTCTGCATGGACTTTCGGCTCGGTATCATGAAGCCCCGGCTCGATATCATGAAGCTCCGGCTCGATATCATGAAGCTCCGGCTCGATATCATGAAGCCCCGGCTCGATATCATGAAGCTCCAGCTCGATATCATGAAGCCCCGGCTCGATCTCATGAAGCTCCAGCTCGATGTCATGAAGCTCCGGCTCGATATCATGAAACCCCGGCTCGACCTCATGAAGCTCCGGCTCAACCTCATGAAGCTCCGGCTCGATGTCATGAAGCTCCGGCTCGATCTCATGAAGCTCCGG
>JAFGLD010000183.1 GCA_016928235.1 Anaerolineae bacterium | reverse complement strand
GCTTCATGATCTCGAGCCGGAGCTTCATGACATCGGGCCGGGGCTTCATGATCTCGAGCCGGGGCTTCATGACATCGGGCCGGGGCTTGTCTTGCTGCCCAACTGCCAATATGCTGTGCCACACACAACCCCTATCCCCCATCCCCCAACCCCCATCCCCTTATTGAGAAGATACGAAAAACGGACATACTTGTGTTTGCACTCTCGTTCTGATCGAGTTGAGTTTTCTTTGGCATGGCAATACCTTCGCCAACCCTGTCATTCCCGCGAAATGCCTGCCCCGGCGGAAGCGTGGGGCGGGAATCCATCTATCGCGCTCAACGACTCCTACTGACACAGAAAGGACACTTGAGTACATCATTTGGCGACTATATCGAAATATCGAAAAACGAAAACCATGCAACCCGGCGGCGCATTCTGACGTTACTCTGATAGATCACAACGCCGTATCGAGAGACAATCAATTGCAGTTGACGGGACTCTGGTATATGGTAGTGATGATTTCTGTTGTAGCTTGAGGAACAAAGGACATAATGAACCGTTTTGATCGTTTTACCGAACGTGCCCAGGATGCCACCACCCGGGCTTTAGAGATTCTACAGCGGTACGGGCACACCCAAATCGATACCGAGCACATCATGTTGGCGCTTCTTGAACAACCGGATGGCGTGATCTTGCAGGTCCTTGACTCGCTGGGGGCTGACCAGGAGGCGATCAAGAAGCGCGTTGATGAAGATCTGCGCAACTCGCCGCGCGCCGCTGCCATCTATGGCGGTGGTGGCGCCGGGCAAGTCTTCATCACGCCGCGCGTCAACCGGGTCATCGAAGGTGCTCAAGAAGAGGCCAACCGTCTCAATGATGAGTACATCTCGACCGAGCACATCTTCCTGGCCATCCTTAACAATCGCAGCACCCCGTCGGCCCGCATCTTGAAGGAAGCCGGCGTCACACGTGAGCGGGTACTGGAGATCATCCAGACGATCCGGGGCGGGCAGCGCATCAGCGATCCACAAGCAGAGAGCCGTTATCGCTCGCTTGAAAAGTACAGCCGCGACCTGACCCGCATGGCGGCCGAAGGCAAGCTCGACCCGGTCATCGGACGTGATGACGAAATCTTGCGGCTGATCCAGATCCTGAGCCGCCGGACCAAGAACAACCCGGTGCTGATCGGCGAGGCCGGTGTCGGCAAGACAGCTATCGTCGAAGGGCTGGCTCAGAAGATCGTCGCCAACGACATTCCCGAAATCCTGATGGGGAAACGCATCGTCGGGTTAGATTTGGGCGCCATGATCGCCGGATCGCGCTTCCGGGGCGAGTTCGAGGAGCGTCTCAAGGCCGTCATCGAAGAAGTCCAGCGCGCCCAGGGCGAGATCATCATGTTTATCGATGAGATACACCAGGTGGTTGGCGCGGGCGCTGCCCAGGGAGCACTCGATGCCAGCAACATGATGAAACCGGCCCTGGCCCGTGGAGAGCTTCAATGCATCGGCGCCACAACGCTCGATGAATACCGCGAGCATATCGAAAAAGACTCGGCGCTTGAGCGCCGCTTCGCGCCGGTCTTCGTTGAAGAGCCTTCGGTGGATGATACCATCGAGATGCTCAAGGGGCTCAAGGCGCGCTACGAGGCCCATCACAACATCACTTTTTCCGATACCGCTCTGACTGCCGCGGCGCGGTTGAGTCATCGCTATGTCTCCGACCGGCACCTGCCGGACAAAGCCATCGACCTTCTGGACGAGTCGGCGGCTAAAGTGCGCGTCGCGCTTTACTCGATGCCTCAAGAGCTCAAAAACCGCAAAAACGAGATCGAGCGGCTGACGGCCGAGGAGGAACGCTCCGTCCTGGCGCGCGAATACGAGCAGGCTGCTGAATACAAGACCCGCCGTCTCCAGCTCCAGACCGACTATGACAGCCAGTATGAAAGCTGGCGTCGAGAGCATACTCTCGACGAGGTGGTCGATGAACACGACATTGCCGAGGTGGTTGCTCGCTGGACGGGTATCCCCGTCACACAGATGATGGAGACCGAGGCCGAGAAGCTACTGCGGATGGAGGATGCTCTCCATCAGCGCATCATCGGGCAGGAAGAAGCTGTCATTGCCGTCTCGGATGCTATCCGTCGGGCCCGCTCAGGGCTCAAGGATCCAAAACGGCCGATTGGCTCGTTTATCTTTCTTGGATCATCGGGCGTGGGCAAGACCGAGCTGGCCAAGGCACTGGCTGCGTTCATGTTCGATGACGAGGACGCGCTGGTCCGCATCGATATGAGCGAGTACCGCGAGCAGCACACCACTGCCAAGCTGTTTGGCGCGCCGCCCGGCTACATCGGCTACGAGGAAGGCGGCCAGCTGACCGAAGCCATTCGCCGCCGCCCGTACCGCGTGATCTTGTTCGACGAGATCGAGAAAGCCCACCCGGATGTCTGGAACGCGCTGCTCCAGATCCTGGACGATGGTCGGCTGACCGATGGTCAGGGGCGCGTGGTCGATTTCCGCAATACGGTCATCATCATGACCAGCAACCTGGGCACCGAGTTTGCTCGCCGTGGTGGGACGCTGGGTTTTGTTGCGTCGAATGATCCTCAGGCAGTCGCCGATCAGGAGAAGATCGAACGGGCTCTCAAAGACACCTTCCGCCCGGAGTTCCTGAACCGCATCGACGAGATCATCATCTTCTCGCCGCTGACGCTGGAACAGGTATCCCAGATGGTCGACTTGCAGATGCGGGAGATCGAGGATCGGCTGGGCGAGCAGGGCCTGACCGTCGAGCTGACCGACGCGGCCCGCAAGTGGCTGGCCGGCCAGGGCTTCGACCCGGCCTTTGGGGCGCGGCCGCTCAAGCGGGCGCTGCAAAAGTACATCGAGAGCCCACTCTCGGTGCAGCTCCTGCGTGGCGATTTTCCCGCCGGTACGCATGTCATCGTGGACGCCAATGATGATGAGGGCATCGTTTTCCGTGCCGCAGGCATCCAGGCAGACATCAATGTCGATCAGACGGTGGGGACATGAACAAGATACAGGATGCGTGAAAGATTCCTATGTCTTTACGCGGGTGACGGATATGTATCCGTCACCCGTATTTGTCGGATATCCATCCGACGGCACACTCAAGCCATCAAGTTGCATTTCTGCGTAGAGCCTTTATGGGGTACCACGCGAGAATAGCGTGGATGGTCTCTCAGCCGTTGGGTGGCGGATCTTTGGTAGGGTCAAAAACACAGGTTTATGCTTGCGCCGCCACCCAACCTACAGGAGCAACCGACAATCAGGTACCTGATGCAACTCGACCGCGCCATTTCCGGGTGCTGCCAAACGCTCACCGCAGGGGATGAAAATAGCCTTTGACTCGTCACTCGTCACTCATCACTCGTCATTATTTTCAAGGAATCAATGTCTATGCCTGCTATTGGTCTCGATGCTCGCCTGACCTATTATCGACAGGGCGGAATACCCCAATACACCTATCACCTGATCCGTGAGCTTGCTGAACTGGACACGGACAACCATTATGCGATCCTGCACAGCCGCAAGGATCGGCGAGATTTGACTGCCGCGCCAAATCAACGTCGTGTGGCCTGTTGGACACCCGCCCACAATCGCTTCGAGCGTCTGGCGTTGGGCATTGAGCTGGCTCCTTTGCGCCTCGATCTGCTCCATAGCCCTGACTTCATCCCGCCACATGGGCGCGGCTACTGCAAAGTGATCACCATCCACGATCTGGCCTTTCTGCTCTACCCTGATATTCTGACCGCCGACAGCCGCCGCTACTATACCGATCAGATTCACGATGCCGCCCGGTGTGCCAATCACATCATCGTTGTCTCTGAGGCAACCCGCCGTGATGTGCTTGACATGCTCGATGTACCCTCAGAGAAGATCGCAGTCATCCCGGAGGCCGCCGATGAGCGGTACAGGCCGCAGCCTCCTGACGACATCGAGCGTGTCCGGCAAATGTACAACTTGCCGCCGGAGTATATCCTCTTCGTCGGCACCTACGAGCCGCGCAAGAACCTGGGTGGGCTGCTGCGGGCCTATGAGCAACTGTGCGCGGAGCTGCCCGGCGCGCCGCTGTTGGTCATCGCCGGGGCGCGTGGCTGGCTTTACGAGAAAGCCTTCAAGTTGGTCGGGGAATTGAAGCTGGACACAAAAGTTACCTGGCTGGACAATCTACGAGATGTCGATTTGCCTGGCCTCTACAGCGGCGCGCAGCTCCTGTGTTTGCCGTCCTTCTACGAAGGGTTTGGGCTGCCGGCGCTCGAAGCGATGGCCTGTGGCACGCCGGTGGTTTCCTCCGATCGCGGATCACTGCCGGAGGTGGTCGGTGATGCAGCGATGCAGGTTAACCCCGATAACCCGGCTGACATCGCCGCCGGGCTTCATCGTGTTCTGACCAACACAGATCTGGCAAGCCGGCTCCGTCGACGCGGCCTGGAACGTGCTCGTCTTTTCTCATGGCGTGAAGCTGCCCGCCGGACGCTGGCCGTTTACCACCATGTCCTCGCGCTGCATTCCGCGCCCTGAGGCGATCAGGACGAGCGTCCGCGATATCGGTATAGGGCGACCGCGGGTCGCCCCTACTCAATCAACCTCAACTCCCGGGCTTTGACCATCGCCTGGGTGCGGCTGGCGACCTGGAGCTTGCCATAGATGTTATTGATGTGCCGCTTGACCGTGCCAACGGTGATAAACAGCTTCCGGGCGATGTCGCCGTTGCTCAGGCCGGAGGCGATCAGGGCGAGCACCTCCAGCTCACGCTCGCTGAGGGGCTCGTCAAGCAGTTGGACGGGTTTTCCCTGTCCATCACTGGACCGGCAAGCGAAGTCGATCAGGCGACCCACAAAATCCGGCGCGACGTGGCGTACCTCGGGTAGCAGGGAAATAACCTGTCTGTCCTCGTCCAAAAAGGCGCGGAAGTACCCTTCAGGGGCGGCAAGCTGGATTGCTTGCGAGAGATAATCGCGAGCCGCCGCCCGATCTCCTGTTCGCTCCGACACCAGTGCCTGCAAGATGTATGTCGAGAGCAGCCAGCGAAATAGTCCACGTTCCTGGGTGAACTGTTCGAGTGTGGCCAGCCAGCGCCGGGCATCGGCCGGCCGGTCCTCTGCTATCAGCAGCCGGGCGTAGACCAGGTGCTGCTCGATCCGCATGTACTGCGGCTCATCATCGGGGGACAGGCCGGCGGCCTCGGCCCATCGCTGCGCGAAGGCCATCTCGCCCTGCTTGAGACGGATATCGGCTTCTATCCCCAGGAACCAGTCGATTTCCAGGTACCCCGTCTGGGAGATGATCGGATAGGCCTGTTGTAGGGCGTCGATCGCGGCGCTTGCCTCCCCCTGCGCATAGAGGGTCGGCGCCAGCATCCCGTAAATGTAAGATAGATTGGTCCCCAGGGCCAGCTTCTCACTCAAGTCGAGGGCCCTCTCGTAATACTGGCGAGAGAGATCGACCTGGTTGGTCTCATAGGCCAGCATCCCCAGGCGCATGAAAATCAGGCAAGCCATTGGCGCGTGCCGCCCCAGGTCGTCTGTGTGGCGTTCGAGCGCCTCCTCGCAGACCTGTACTGCCTCGCGCCGTAGCCCGTGCGTGTTCAGCGAGAGCGCCAGCGAGCCCTCGACGATGGATGTAAAGACGTGATTGCCCAGCGCCAGCACAACCTGCCGGGCCTTGCCAAAGGCCTTGATGGCCTCGGCAATATTCCGTGTTCGCTCCAGCGATTCGGCCATGATCCAATAGGCAATGACCTGCCAATGCAAGTGACCTTCTCCCAGTGCCTCCAAAGCTCCAGTGGCCGAGGCAATAGCATCCTCATAGTCCCGGCGGCTCAGTGACGCGATAAAGGCACGCAGCAACAGAAGTTTGCCCCGGTTGACCGGCAGCGTATCGACATGCCGGAAGGCCGCTTCTGCCGCGCCGGCATACTCGTCTGCCAGCGCGGTATCTCCGGTAAAAGCCAGCATCCACCCTTTGCCGGTCGATAACTCCCCGCAGGCCCGCACGTGGGCGTCGGGGAGAGCATCGAGCCACCCATGTAGCGTTGCCAGGTTGCCACTGAGGAGAGTCGCCTCAGCGGCCAGGCGGATCAGCCGCTCGGCAGGCCCAAGATCGCCTGACAGCCCGGCATAGGCCAGCGCGTGCCGGATGGCCGGCTCGGTCAGATTGTGCTCTTCGTACCAGACCATCGCTTTCTGGTGCAGGGTTTGCTGCTCTTCGCGCCCCAGCGGCATGCGCAGGAACTCGGCAAAGAGGTGGTGATAGCGGTACCACTCGCGGCGGTGGTCGAGCGGAAACAGGAACAGGTTGGCCCCTTCCAACCTGTCGAGGATCTGCCGGCTGTCCCGGCGCCCGGTGATGGCATCGCACAGATCAGCGGTCAGCGTATCGAGAATGGCAGTCTGATGCAAGAAGTCGCGCGTTCCTTCCGGCTGTTGTTCCAGTACCTCGGTGACAAGATAGTCCATGATGTAACGGTCGCTGCCTGTGAATGTGGCAACGAAGCTTTCCGCGTCATCCGGGCTCTGTTGCAGCGCCAGGGCGGCCAATTGCAGTCCGGCGATCCATCCCTCGGTGCGGGTTTCGAGCGCTTGCACCGCTTCTCCGGACAGGGAAAGACCCATTGTACAGTTCAGAAACGTGGCCGCTTCCTCGGCCGTAAAGCGCAAATCCCGCTCTCTGATCTCGGTTGCCTGGCCGCGTGCCCGCAGCCGGACGAGGGGTAGCGGCGGATCTTCGCGAGTGCTGATGACAATGTGCATCGACGGGGGTTGGTGCTCCAGCAGGAATGTCACCATCTGCTGAACGGGCAGCGATGAGATCAGATGATAATCGTCCAAGACCAGAATCAGGGTTTTGCCGGCGGCGATGATGTCATTGATCAGCGGCGTCACCAGACCCTGGATGGATGGCGTTGACGGAGATTGGAGGGCAAGCTGTGTGGCCTGTCCAATTGTCTCATCGATCTGCCGGAAAGCGGCAACCAGGTAATTGGTAAAGCGCGCCGGGTCGTTATCAGCCTCATCCATCGAGAGCCAGGCAACCGGTTGCCTGCTACTGTCAATCCACTCACCGATCAGCGTCGTCTTGCCAAAGCCCGGAGGAGCTGATATCAGCGTCAGCCGGTGGTTCTGCCGCACCCCGGTCTCTATCTGCTCAACCAGGCGAGGCCGGGCCACCAGGTTAGGGCGAGGCGATGGGATATAGAGTTTGGTGCTCAACAAGGAACTGTCCATGGCCGTTACTCTTTGAAAGGCAGTTGCCGGTGATCCGTGTTCAACAATCGGCTTCACCGTAGCCGATCCGGATTGCGGTCTCCACTTGCCGGCTGCTCTGAGCGATGGCCCAGCTTTTCCCATCGAATGGTCTTGACGCGAGTCACGCCCTTCTTTTGCAGCGATATCAGGTAGACCAGGCCACCGGCTGCCATGAAGAGAAGGATCGCCATAGCCAGGGCTGTGGACAGGCCGGCCTCGATCAGATAGATGATCAATCCGGGCACTGCGCCCAGCCAATTGAGCACCGTCAGGAGGCGCCACCACCAGGCGTTCTCGTAGCGGGAAAAGATAAAAGCGATGCTGCCCAGCAGGAGGAACAGGGTTCCAAGCGCCAACGAGGTCGGCAATATCGCCTCTGAGGTCAGAAAGACCGTCAATGAAGCCAACGCGCCGATCAGCAGAAGGTACAGCAAGATCATCAGCCAGTTTATTCGGCGCGGCGCTCGCTTGTTGGGTGGGAGTATCACCTGTGGGGGTTCCATTCCCATGATGTTGACCGACAGCAGCGGCACCGCCAGGTCTCGCAGCCTGGACAGCAAGCCATACAAAGCCGATTGATCGGTAAGCGGCCCTTGAAGGATTGTTTCACCACTTTCTTCGACCATGACCGTCATTCCTTCGAACCACTCAGACCAGATTTCGCCCTCCAGGCGACCTTTGACCCGGATTTCGTAGATGTGCGGCTGCGCGGCCAGATCGGTATGCCGGATGAGTTGTTGATGCTGTTCCATCATAATAGCCTCCACAAAGCAGTGATGAGTGGTGAGTGATGGGTGATGGGTGATGCGTTCACGACCCACAATCTGATGCCGGAAGTATTCGCTATACGTGATGCTTCACGGCTTACACATCTACACCCGTCACTTGATCAAAGTATCGCATAGGCAGCGGTGAATGTCATCCATCGAAGGATACATTGAGGGGTGTAGACGGCAGCGAATGGATTACGCTATGACGCCCAACTCTCTCCCGACCTTCTCGAAGGCAGCCAGGCCGCGTGCCAGATCATCCGAGGTGTGGGCAGCCGTATTCATGACCCGGATGCGAGCTTTGCCTTTCGGCACAGTCGGGTAGCCGATGGCCATGGCGAAGACGCCCTCCTCGAACAGGCATCGGCTGAACTGTTGTGCCAGAGGCGCCTCTCTCAGCATGACGGGGACAATCGGCGTTTGGGTCACGCCTGTATCAAAGCCCAGCTTCTTCATCCCTGACTTGAAGATCTCGGCGTTTTGCCACAACCGGTCGACCTGCTCGGTGCTTTGCGCCAGCAGATCGACCGCGGCCAGGCAGGCAGCCACATCGGGGGCAGTCATGGCCGACGAGAACAGGAAGGGCCGGCCACGCTGCCGCAGCCAATCGATGATCACCCTGCTACCCGCCACCATCCCGCCGACCACCCCGAAGGCTTTGGACAACGTCCCCACTTCGACATCGACCCTACCATGCAGCCCGAAATGATCGACAATGCCGCGCCCACCCCGGCCCAGCACGCCCTCCCCGTGAGCGTCATCGACCATCAGCAGACAGCCCGCTGCTTCGGCCACCCGGCAGATCTCGTCCAACGGGGCAATATCCCCATCCATGCTGAAGACGCCGTCGGTGACGATCATTGCTCGTCCGGTGATCGCCGTCTCCTCGATAACCTTGCGCAGTCCATCAGGGTCACAGTGTGGGTAACGAACAATCTGAGCGCCGGACAGTCTGGCTCCGTCGATGATGCTGGCGTGGTTCAGCTCGTCTGAGAAGAGCACATCGGCCTTGCCGGCCAGGGCGGGGATGGTGGCCAGATTGGCGGCGAAACCGCTCTGGAAGGTAATAGCTGCCTCGACGCCCTTGAAACCGGCCAGCCGCTTTTCGAGCGCCAGGTGCAGCGTCGTCGTACCGGCAATGGTGCGCACCGCTCCCGGTCCGATCCCCATTTGGTCGATGGCGCCTTTGGCGGCCTCGCGCAGTTTGGGATGGTTGGCCAGGCCGAGGTAGTTGTTGGCGCAAAAGTTGAGCACGCGCCGCCCTTCGATGCTCACCCAGCCGTCCATCGGGCTTTCGATGGCGCGAATGTCGGCAAGCAGCCCTTGTTCCTTGAGCGAAGTCAATTCTTGTTCTATCCAGCCGATCTTGGACATGTGTTTTTCCTCTGAAAGTCGCGCCGGGCAACGAGTGCCGAGCGATAAGTGTGATCACCAGCCACAACCGCCAACTCAAGGTCTCTTTTTCCGCGCCTGGCATCACCGTCTTTGTCGAACAATGAGAAACCCGGCAGGCCAAGAAAAAAGATCAAGAAGTTTTTCGACACTGTTCGATTGTAGCTACTATAGGGCTGACATGTCAGCCAAGAGAAAGGAGACAGAGCAACGATTCTATGTGCCTTCATTGTACTGTATTTGGGCCTGGGGTAGGCAGTTGGCGTATTCATTCCTGCACAGGCGGGAATCTACTGCCTGATTTCGGCAAAGGTGTTGGACTTTGCTGAGGAGATTTACCGTGTATATCTCAGGCCGGATTGATTATTGGAACCTCCTTCTGATAGCTGAGTAGTGCTCTGTCATGTACAATTGATGCGGTTATGCAAATAAGCTAAGTACAACTCTCTGCCGGTTAGGAAGACCAATTCAGCCCGTAACTATTCATCTATCTGGTGCCATGTGTAACTCATGCAAATAGAGTGGAGAGACATTGATGGTTAACGAAAATGCCCAACAGCAGTTCAAGCTGCATTTGCCGGGACTGCTCACGATTTTATCTGAAAATCTCTACACAACTCGTAAAGTTGCCATCCGTGAGCTGCTTCAGAATGCTCACGACAGTACCGTGCGGCGGCGGGTGGAAATGCGTGAGCCGGATTACACGCCGCGGATCACGCTGCGCATCGATCAGGAAATCGGTTGGTTAACTGTTCGAGACAACGGCTTTGGCCTCAACCGGGAAGAGATCGAAGAATATCTGGCCACCATCGGTCGGAGCTATACGCGGGAAATGCGCGACGATCCATCGCTGTCATGGCTGGAAGATGCCACCAGCCTGATTGGTCAGTTTGGCCTGGGATTTTTGAGTGCTTTCTTGCTGGCTTCGGATGTGATTGTTACCTCTTGCCAGATGCAGCCTGACGGCAAACCGGGCCAGACTTTCCGGTTCACGTGTGCCAACGATGGACACTATGTTGTGACCCCGGTCGATCAGGGAGAGATCGGAACAGTAGTTGCCTTAAAAGTCAAACCCGAAGCCGCTTACATCTTGCAAGAACCGACACTTGTCGCAGCGGTCAGGCAGTATGCCGATTTTCTGCCTGTCTCGATTTTTATCGAAGGCGATCCGGCGCCTGTCAACAGTCTGACGCCCCCCTGGGAACAAGCCGATGTCCACAGTGCGACACTCGACTATATTCGCCGCGAATACAAGCTGGAGCCGCTATTCGTCTTGTTTTTAGAGGATGCCAATGTTGATCTGGGACACGACCAGATGGTGGTTCCGCTGCGTGGTTTCCTCTTTATCCCGCCATCATCAGTTGCCTCTCTGCACGAATATGGCGACGTGCGAGTATTTGTCCGGCGTATGTTTATTACCGATCGGCACAAGACACTGCTGCCACCCTGGGCGCGATTCGTGCAGGGTGTAATCGAGTGTCCGGATCTGGAACTGACAGCTTCACGTGAGGACCTTCATGAGAATGATACGCTTCTGTTCGTCCAGCAGGCCATCGAGATGCAGCTTCTAGCCGGTTTGAATCACCTGGCCAAGACAAATCGGACCATCTGGCAGCAGATCGTTCGCGGCCACTCAGATGTCATCATCGGTTGGGCGATCAAGGATAATGAGTTCTTCGATCATGTCAGAGATATCGTGACGTTCCGCACGTCGCGCGGGCGTCTGACCTTGCCGGAGTATCTGCAATCTACCGACAAGACCCTATACTATGTCACGCGCGAAAACGGGACACTGCAAGAAGAAGTGTTGGCAGAAAGTCATGATATACCTGTGATCGATGCCAAGTGGTTTTCGGTTGAGCCTTTCCTCAGAAAATATGCTGAGCTCAATCACAATATCACTGTTGTCCAGGTCGACGGTGAAGCCGAGTATTTCATGCGTCCGGTATCCTCAGAGCCCTACAAACATTTGTTGGCTTACTACCAGGCACGTGGGATCCGCGTGCAGGTCAAAGCATTCAAGCCTTCCTCGATGCCTGGTATCATGCTCTACCCACCTGATGTCGAGTTCTTGCAAGAAACGCGCCAGGCACTCGACTCGGGTGAATTCCCCGATCCGATTGCGAACATGGTGGAGGGATATATCAGCCGGAGGAACGTCAGCGAGGAGGATCTGCGTGGCACTTTGTCCCTGAATGCCTCTTGCCCATTGATCGATCAGCTCAGCGAACAATCAACCTTCTCTAATTCTCACACAGCAACACTGGACATTGTGTACCAGTTTGCCCGACTGTTTGCCGGGCGAACACTCAACAGTGCGGATGCTGTTGGGGCATACCAGGAGATTATCGATGGTCTGGAGGCCCTGCTGTCATGAGTGTTTGGGATTGGGTTATGATACAACGAATCGCTATTTCTAATAGCGGAGACGATGCGCGCATTGCGATGGATGAGCGATTCCGGTCAGCCTTCAAGTTTATGGACGAAGATCCTGATATGGCACTCGATTTACTCAGCCAATCCCGTCTGATTGCGCAAGAGCTGGATGAGAAGTGGTGGGTGCAGCTCAGCAATCATTGGGAGCTGCAAACATTGCTTTTTTACAAGAGAGATTACAACCATGTGTTGGAAAAAGCGGTTAAGGCCGCCGTCGAGGTTCGCAAACCGGAATATGAAAATTTTCCGCAGCGTATTTGCCTTCACGAGGATCTGATTTATTCCTACCTGGAAAGCGATCCTATCGGGTACAGCGAACAGATCCGGAGCGCAATAGAATACATGGAATCTCAGGTGACGCCCGACCTGGAGTGCCGTTTTTGTGTCAGCGGCCTGAAGACTCACTTTACAATTCTGACGGGTGATATCGATCTGGCTCTGGATCTGGCCCTCAAATATGTAGAGCAAAGTGAACATGAAGATCACTATCTTTCATCTGCCTATATCTATCTTTGTGCCATTGCTTTTGCCAGGCAGGACTGGCAAAAGATGAAAGACTGGGCGTTGGCCGGCGAAGTTGTCTCTCGCCGTCGTAACCGTGAAAACAATCTTGTCGAAATGCTGACCTGTAACGCAGTTGCTACGCGCTGTTTGGGTGATGAGAAAGAAGCGTTGCGGCTTTGCCAGGCAGCCACACAACGCGCAGCCGGCTATGGAGCAAGACTGGGTGCCCGCTACTATCAGATGCTGGCAGCCTATCACGAACTGGGTGGCGATCTAAAGAAAGCCTGCCAGGTCCGCGATCGCCAGCTTCATGAGATCGAGGGCACAGCCCGGCATTTTGTCGAGTGCCAGTGCCGGTTAGAGATTGTGCGTCTTCGGAAGGCCCTGGGGCTGCCGTTCGAGGATGCGGCCGACGGTGTACGTACAGCAGCGAAGCGCCTCAAAGAGCCATCGTATATACTCAAGCAACTGGAAAGCTATCTCGATCATGATGTATAGCTTTTCAGGAAGCGTTCTGGACAGCCTTTTACTCACAAGAGACACTGACTTTGCTCAGTACATGATCTGACAAGCTATAGAAAACAACGGCTAGATTGGGAGGGCTGCCAGTCCAACAGCATAACTGGAAGGCTATATCATCATGAGTGAATGGGATTGGATACATCGACTGGTAAGCGAGGCGTATAGGGACAACGATACAGCCCGTATCTTGATGTATGAGCATTTCAGCCAGGCTCTTGATATAGGTGGTGAGGCTCCCGACAAGTCTCTTGACTTGCTTGACCAGTCACGCATGATTGCTCGTGAGCTAGGAGAGAAATGGTGGGTACAGCTCATCAATCATTGGGAGCTGAATACCTTGTTATACTACAAAAGAGATTACAGTCAGGTTATTGAGAAAGCCGTCAAAGCTGTCGTTGAAGTCCGTAAGCCTGAATATGAACATTTCCCGCTGCGTGTCTATTTGCATAATGATCTGGTATCTGCCTACCTGGGCATCGACCCTATTGGATATCGTGAACAGATCCAGGCTGCGATTGATTACATGGAATCGCAACCTCCCCCAGACATAAATTTTCATCAGGTCATGCTGATCTTAAAAGCCGATTTTCTCTGCATCAACGGCAACTTTGATCTGGCGCTTAAATATGCCTTTGCGATTCTTGAGGAGAGCGAACAGGGTGAACATTATCTTTCTTCAGCCTATTCCGTTCTGTGTAACATTGCTTTTGCCAGGCGAGATTGGCAAAAGATGAAAGAATGGGCATTGCCGGGTGAAATGGCTGCCCGCCGGACTCATTATGAAAGCAACCTGATCGAGCTGCTGGCCTGGAATGCTGTTGCAGCCAGGCAGCTGGGAGCCGATCAGGAAGCATTGCGGTTCTTTCATGCAGCCACGCAGCATCTGGCGGCATATGGATCAGAGCCACACGCAGATTCCTACAAAGCAATGGCAGCATACCATGAACTGAGTGGTGATCCGGCAAAAGCATGCCGGATTCGAGAGCGTCAGCTTGAAGTTCTTGAGGGTAAGGCCCGGTACTTTGCCGAGTGCCAGTGCCGGTTAGAGATCGTGCGTCTTCGAAAGGCCCTGGGTCTGCCGATCGAGGATGCCGCTGCCGGCGCGCGTGAAGCCGTTAGCTATCTTAAAGATCCCTCGCTCATGCTCAAGCAGCTGGAAGACTATCTTCATGTATCTTCTCAATAAATAGGGATAAGTTGCGTTTCTCAGCGCTTTTTATCTGTAAAAACGTCCCGGGTAGCACCTGGAAATAGCGTGTATGTGACAAGTGTTACATATTATCATGGATCACGGCTTACTCGTCACAGATATCTTGCCCTTCATCATGCCATCCGGTTTGCTGAGAGACCCAAGCAGCGTATAATTGGCGCTATGAAGGGTGATTTCCTCTGGAATGAAACCCTGTTGCCTGGAGAGTGCAATGTATGGAAGAAGTATCAGATAACAAAACAACCAGATCGTTCAATGACGAGCTGGATCATATTCGCCGGATGGCCATCGATTTGCGTGATGTGTTGATGCAGCAGCGCGAGGCGCTCAAGGCAAGCGGCTTTCGCCTGCCGCCGGGAACGACAACCACGCTGAACGATATTGCCCGGCGGCTGGATGTGACTCGCAACCGCGTTGGCGCTATTGAGCACGAACGGGACCAGTATCGAGCTTTGGCCGACGTAGCTGCCTTGATCAACTCATCGCTTGACTTAACCCAGGTCCTCAACGAGGTAATGGATACCATCATCCAGCTTTCCGGAGCCGAGCGTGGCTATTTGATGCTGCGCAATGAGGAAACCGGCGGGTTGGAGTTCCGGATCGCTCGTAACATGGATCGCCAAACCATCGACAGCTCTGCCTTCGAGGTCAGCCGGAGCGTCGTCGGGCGCGTTGCCGAAAGCGGCGAAGCGATCATGACGACCAACGCGCAAGAGGATCATCGTTTCCAGCATTCGGAGAGCATTGTTGGCTACAGCCTGCGCTCGATCTTGTGCGTCCCGCTCAAGGTCAAAGATGAAGTGACAGGCGTCATCTATACCGATAACAAGAGCCTATCCGAGCTATTTACCGAGCGTTCCCGCGATCTGATGGTCGCGTTTGCGAACCAGGCCGCGGTTGCCATCGAGAATGCTCGCCTCTTTGCGCGTGTGAAGGCCACGCTAGATGAAATCTCCGAGATGAAGAAGCTGCAAGACAACGTCTTTGCCTCCATTGCGTCGGGCGTCATCACGACCAATACAGAAGATCGGATCACGCTGATTAACCGGCGCGCCCAACAAATCCTCGACCTGATGCTCGAACAAGATCAGGTTGGGGTAGGGCTGCGGGATGTGCTGCCACCACTCGACGCCCGCTTCGATACGCTTGTTGAGCAGGCGGCTCACTCGGAGCAGCGTCTGATCGGCGTGGAGTTCGAGACGGAGATGGTAGGGCGCGGGCAGGTCAACCTGAGCATGAACTTCAGCCCGCTGAAAGATGCTCATGAGAACATCCAGGGCGTCGCCATCGTACTCGATGACCTGACCGAGACCAAGCGCCGCGAAGCTCAGATTGCCGGTGTGCGTCGTTACCTGCCGACTGAGGTGGTCGATGGTATCAGGAGCTCGGCCTCGTTGAAATTAGGGGGAACGCGCCAGACCATCTCGATCCTGTTTGCCGATATCCGGGGTTTCTCGACTTTTAGCGAACAGCTCGATCCGGAGAGGCTGGTCGAGATCATCAACACATACATGACGATGGCTTCGGATGCCATCCATGTCCATCAGGGGGTTCTTGATAAGTTTATGGGGGACGCTGTCATGGCGCTCTATAACACGCCTCTGCGCCCGCAAGAGGATCACGCGCTGCGGGCGGTGCGGTCGGCGTGGACGATGAGGGAAGAGATACAGGCTTACCATCAAACGGTCGACGAGCTCGACCGCTTGCAGTTTGGCACTGGTATTCATACCGGTGAAGCAGTGGTTGGGAATGTCGGCAGTCCGTCGCGCCTTGATTACACGGCAATGGGAGATAGTGTCAATCTGGCCAAGCGTCTGCAGGAGGTTGCCAGGCCGATGCAAATCCTGCTCAGCGATGAGACTTACCAGATCGTTAAAGACCATGTCGAAGCCGTGGAACTGGAGCCAATCCAGGTTAAGGGGCGGACACAATATACCAGGGTATATGAGTTGATCAGCGTGGTGTAAAGCATCAAACCCGATTCGCGATTCGTGATCGGGAAAGTTGATAAAAAACAACCGCCTCATGAAGAGACGGTTTCTTTTTGTCGATCATTTGTTACGTATTCATAAGTGTCAACTTAAGCAAAAAACTTCTTAAAAAGAACGTAACCAGTCAGCTGCTTTTCTTATAATGCCCTGGAGCGCGATATCGACACGGCGGTGTGGGTTGGGGTAGTGCTGATCGTCATGGCTGCTGTTGCCCTCAGCCTGATGCGTTGGCTGACCCGCGTCGTCAGTGATGTCGACCCCATGGCCGAGGTGTGACGAGGAGATCAATGAGAGGTGAGAGTAAGATTAGATCTCGAATTTTATATCCAAATGCGGTAATTTACCTTCAGATAAAGAACATTGTGCTTACCCGGTGTGCAATATTCATCCGGCGCCACAGAAAAGGAAAGTTGACTTAGTC
>JAFGLD010000182.1 GCA_016928235.1 Anaerolineae bacterium | reverse complement strand
GTTGGCTGCCTCGGTCGACGCCTCCAGAACCGCGTCGCCGCGTGGAGACCAGCCTTGCGTCGTGCCATCCTCGAAATCGTTTTCGAGAATTAATTCCGGATCTGCCGCAGCCGCAGTACCATCAGATCCAGGTGTGAGCGAAAGACTTACGATGGTGGCTACTATAACAAGCAAGAAAAGGGGATATGCCCATTTTCTCTTTGTAAGCCATTTTACATACAGCATCCTACCCTCCTTGTGTGGCTAAACAAACGAAACAGCAATTCCCGCCTTGGAGGTTTATCCCAAGGCTCGATGACAAAATCCAATATTTTTCCTCTGCGATCTCAGCATTGAAACAGTTTTTTGTAGTGCGCACTTTCTATAAACCAGTTCAAACCGGGAATCGCTGCAAACGAAACAGGCCTGGGAGAGTCAATCCCTTAGCTTACAAAATGCCCTGAAACCTCCTTTACGAATGCACTCTCCACCAACCCAGACTGTGATGACAGCATGAGCTGGCCGGGTTCGCGTAATTCTAAACTGGGGCTGCGCCAAAATACTCATACTGCCACAGTTTGGCAGGAAAAAGATTGGTCCTATCCAAGGAGCACCACAAGAAGCCCCACAACATCCAGATTAAATTGTAAGTTGAAATAAGTGATTGATTTTGCAAATGCTTATGTAGAAGAATTGCTACCGGCTCAACACCAATAAAGACAACAAAAAATGCAAACGTTTGTAAAACACATTACAACAGGTTTTTCAACCTGTCAAGTATAACATGTCCGGCAGTCTGGACATTGCTCGAAGAAGAACAAGAGTAAGATTAGATCTTGATTTGTGTGTTAAAAGTCAATTTCAGCAAATGGACAACATCACCTCAGTCTTGCCCATTATTCTGCGTTGAGCCCCGAAAGCTTTGTCAGAAGACGGTGCCCATTTGCACGCCTGGAGAAAGACTCCCCAGCTACTGCGCGGGTATCATACTTTGCTCTGTCTTGGGTGAACCCGGATATCACGTGAGCCAAATGATGGCTCTCTGCTCTGCTCAAGACCCCACATGAAAAAGTCTCAACCCAATTGACGAGATCATTCTTGCCGTCCGATAGCACAAGCAGTACAGCACCTGCTCCCATTGCATAGATTGCCTTGCTCGGCACAGCCAAACCCTCCAACCCTGGTTCCAACGATATGAGCGCCACGTCTGCTGCTGCCAGCGAGTAGGGCAATACGTCTTCAGACTGCCAGGGCAAAAGTGTCACATTAGTTAAACCGTCGCGTTGAATGGTATCTTCTACCAATGTCCATTTGGGGCCGGCCCCAATGAACATGAAGTGAACATTGGACTGGTCACGTAGGTGTTGGGCAGCCCCTAACATCGTCTCGATATCGTGCCCCAGCCCCATGTTGCCCGAATACATTACCGTGAGCTTACCCACCTGATCGTATTTTTGAGCAAACCAGTTTTCTTCCTTAGGAATAGGTTTGATCTTCCCGGTATCGACCCAGGGGTAGACGATTTCCACCTTCCCCGCGCAGGTCTTCGTTGCATCAAACTGTCTTTCCAGATTGGCGGCCATCAACTCACCCAGAGTCATCACTACCCTGGCATTCTGATAAGCACAACGGTTCAGCCTGCGCCACAGCCGGATCAACAGATGGCTTTCCGAAAAACCGGCCATCTTCACCAATACATCGGGGTAAATATCGTGCACCATCACAGCATACTGCTGCCGGCGTAGTTTCTTGAGCAGCCAACCTACCCAACACAAAATCGGCGGGTTGGAAAAGAGCAACACAGGAGTATCGGCAGGCCAACGCCATAGCCAAAAGAAAGCTTGCACAGCATAACATAGCCATGAAATCGCCCGGCGCGTAAAGCTGCCACGTTGATAGACAGCCGCCGGATACAAGCGCACTTGCTCGCTGCTGCCCTTAGCCAGTGTATCGGGATGACCGGTCAGCACGGCTACACAGCCAAGCGACCGACCGGCATCTTCGGCCAGCTCCCAGGTCATCGGTCCGGCCATCTGGTTGAGGATCAGCAATTTAGGGTACGACATATGTGTTCTATCCCCGGCAACAAGACAACCAGTTTCATGAAGATAACCAGTTTATCAATTCCCAATGCAAGCTCAACAAGCCGTCGCCCAGGCGGGTAAAATGAGGATTGGCATTTTCTTCCAGATGCAACAACAGATCCTCAAGCGCAAACAAGATGGCAGATTGTAGACGGGCCTCGCTGCTATGCCAGGTACAGCCGGGCCACTGATCCGGAAGAGCAGAAATCCCATCCGTCACAAAAGCATGTAAGCGGTCGGCTAAACCATCGGGACGGCGCGACCTCAGGCCATAGGTCAACAGATCGTATGGGGTCTGGCGGCGAGCACTGTATTCCCAATCGATGATCCAGGTTTGCTCATCTGTAGCCAGCAGGTTAGCCGGCTGAAAATCGCCATGGGTAAGAGAGGTTATGATAGATGCTTTGCTCATTTGGAATAGACTCGCCAGCGTCCGGATCAACGTTTGCAGGTCGGTCCTCTGCGCGGCGCTAAGCAAGGTGTTTCGAGCTATCAACGCTTCACTGCGAGTCTGAATACGAGACACATAATCCGCCACCGGCTCCTCGGCCCGGGTATGCGCTATCAAATCCTTAAGGGCATCCGCGGCCATACCGAAACAGGACTGAGCCTGAGCGTCATCAGGTAAGCGGTTGAGTGGCGTGCCGATCACATAGTCTTCCGTAAACCAGGATGCATCGCCGGCACATTGCCGCAACACCGGTACCGGCAGACGCAAAGTCTCGGCCAGACGCCGAGCTTCCAATTCGCGCTGCATAAAGGTTGAATCGAAACCGGCTTTGAGCACCGAGGTGGAAGACCCAACCTGGTGATCGAGGATCCGCAGACGGTGATTGCCTGCCACGATCAACCACTGACAGGCCTGAGGAATCGCGGGCTGAACATGCAAAACGGCCTGTGCCAGCCGGCGGGAAGCCCACTTTGACGTCGCTGCCGCCACATAATCTCGCTGCAAAGGCCGGCGCCATCTCGACAGGCTGTGGCTAAACTCTCGCCGAACGGGTTCGAATCCGGCGGCTTCCAATTCTGGCGTAAAGATAGCATTCAGGTAGATGTTAACCAGCCAGACCTGGATACCTTTTGACAGCTTTGGTCTACCAGGATGCCAGGACACCTGATACTCTTGCCCACTCCTCGCTGACCAATAATCTTCCAATGTCTTTTCTAAGATCGCTCCAAAAGGCTCCCGTTCCATTAGTAAGCTGATTCTCATATTTCCACTTCCTGCCGGATATTCCTTGCTAACTCATCCACTGGATGCTGACCATTCAGCACCTGCCAATACCCGCCTTGTGACAACTGCTCATATTGCGCCAGGCGCCTGGACAGCACCTCGGGTGTATCCCGGTAAGGCTCTCCTTTGCGATCTGACCGCCGGACCGATTCCTCGACAGGGATCAAGATCAAAAAGGCAACATCGGGCCGAGGAGTTACCCATTGGAGGACGCGCCATAACAGCCAGGTCTCCACGTTTTCTTGCGGAAAATTGAGCCGGAAATCCACTAATGTATCCCAAATATACCGGTCACAAATGACGATCTTGCCCCGCCGGCGCCACCAGCGTACTTGCAGGCCGTATACCCGTATCAAGTCCAATATTGCCAGAATCAACCATGCTCGACGTACCAGCGGATGATGGAAAGTTTGGGTGCGTTGGCGGGAGGGACCACTGTCAGGGATGATCCGTTTGCCGCTCAATCGGCGAATCATCCTTTTGAGCATTTCGAAAAGGCCGGTATAACCTCCGCGTGTCCACAAATACCGACCATTTTTACCTTGTGCACGCAATTCATCGAGGAGGAGATCGATCTGGGTGGATTTTCCGGCGCCATCCAAACCACTCAATACAATCAGCTTACCAGACAACATGTTATCTTACCCAATCAGTCAAATCCCTCGCGCCTGTGCCTCGATCCAGGGATAGGTTTGCCTGATGCCTGCCTCGAGATCGAAGTTGGCCTGCCAGCCCAGCGAGCAAATGCGCGCGTTACTGAAATTACGCGATTGGACGCCTACCGGGCCATCGACATGTTTGATATGGATGGTCTTCCCGGCCACCTGAGCAATAGTAGTGACCAGCTCATTAACCGATACATACTGCGGGTTGCCTATGTTAACAGCTCCTTCAAGATCAGACTGCATCAACAGGTAAATCCCCTCGACCATATCATCGACATAGGTGTAAGAGCGAATTGCCGAGCCGTCTCCCCACACTTCGATGGTACCGCCGTCTTCAACTTCAGCCACCTTACGGCAGATGGCAGCCGGCGCCTTTTCACGTCCACCACGCCAGGTGCCAAAAGGCCCAAAGCAGTTCTGGAAACGAGCAATACGCACCTTCATGCCATATCGACGCCCATAGGCCAGCGCCATGCGCTCCGAATACAGCTTCTCCCAACCATATTCATTGTCCGGGTTCGCCGGGATGACATCGGCTTCAGTCAGTTCCGGCTCACCCGGCTGCATGTCACGGTAAACACACACCGACGATGAGAAGAAGTAGCGGGGCACGTTCATTCTGGCGGCATGGTGCGTCATATGAACATTGATCAACACGCTGTTGTGCATGATCTCGCATTCAGCCGAGTGGATGAAGCCCATGCCGCCCATATCGGCAGCAAGCTGGTAGACTTCATCGAAGGTTCCTCCATCAAGCGCCAGCGCGGCCTGGCAGCCGGCCTCTTCGCGCAGGTCTAACAAGCAGAATTCGTCAGCTTGAGTTGGTGCAAACTCGTGTTCTTTGATATCAACACCGCGCACCCAATATCCTTCTCGCTTCAACTTCCCGACCAGATGACCGCCGATGAACCCTCCGGCGCCACAGACTAAGGCTGATTTCATATATGCATTCCTCCAACAGGCCGCTCTATCATCATCAACCATCCACTATTATTTCGCATCACTAATCATAACCGCTCCCACAGCCAACCCGATCCCCAGCATGTTGGCCAGCAAGTCAAGCAGCGAGGCGCCACGAGAGGGAACGAAGATCTGTGCCACCTCTGTCACAACACCCAGCACCAGGCCGATGGCCACAGCGATACCAAGCGCCACCGCAAATTCCATCGACCCGCGTAGTGCCCAATACCATAATCCGACCAGGACGCCGCATAGAACCACGTGGCCGATCGCATCGGTGAGTTCAGAGCCGCCGAAGAACACAGACAGACTCCCAACCGGCGTGCCCTGGCTGGGCCAGGTCATCAAATAAGTTGCCAACACACTCCACGAAAGAGCGGCCGACCAGCGGATAACCGGACTCTCGGCTGCCTGTCCGGCAAGATGATAAGAGCTCAAATTAAATGACCTTTCTATTGTTATTGGACTTTGGGCAAAACCGGAAAGCAAGGAGGCAAAGATTTGAAAAAAGGAAGAAACTGTTCCAAAGCTAAGACATGCAAGATCAATTGGAGCAGTTTTGAAAAGAAGTATACCAAAGCACACCAAAAAGTGCAGATGTGCTGATGGATATAGAGGGTAACTATTCAGCTGTTCGCTGTAAACTGAATAGTTACAGAGGAACAGGCGTAGAGTATCGTCCTAAAGTCACGGAAAATGAACACATGGAACGGGGAAACCCATCAAGGTGCTCTCCAGGTAAAACTGGAGCAGGCGACCAGGCTGCAAGCTCTGATGGGGTAGGATGCCCGAAGAAGCAAAAGTCTGGTGTAATGTCCAGGATAGGCTGACGTCGGGCGGGCAGCCGGGAAAGTCCGGAAACTGGTAGAGATTGGGCTTTAGACAGACATCCTATGGGGTGTACTGAAGGCCGGATACCTTTTGGTATCTGCCTTAAGATGCATGGACTAAGCTGTAGCGGTGAGCGATTACCGTCAATGGCGCCGATGACAACGGCCCGGTTACTCAGGAGCGGAGTGAAGCGAAAGTTTCACTCCGCTCCATTCTGGAGGCTCAGAAGCCCCTGCCTACTGCAACCCCGGCGCCGGCAACCTGACCAATGACGGAGCGATGCGGCGTGTCCTGGCGTCCTCCGGAATCCTCCCGGCTCGTGCCCTGTGACTTTAAACTGATCACCGATCACCCGTCAATGTTAAAAACCTTGATCATTGAGTGTCGGCAAAGACAACTGATGAGTCATTACAGGTTGACGCAAAAGCAGGCAACCACTATACTGTAGCCTTGCAAGTCATAAGTCTGACAGATTCATGTTTAGGAGATGGGAGATGGTCAATCAAGAGTTGCTTGAGATGCTGCGCTGCCCGGTAGCTGTACATTACACCGATAAAGGCAATGACCCAGGGCAATTGGAGCTTGTTCACGACTGCTGGCTAGTCTGCGCCGATTCGGGTTATAAATATCCCATTATCGATGATATCCCCGTAATGCTGGTAGAAGTCGGCGAGAAGTACAAAGATGTGGCCGTCAAGGATCTACCTGTACCTCCTCCAGCAGACGTGTGATGCAGATTGACCAGGCTGTGTCTGCCCATGTATTGATAAACTCGCAACAGGTATACAAAATATGAGCAACGAGTCTCCTTTAGGCAGCCGTGCGTTGGTTATTGATGACGATCCCAGTCTGCAAACTCTGGTTGGTATGTTGTTAGGGCGCGTAGGCATCCAGATCACCAGTGCTGAGACTGCCGTCGAGGGCATTCGGCTGCTCAACGAAGAAGATTTCGATATCATGATCCTGGATCTGATGCTGCCGGATATGGATGGCCTTGAGCTTCTCGCAGCACTACGGCAAGACGATCGCTTTGATAACCTGCCAGTGTTGATCCTTTCAGCCCGTGTTGACCCGGAGGCGATTAGCAAGGCCCTGGAGTCAGGCGCTGACGGCTATCTGACCAAGCCTTATCTTCCCCACAGCCTTACACAACGCGTGATGTCGATATTGTCACAAGGGCGAAAAAAGACCCAGCCACCTACTACAGGCTGAGCCGGCTCAGCCTGTAGCTCGCGATTTGTCGACCGTTAAACAGCAGTGGCTCCAGGTAGTAGACTTTATCCGGCAATAGGCGCGCCATACGTAAAATCTGCGCTATTTTTATGTGTAGCTTAGTGATATATTTTGGCCGTATCAATGCCAACAGATTGACCAGACGTAAAGTTCAAAAAAACAGGCTCAGAAGTCATCTTCCTCATCGTCTATATAGTCTGGAATGCCATCCATCTCATCGTATTCGCCTTCCAACATCATATCATCAGACGATTCATCGCCCGGCAGCAAGGCCTTCTGCCGGTAGCGATCGACGAGGGCGCCCCTAGGGCTTCCCAGACGACCATACTGTCCCTGGTTCTGAAGCTGATAATCATGCAAGGCATCGCGCAGCGGCGACTGGTGCCCTCTCTTTTTCATCACTTTGGCAACGATCCAGGCAATCGTCAAGGTTGGGATAATCTGTGTGCCGGGGATCAATCCTTCGAAGACTGTAATCATCTGCAGCGACCGCAGACCAAGTAATTCCAGGATGACCCATGAGATCGGCGCGGAAAAGACATCGAAGGCCATATCGAGCAGATCGAGCGCCAACGGCACGGTAATCGGGACAGCTTGCAGCGTCTCAAAGAAATCGGCATCTTCGGGTACTTCGATCTGGGCAACTTGCCGGGCTGCAACGATCAGCAGAGCAACCGCACAGACGAATGAGATCGCCATGCAGCCGCCAACAACCAAAATAACATCTGTTATCTGGATGGCTTCTATATCCACGAAATGTCCTTTCTTTCACGCTGATGGTTCAGTGATCACCTCGGTTACCAGATCGGTCATCGATATGATCCCCAACAGCTTGCCGCTATCAACTACTGGGGCATGGCCGATGCCCGTTTGCCGGAAAAGCCGCGCGATGTGTTCAACTTCCATGCCGGGTGGTATCTGAACTGCCGGCTTGATCATGATCTCGTGGATCGTGACAATTGCGGGATCTTTCCCTTCGGCCAATACCCGGGTGACCATATCGGAATGAGTAACGATTCCAAACGGATCGTCGGCATTGCGCGGCTCGATAATCAGGCTGCGCACGCCTTCCAGCCGCATCTGGAGCGCAGCCTCAGCGATGGTAGCGTCTTCTAAGATGGTTGCAACTTCGACCTGCATGATATCTCTGGCACGTAAGCTATAATTTGCCACTTAAACCTCCTGGCAAAAGCACAAGTATTTTCCTACCCATGTTCCCGATTATCGTATCACCCACGCGGATACACAAGTCGGCGCCATGTTATCTCCGTCGCCCACGGCCTGTTATTGACGGTTGACAGGCAAGTTCAAGCTACAGGTTTTGTGGCTTATTCGTCCACCCAAACACATCTCTAAGCGTGTAGCGCAGCTTGAAATATTTGATCAATGAACGCCACAGCGCCGGATTTGGGTTGGCAATCGGGTGATGTGATTTGAGCAGCTGGTACGCATCCGGTAAAGACATTCCTGTCGATACCAGGTAGGCCAGTACAGCCGTCGACGATCGACTGATCCCAGCCGTGCAGACAACCAGTACTTTGCGTCCGGCCTCGATTTCCTGAGTGATGAACTTGATGTGCCGGGCTATCCGAGCAGCCGATATCGGCACGCCGTCCGGGTGAGGCATATTATAAACAATGAAGCCCGGCGGCCAGTCTGGAGGCGATTCGTAAAGTTTGAGCACACTGGTAATACCCATCGCCTTGATCTTCTCCGATGCATTGATTAGCTGCGCCCCACCAATGAAAAGAGAATCGGTGATTTGGTTGGGAAGATTGTGAATACCCATGATCGCTCCACAGGACATCAGCATATCCTGACAGCGCAAAGGTGTCAATTGATAACAGCCCTCCACCAGTGCAACTGTACTGACACAGCTTACCTGGGCAAACAGGCAGATAGTCGATGGGCCGGTGGAGGCTGATGGCAAGCGATGGTGGAAGGTTGACGCTTCCGGATGCATGAACAAAGATTGGGTAGGGTGGGTGCAGGAAAACCAGGAATGGTATGTATAGCCATCTCAAAAGGCAGCCGCGGCACCGTGGCTGCCTTTGATCATCCATTGTCCGGCACATCCTCACACAAACACCCTCAGTTTCTCGAAGTCCTTGCGGAGTGTGTCTTTCTGAGTGGCACTGTATAGCACCAAAGCGGGATGATAGAGTGGTATGACGTAAATCTCGCCGTAAGGAGCCTGTGCCTTGAGCAGCTTGCCGTGCAAATCGCTAATCTTACCTTTCTTCTCAGGAAGATCGAGCTTCTTGAGGATAAACGTCATGGCATTGCGCCCCAGTGTGACGATGACGGCAGGCCGAATGATATCGGTGATCCGGTCAAGATAAGGTGTATAGAAAGCAATCTCCTCTGTGTTAGGGTCGCGGTTTCCCGGAGGGCGATCCAGGACGATGTTGGTCACATACACATCCTCTCGCTTGAGTCCTATGCCGCTCAGCATCTCGTTCAGAATATCACCGGAAGGCCCGCGGAAAGGTTTTCCCAGCTCGGCTTCGGTCTTGCCCGGTGCCTCGCCGACAAACAAGATATTGGCATCCGGGTTGCCCTCCCCCAACACCGGAAAGTAGCCGTTCTCCACCCGGAAAGCATAGAGAGGCGCGGCTGTGGCACCCAGCAGTTCATCCTGGATGGCTTTGAGAGCTGCGCGCTTCTGTTGGATGATCTCCGAATCGGCCTGTGTCTTGAATGCCCGGCTGGCGGGGACCATGCTTTTGATTGCATCGACGAGTTTCTCGATATCACGGCCAAACCGTTGGTGACTGAGTGTGATGGCATTGCGCCGTGACAGGGCAGCGATCTCTTCGGGCAGCACGGTCGGCGGCGGCATCTGCGCCTGCCCGACCAGGATCGGGATGATCAGTTTGTCTTGCTTGAGCGCGCTGGCGATCTCGATCCGCACGAAATCGTTCCACAGATCGAGCCGGCGGGTGCCAGAATCGTCGGTGGCGGTCAGCCACTGTGGCCCGATCACCGCGATGAACACATCGCAGGCTGCGACGGCTTCCTCCAATGTCTTCAGGAAATCGGCGCCTGGCCGGATGCTGTCAACGTCCATGAAAACGCACTCACTGCCAAAGTGTTGCACCAGGTGATCGTATAAACGGCCAACATAGCCCTCGCTGTCCTGTCGACGGTAGTTGATGAAGATGTGTCTCATGTTGTGTGCTCTCCCAGGTGAGGTTGACTAACACATTTTATCCTTGAATGGATTTTGATGCTCGCACTCTTCGCGCAACACGAAAGGAGGGCTGCCCCATCCAGATGGCGCAACCCTCCGAGACATCCTCGCACGAAAGAGGATTAATCTTCATCCTCGTAATCTTCGTCGTCCTCATAATCGTCGTCGTGCACGTGACCGTGCTCCAGTTCCTCGGCGGTTGCTTCCCGCAACTCGGCTATGGTCACATCGAAGTGCAAACGCTGCCCGGCAAGGGGATGGTTGAAGTCGAGGATAATGACATCATCCTCGATACCTGTAATTTGTGCGACATCCTCTTCGCCGTCCTCATCATGTACGGCCAGCACCATGCCAACTTCCGGCTCTAATCCGTCCGGCAGCTCGGAGACCGGCACCTCATCGACCTCATCCGGTTCATACTCCCCATAGGCATCGACAGCTTCAACACTAACCTGTTTCTGTTCGCCAACAACCATGCCGTTCAGGGCATTTTCCAGACCGGGGATGATGTTATCATGCCCGTGAAGATAGACGAGTGGATCATCGGCTGTGCTTTCCTCGACCAGGCTGCCGTCATCCAGCGTGAGACGATACAACAAACTGACGACAACATCTTGACTAACTGTTTGATCAGACATTTTATTTTTTTGTGCTCCTATTGATTTGACGACCGACTATGCAGCGCCTCACGCTCTTAGTGTGCAGCCTGCACAAGCGGGAGGAGTATAACGCATATTGGTGGAACGCAAATAAAATTGTTGACCGTGAAATGTGAAGTGCGCCCAGTTTTTGGACACAGGGGATAAGAAGTCTATCATCCTGACCAAACCTGGGAGATAATAGAACATGACACACACAAAACGACGGGCATTCAGCGCAGAGTTCAAATTCGAGGCAGATTATCACAGCCGCGTGAAACTTCTTATCTCACCCTGATTTCTGTGTCCAGATTTTGGGGCGCAGTACACTGGTAGCATGTAACCAATTCATAGAATTCAGGAAAATATGGCTCAACGCGGAATAGTGGGAAAAGCCGGAAGAAACCGGGTTTTTATCTCACCGCGAACGGCCAATGGATGACGGAAAAACCCGGTTTCTTAACCTACCCCCAGTTTTCCGCGTTGAGCCAAAAATATCAACGAATGGATAGTATGGTGCCAGTCTTACATCGTTTTTCCACAAAACTTCCACCATATTTCCATTGTGATATGCTAAACAATCCGGTATTCTGAAGCCATAGAGACAAAGGAAACGATAACCGTATGACAGAGACATTACTGCCTGAGTTGGAGGTGCAAAGCCCTGAGGGCGAGACCTTTGTTGTGAAGTTGGAGAAGGACCGTATTACGATTGGGCGCTTCCGGGCGTTCAATGATGTGGGCCTGGAGCCGGATCCTCAGCAGCTGGTTACCCGCAAGGCACATTGCGCGATCGAGCATGAAGCCAATGCCTGGTACGTTGTCGATAATGGTAGTGTGAACAGAACCTTTATAAAACGTGGATCGGATGTTGAGATTGTTAATGGTCGCACAATGGTAAATGATGGGGATGTCATCCGTGTACTGGGTCGGTTCACCGAAGAGGGGGAAGCCCTCTATTGGAATCTCATCTTTCGTGATCCGATGAAAACCCAGCCGTTTGGTATCACATCCAACCAGATCTGCCTTGCATATGACTGGGTACAAGCCAAGCTATTCCGGCTCGAAGGCCCCCATCGTTATGAGATTTCTAATATGCGCCCGCAGGAGCATAAATTGATCCGCTACATGGAGCAACGTAACCGGGCCAATGGGGATGTACCTGTGATGTGTTCCTACGAAGAACTAACCACAGCGATCTGGGGTGACGAACCTGACCACACCGAGGCTGAGGTTAACCATCTTGTGTATGAGTTGAGACAGAAGATCGAAGTTGACCCAAAGGCGCCATGCTTCCTTCAACCTGTACGTGGGCTTGGGTATCGGCTGGTAACGATTCCCCCGCTCTAACAGTGAATTCATGGAATCACCTTCGACACTTATGTGCAAATGCCGTCTCTACCCATTGGATTAAGCAAGAAACACTGCATAGGTAAGCCCCCCATGAGTAGTCAGGTAGCCAGGAAAAGCACTCTCCCTGGCTACCCAGCTACTCCCCCCCCGATTTGAAATTTTTGGCTCATTGGAAAGTCTTGTTAATTCGCCAGGTGTGGCATGCAAACTTGGCAGATCGCATGAAGCACCTTGAGCAGGCATCACGGCAATTCCCAGAGAACCGTTTTTTTGCTGTATCTTCTCAATAACTTGGGATAGTTCTTGGTTTTTTGACCGTCGACCTGTCATTTGCGCCTGAAAACTGATCACTGATCACCAGGAATTAGCTTGAAGTTGCCCCCCAGATCATTGAGAAGATACGCCGGCACCGTGGGGGTGAGGTCGGCGCTCCTTACACACGCTATTGCTGCCATACTGCTGCCATACTCCTGCCATACTCCTACCATACTCCTGGTCTCCCCACCCCATGTCCTGTCCCCTTCCTGGATACCTTCTCAATCATTCAAGGAATGTAACTATTCAGCGGTTAGCGATTAGCTGTTAGCGGTTAGCTGTTAGCGGTTAGCTGTAAACTAAAACTCATCACTCATCACTCGTCACTCGTCACTCAAAACTGTCGAGCAGCCGGCACCAATAACTGAATAGTTACACTGGGATGAGTGTGAGACGCCGGCCAGACAGGCGAAGGGCCTGGGCATCGATCCATACGATCTGATGATCACCACACCAGACAGGCCGGCCAACGGGGCCGATGCCCCCTGCCGTCCCCCCGATCTTCATAAGAACTTCCGGGCAGATGTGTTACAATCGCTCGAACTCAGTTACGACTTGCTATTCGATGAGGCTCGTCACAGGAATGCCGGGGTTACACGGTTAATCTCCGAAGCATACATCGACGACATCGAGAATGCATCGATCCAATCCGGGCTACCCCGGATCGGTCTGATGATGTGAACTCCCTACCTGTCAACAACTTATTGAGACACAACAAGAGCAATTCAGGCTGCAAGCTGTGCAATATCAATTGAACCCCCACTTTTTCTGGAGACATCTATGAGCAAACACTTACAACTGAATGACCTCGGCTACTTCGAGACACGCGGGCTGAATGTGATGGTCTTTAGCAACTGGTACGATACGACCTTTGGCGATGCCAAGATCAGCGGCGTCGAGATCATCCATCACGGAGTCCGAACAGCCACCAACGGCGATGTGCGGCTCAGTCCGGCGCCTGACCAATGGGATACCCTCCCACAGATCGTCGAACGCGCCGTCGATGCGGAAACCAGCAGCATCCGGGTCTCCCTGGTTTATCCCGAACATGACTTTTCGTACACCATCAAAGCCGAAACAAGCAACAAGGGTATCGTCCTGAGCGTCCACCTGGAAAAGCCGCTGCCGGCAGCGCTAGAGGGCCGGGCCTGCTTTCACTTCGAGTTCCTGCCATCGGCTTACTTCAGCAAGTCCTACATCATCGATGGGCAGAGTGGCATCTTTCCACGCTATCCCAGCGGGCCGATGACAGGCAAGGGGCAACCGGGACCGTTTGCCGGTGGTAAGAGCATCGTTCTGGCGCCTGAAGATCCAACCCGTCGCGTCGCCATCGAGGCCACAGAAGGCGAGCTACTGCTGTTCGATGGCCGCAATGTGGCTCAGAACGGCTGGTACGTGCTGCGCAGCCCCATCCCGGCCGGCAGATCGGGCAAGGTATTGGAGTGGCTTCTCGGCGCCAGTACCCTTCCCAATTGGAGCCGCCGGCCAGTCATTGCGCATTCGCAGGTTGGCTACCACCCCGATCAGCAGAAGATCGCCATCATCGAGCTGGATAAGAACGAGCAGCCGCTGGCTTCTGCCCGGCTGCTGAAGGTCATCGAAAGCGGCGAGTTTGTCGGGCAGCATACGGGTGGTTTGAGCAGCCGGGGCAACTACCTCCGTTACAACTACTTCTCTTTCGATTTCTCCGTGGCACGCGAGACCGGCCTGTATGTCATCGAATATGGCGATGTACGCACGCGGCCGTTCCGCATTGCGCCTGATGTCTACGAGACAGCCTGGCACCCCACACTCGATGTATTTTTGCCGGTACAGATGGATCACATGTTTGTCCGTGAGGCTCACCGTGTCTGGCATGGCGTTTCCCACCTCGATGATGCCTTGCAGGCGCCGGTCGATCATGTCCACTTCGACCTGTATGCCCAGGGTCCAACTACCGATACACCCTACCAGCCGGGCGAGCATATCCCCGGGCTGGACATCGGCGGGTGGTTCGATGCCGGAGACTTCGACATCCGGACCCAGACACAGTATCACACGGTGCTTGACCTGGTCCACGCCTGGGAAGACTTCGATATCCGGAGAGACGAGACCACCATCGATCAGTCCAGACGCTACGTGGAGATCCATGCTCCTGACGGCATTCCCGACCTGCTCCAGCAGATCGAACACGGCACGCTGGCACTGATCGCTCAGTACCGGGCCATCGGACACGCCATCCACGGCATCATTGAGCCTGATCTCCAGCAGTACACACACCTGGGCGATGCATCGACCAAGACTGATAACCTGATCTACAACTCCGCTTTCGCTGAAGGGGAGACCGATGGCTTCGCCAGCGGCACCTGCGATGATCGATGGGCCTTCACCAGCAAATCGACAGCCCTCGACTACGGCTCGATTGCTGCTCTGGCCGCCGCCGGCCGCACCCTGCGTGGGTATCAAGATGATCTGGCCGAGGAATGCCTGGCGACAGCTCAGCGTGTGTGGGAGGAAGAGCACCAGCACGAGCCGATCATTTTCCAGCACGGCAACACCACCGGCGGGCCACTCTTGATCGAGGAGATGAGGGCTGCGACAGAGCTTCTGCTCACCACGCAGGATGCGCGCTACGCCGAGCGGATCGAGGAGCTGTGGCCGGAGGTCGAAGAGAACTTCGAATGGAATGCAGTGGCAGCAGTTCGCGCGCTGCCCCACATGAGCGCGGACTATGCCGGGAGGCTGGAGGCCCGCGTCAAGACCTACCGGGAGAAGCTGGATAAACTGGACGAGGAGAACCCTTTTGGCGTGCCGATCTTCACCGGCGGCTGGGCGGGGAATGGCTTCGTCCTCTACTTTGCAATCACTAACTATGTCTTGCACAAAGCCTTCCCACACCTCATCGATGCGGAGTTTGTCTTTAAGGGGCTGAACTTCATCTTTGGCTGCCATCCGGACTCCGACATCTCGTTCGTCTCCGGTGTCGGGACCGTCTCGAAGGAAATCGCCTATGGGAACAACCGGGCCGATTTCACCTTCATCGCCGGCGGCATCGTCCCAGGAGTGTTGATCTTGCAGCCCGACTTTCCGGAGAACAAGGAAGATTGGCCCTTCTTGTGGGGCGAGAACGAATACGTGGTCAATATGGGCGCCGGTTACATTTTCCTGGTCAACGCAGTGAACGATCTGTTAAAGAAGCCGTGATGCCAACAGTGCTCATCTATCCCCCACTCATGTGATCCGGTGCCTTATTGGGACGGCTTGGGTACGTTAAGATCGGAGAGATTCCTTCAGCCGATAAGTACCCACATGTACTGACGAACATCTTGTTGAGGCAGGTTTGATACCTGCCTCAACGATTTTATTGTACAACTGGGACAAGCATATCTATGTCCAGAGGTGCCAATAGAGAACCGCTTTTAGGCTTTAGCAACTGACCTGCCCAGACCATCCTATACTGAATCCCCTAAATGTCTTGGAAGAACTATAATATGGCAAGTGATGTTTGACCATGACACTCATGGATTATCTGATGTAACAACAGTAGTGCGAGGATGGCCAATTGAAAAAACAATCCTCTGTTCCACTACGTATTCTACTCCTGGAAGATAACCCGACCGATGTCGTCCTCACGTTGCGCAAACTGCGCAGCAGTGGCTTTGCCCCTGACTGGAAGATAGCTCAAACCCGAGAGGATTATGAGGCACAGCTTGGCGAAGATTTCGATGTCATCATTGCCACCTATGCTCTATTCGATCTCGATGCTCTGATTGCCCTCGATATTCTTCAGAGGCGTGACCTTGACACGCCATTCATCGTTGTCACCAACAAAGTGGGTGAAGAAATAGCCGCCGAGTGCATCAAAAGAGGCGCCGCCGATTACCTGCTCAAAGATCGGTTGGATAGGCTTGGCGATGCCGTCAAACGCGCCTGCCGAGATAGGAAATTGCGCGATGAGAAGGGTGCCATTCTGTCCGCGCTGCGAGAGAGCGAAGAAAAATATCGCCACCTGTTTGAAATGGAATCTGATGCGCTTTTCTTGATTGACAACCAGTCTGAGCAGATCCTCGATGCCAATGCAGCAGCCTCAGATCTCTACGGTTACAGCCGGGAAGAGATGCTCCAAAAAACAAAGCTCGATCTCTCTGCCGAGCCGGACAAAACACGCCAGGCTACCAAAACACACACGACACGCATCCCGCTCCGCTATCATCGGAAGAAGGATGGGACGGTTTTTCCCGTCGAGATCACCAGCCGGTTCCTGACCTGGTGGGGCAACGAGATTCACATTGCAGCTGTCAGAGATATCACTGAGCGGGTCCAGGCAGAGGAGGCATTACGTCGTGAGCACGCCCTGCTCGATCGTATTGCCATGACCAGTCCTGTCTGTATCACAGTAGTCGATCGCGACGGTCGGGTTGTCTTTGCCAACGAACAGGCAGAAAGAGTGCTGGGATTATCACGCAGTGAAATCACACAGCTTACTTATAACGCGCCTATCTGGCGCATTACAGATGATAAGGGCAACCCCTTTCCGGATGACCAACTACCATTTTTCCGCGTGATAAATACCGGTCAGCCTGTACACGACATACGGCACGCCATCGAATGGCCCAACGGGAAACGCGCTTTGCTGTCGATCAACGCTGCCCCCCTCATAGATCAAAATGGCGATCTGACAGGGATGGTATCGGCTATCGAAGATATTACACAACGTGTCGAAGCAGAGCGGATGCTCCACAAAATCAATCGTGGTTACAAAGTGCTCAGCAGCTGCCGCCAGATCCTGATTCGGTCCACGGATGAACAGGATCTGCTCCAGGCAATCTGCCGGATCATCATCGATGTCGGCGGCTTCAAAATGGCCTGGGTTGGCTTTGCCGAGATGGATGAGGCCAAAACGGTTCGCCCGGCATCCTGGGCAGGAGACGAAACAGGCTATCTGGATACAATCAAAATCACCTGGGATAACAGTGATTTCGGTCGCTGTCCCACTGGGACGGCGATCCGGACAGGGGAGCCTTGTGTCGCTCGCGATATTCAATCTCAGACTGATTATTCCCCCTGGCGCGAGGAAGCGACCCGGCGTGGTTATGCTTCGTCCATTGCGATTCCATTGCTGGCCGAAGGTCAGGCTTTTGGCGCTCTTACTATCTATGCTGCTGAGCCGGATACCTTCGATGCCGAAGAGACCCAACTACTGATCGATCTGGCAGGCGACCTGGCTTATGGGATCTGGGCACTGCAAGACCGGGCAGAACACAGCAAGGCAGAGCTGGTCTTGAAAGAGAGCGAAGAAAGGTACCGAAATCTCTTCGATCACTCTCTTGGTGGCGTCGCCTTACACGAGATCGTCACCGACGAGCAGGGAACACCAGTTGACTACGTGTTTTTGGAGGTTAACCCGGCCTTCCGGAAACTGACCGGGCTAGAACCTGACAAGATCATCGGGAAAAGGGTTACCGAGGTTCTCCCAGGCATCGAGAAAGAGTCCTTCATTAGTATCTATGGGCAGGTGGCCGCAACGGGAATACCGGCTCACTTCGAAGAATACTCTTCTCCATTGGGGCGCCATTACGAGATCACTGCCTTTGCGCCATTCCCAGGCCAATTCGCAACTATTTTCACCGATATCACGGAGCGGAAAAAGGCTGAGGACGCCAGCAAAAAACATCTGGAAAGCATCCGGCTGCTGCATGAAGCAGGGCAACAACTGACCAGCACGCTGGTACTGGAAGCGGTCTACCAAACGATCTGCCAGGTCATTTCTAGAGTGAACGATTGTGATGACATATTTATCGCAATTTATGATGCGCAAAAAAAGGCGATCGCTTGCGTTTACGGGTGGCACAATGGACAGAAGCTCGATATTAGACAGTGTACGCCCACCATCACGAAGCAAAAGGGACCATGTATATTCGATGAGGTGATCCGGAAAGGCAAATCCACTCTCATTCATCATCTTCAGGGTCAGGACACCCAAATCTGTTTCTGCCCCAGCCTGGAGGGAGCGGACGCGCAGCGTAAGCCGGCAAACATGGTCGATGATGTCATGCGTTCAGCGATGATAGCTCCCCTCAAGCTCGATGAACAAATAGTTGGAGCAATCCAGGTGTTGAGTCATCACCCTAACGCTTACAATGAAGACGACCTGCGCTTCCTGGAGGCTCTTGCCGTCCAGTCGGCTGCTGCCAGGAAAAACGCGCTTCTCTATCAACAAGCTCAGATCGAGATCGCCGAGCGCCAGCGAGCTGAGGCAGCTGAGCGAGAGCAACGCACCCTGGCCGAGTCGCTGCGCGATACCATTACCGCTCTGATCAGCACCGGCAATACTACCACTGTCATGACTCGCATTCTGGAAAATGTTGGGCGGGTTGTGCCTCATGATGCAGCCAACCTGATGCTCGTCGAAGAGCAGTCTGTGCGGGTTGACTACCTCAGGAACTACCCTCCCAGGCTTGAAGCAGCACTTAGGGACCATTCACGCCCGCTGGCAGATTTCCCCATTTTGGAAAAGATGGTTGAAACCGGCAAGCCGATCCTGATCCCCGATGTTTCCCAAGAGCCCACCTATACCCAGATACTCGAAGGATGGGAAAACGCTTACATTGGCGCGCCGATCCGTGTCTATGGTGTCGTAATCGGGTTCCTAAACCTGCATAGTACGGCATTAGGCTTCTTTGTCCCGGCACACGCAGAGCGATTGCAAGCCTTTGCCGATCAGGTTGCCCTGGCTCTCGAGAACGCGCAGCTCTACGAGACCCTTCGACGCAATGCCGAAGAGCTGAAGGTTCGTGTCGATCAACGCACGTCAGAGCTCAGGCATGCCAAAGAACACGTCGAGGCCATCCTCAATAACAGCAGCGACGCCATTTTGGTGCTCTCGAAGACAGGACACATTAAACAGGCCAATCCGGCGTTCAGCGCGTTATTCGGCCATGACGGCGACACGATCTACGGAGAGCCCCTGACAAGTTATGCCGATCCAACCTGCGCAGACAAACTGAACCGGGCTCTCCAATCGATTACCAGGCGTCACCGGGTTGAGCAGACGGAGTTTCTCGCCCGGCGTCGAGACGATGGAAGAACATTCGATGCCGAATTGACGCTCTCACGCATCACATCGGGCAATCAGGCTTCCGATATTGTTTGTACGCTCCGCGATGTCACGCAGCGCAAACGGGCTGAGGAAGATCTTCGCAGGGCATTAGAGAAAGAGAGGGAACTGGGAGAGCTAAAGTCGCGCTTTGTCTCAGTCGCTTCTCACGAATTCCGCACCCCCCTGACAACAATCCTTTCGTCGTCCTCATGGCTGGAAGTAGCCGGCGCTCAGATGACGGCAGCCAAACGCCTCGAACACCTCCAGAAGATACAAATCGCTGCGAGAAATATGACAGAGCTGATCGAGGATGTTCTCACCTTTAGCAAGACAGAGGCCAGACTCTTGACGTTTACACCTGAGCGCCTCGATGTAAAGACAGTTGTCCAAAGAATCATCGATGAGTTCAAGCCATTAGCCGGCTCGACCCATACACTGTTATTTAACCAGACAGGACATGATGGGCAAGCTATGATGGATGAAAGACTGCTCCGGTTGATCATCTCTAACTTGCTCACGAATGCCATCAAGTATTCTCCTGATGGTGGCACCATCCGAGTGGGTCTGGCTTGCCAAAAAAGGAAGATCGTTCTAAAAGTAACAGATGAAGGACTTGGCATTCCTGATAAGGATCAACCCTATATCTACGATGCTTTCCATCGAGCAACCAACGCGAACACCATCCCGGGAACCGGGCTAGGACTGTCGATCACAAAAGAGGCTGTGTCCATTTGTAAGGGAACGATCGATTTTCAAACCCAGCTTGGCGCCGGCACAACATTTACAGTTATCCTTCCGGTGCAGCCAGTGAGGGAAGATTCATGACTACTGTGCTTGTAATCGAAGATGAGACTTCTATTTTGGAGAATATCGTCGAGATCCTGCAATTCCACCGATTCAATGTTCTTGGAGCGGGGGACGGTCGTACAGGCGTCGAGTTAGCAAGGCAACACTTTCCCGATCTGATCATTTGTGACATCATGATGCCGATCTTAGACGGCTATGGTGTCTTGCTGCAACTGAGCACCGACCCGCTGACGGCAGCTATCCCGTTTATCTTCCTGACGGCAAAGATCGGCCGGTCGGACATGCGCAGGGGGATGGAGCTGGGAGCAGATGACTATATCACCAAGCCATTTTCTGCTCAGGAGCTTTTAGCAGCAGTCAATGCGCGTCTCGACAAGCAAGAGACGCTTCACAATAAACACCATCAACAAATGGAGAACCTCCGGCATGGCATTGTCCATGCCATGCCCCACGAGTTCCGCACACCGCTCACCGGTATTATCGGCTATGCCTCTATTATCCATGAAGATATCGATACGCTTGGCACGGGTGAGCTGCGCGACATGTCGAAGAGAATTTTGGAAGCCGCCAATCGCCTGCACCGCCAGATCGAGAACTACCTGCTGTATGCACAGCTCGAGCTGGCCAAAGTCGATCCCAGCCGTGGTGATGTAACGATGGAGGGCGAGACAACTGCTCCGGCCAAAATAACCCAGGATCTGGCGCTGCAAAGGGCCAGCGACGATGCCCGGGAAAGCGACTTGCGCTTTGGTCTCGTCGATGCGCCTGTCCGGATCGCCGAGATGAATCTTCAAAGAGTAATCAGGGAGTTGATAGACAACGCTTTCAAGTTTTCACCGTCCGGGACACCGGTGGAGATCATATCATCTCCCAACGGCAGTACCTGGATGTTGTCGATTACGGATCATGGACGGGGTATGACGGCTGACCAGATCGCCAATATAGGAGCCTACATACAATTCCAACGCAAACTGTATGAACAGCAGGGTTCAGGGCTAGGGCTGGCAATTGCAGGTCGTCTGGCAGGGTTACACAGGGGGCAACTGGAGATTGACAGCAGACCCGGCAAATATACAACTGTTAATCTTGCCCTTCCCATCGCCCAAGCCTGAGGTAAGATACCTCCCTTTGTCAAGATTTTGTGTAACTGTTCAGCTGTTAGCTGTAACTCGATGATCGAGTTTTTACTATTGACAGGTGATCAGTTTGAAAACTGACATCGTCTCCATATGTTGTGTTTGCACTTTCGTCCTGCTCGCGTTGGGTTTCCCCAGCATAGCAATACCTTCGCCAACCCCGTTATTCCCGCAAAATGCCTGCTCCCGCGGGAGCGTGGGGCGGGAATCCACCTATTGCGCTTGACGCCTCCTACTGACACAGAAATGACACTTGAGCACATCATTTGGTGCCTATGTCCAAAAAACTTGATCATCGAGTATTACCGATAAAGTGTATTGTCATTCCCGCTCTTGCTGGAATGACAGAGTGGGTGCGTCATAAGGGGAATTCGTTTTTGTGCGCACAAGAATTCGAAGAAGTCGTTTCGTTTTCAACGAATGAACAGATGTTAAGCTTAAGCTGGCGCTTTATAATAATGACCAAGCATTGGCCATTTAGACAACAATCTCCAAAGCCTGTGCCTGTTAACGTAATTAAATTGGAAACTACTGAGGCTTATGAAAGACACCAATCAATACACCATTCATGACCCGGAAGGCAAGCCGATCCTCGTCCACATCAGACCGGATCGACGTCTCAAGAAGTCCGTTCGGTGGGTACGCGAAGAGAATGGCGACATCCTCATGCGGGTACCCTATCGAACACCCAAACAGAGCATCAGCCGTTTATTGGAAGAAATTGCCAGACAGCTCAAGAATCGCCATCAGCTCCGTGATCGGCGTACCGATGAGGAGCTACAGAAACGTGCCACTTACGTCAATCGACGGCACTTCAACGGTGAGCTATCGTGGTCTTCCATCCGATGGACAACCAATATGCGGAACAGGCTGGGAAGCTGTACAAACGGCGGCACAACAGATGGCGATATCCGCATCAGCGATCGTATTCGCGGTTGGCCCCAATGGGTCATCGATTATGTCATTGCACACGAATTAGCCCATCGACGATATGCCAATCATGGGCCTGAGTTCTGGGCTTACCTGCGGGCTGCCTACCCGCAGACCGAGCGTGCCCTGGGCTTTATTCAGGGCATTAGCTTCGCCCACAACGAGCCACTGAACGCGGATGACTAATTCTCGATCAGCTTCTCCAATTTTGGCCTGATCGCCTCGACCGCCAGCGCCCGGTGGCTGAGACGGTTTTTTACTTCCGGCTCAAGCTCAGCCATCGTGGCCTGGTATTCGGGAACCCAGAATACCGGATCGTAACCAAAGCCATGATTGCCGCGCGGCTCGCGCGTGATACGACCTTCACGGACACCCTCGGCAGTCACAACTTCTCCCTGGTGATCGGCAACAGCGATCACACATACAAACCGGGCTTGTCGCTCTTCGTCCGGGATGCCTTCCAGGTTAGCCAACAGCAGCCGATATCGCTCCTTGTCACTGGCGTCTGGCCCGGCATAGCGCGCCGATTGTATCCCCGGAGCGCCATCGAGCACCTCGACTTCCAACCCTGAATCGTCGGCCAGGGTCAGCAAGCCGCTCTGACGGGCGTAGACAGTCGCCTTGAGACGGGCATTCGCCTCGAACGTCTCCCCTGTTTCTTCGACATCTCTCTGGATGCCTACATCAGAGAGTGATACCCACTCGACGGGCAGATCGGCCAACAGTTCCGTATACTCGCGCAGCTTTCCTTTATTGTGTGTAGCGACCAGTATTTTCATGATTTGGGATGTATTCCTTCAAAAATCGTAACTATTCAGCTTGGTCTCCGCACGAAACCGAGTGATGAGTTTTGGGTAATGAGTGACGAGTATTAGTCCACAGTTTACAGACAAAGCAAACAACTGATTGCTCACTCCATGCGCTTGACGTCAGTTTTTAGTTGTAAATTCATCACCCATCACTTGTCACTTTGCCTTTTCGGTTGTGCATTTGATCATCGACATGAAGTATAGCACATTGCTTGTGCGAGATTGTCTTACCAGCCTCTCAGCAAGTTCCTGCCAGTCGTTCCGTCCCCACGGCATTGTGCAACTTTCATATTCTGTGATACCCGCGACACATCCAATACAACGTGACCATGAGCAAAAAAAGAACATCGTTGTAATGTTAATTCGCACCCTGTACAATTAGTATTGTCCATGACTTAAAAGCAATATGACTTTCATTAATTCATTCTGATAACTTCTCAGGAGTGAGCAAATGAGGCGAGTCCTGATCATCGGAGCCGGAATGGGTGGTTTGGCTGCCGCGTTGCGATTGCAGCAGAAGGGCTTGCAGGTCACAGTCTTGGAGAAGCTGCCCCGAC
Source organism: Anaerolineae bacterium (assembly GCA_016928235.1). Classification (GTDB taxonomy): domain Bacteria; phylum Chloroflexota; class Anaerolineae; order Aggregatilineales; family UBA3940; genus JAFGMS01. The sequence goes on along the minus strand of JAFGLD010000182.1, from coordinate 2,127 downwards.
CCGGCGGTCGCAGCAATGTTATCGAAGAAAACGGCTTTCGTGTCGATCTGGGACCAACCATTCTGGTGATGAAGTCCACTTTTGATGAAACCTACCAGGCCATTGGTCAGGACATCGATAAGCGGATCGCTTTTACCCAGCTCGACCCGAACTACCGCATCCACTATCACGACGGAACCTGGATCGATCTCTACAGCAACATGGCCAAGCTTGCCATGGAGGTCGAAAAAGTCGCGCCGGGGATGGCGGAAAGGCTCTTTCGCTTCCTCGGTGAGGGTGCCAGGAAGTACGAGTTCGGCATGGACTTCGTGGCGCGAAACTTCGATCATATCACCGACCTGGCCAACCCGACAGCCGCGCTGCGGCTCCTGCAAACTGCCTCATACGAAAATCTCTACCAACAGGTATCGACCTTCTTTCAGGGCAACGATAAGCTGACCAAGGCGTTTTCGTTCCATTCCATGTTCCTGGGCCTGTCGCCCTTTGATGCTCTGGCCATGTACAGCCTGATCACCTACGCCGACCTGGCCAGGGGGATGTGGTATCCGATGGGTGGTATCTACAGCATCATCGAAGATATGGTCAGTCTGGCCCGTGAAATGGGCGTCGATCTGCGGATGAACATGCCGGTTGAGGAGATTTGCATCGAGCAGGGACGCGCGGTAGGCGTCAAACTGGAATCGGGCGAAATACTGCTGGCCGATATCATCATCTCGAATGCCGATCTGCCCTACACATACCGGAAGCTGATACCTGCCCGGCATCGCAGACACTATCCGGATCGGAGTCTGGAGAAGATGCACTATGCCTGTTCCGGCTACCTGCTCTACCTAGGCATCGACCGTAAATACCCGGATATGCGGCACCAGGCACTCTATTTCTCCGAAGACTACCGGGCTAACCTGGATGCCATCTTCAAGACCAAGACGCTGCCAAAAGAGCCATCGTTTCACCTGAATAATCCGACCATCACCGATCCCGGCCTGGCGCCTGAAGGGCACAGTCTGCTATATATCCTGGCGCCCATGCCTAACCTGTCAGCCAAACTCGGCTGGGATCAGGCAGCTCCTATCTTGCGCGAGCAGTTGCTTGGTCAGCTTGAGCGTATCGTCGATCCGGACATCCGTCAGCATATTGTCTGGGAGCGCGAATACCGCCCAACCGACTTCGAGCAGGATATTAATGCCGTGCTCGGCACCGCCTTTGGGTCGCTGGCGCAGGGCTTCTTCCAATCATCGTATTTCAGGCCACACAACAAAGCACGTGATATAAAGGGACTTTACTTTGTCGGCCAGGGAACATACCCGGGCATCGGCATGCCGATGGTGTTGATATCTGCCCAGCTCGTGACAGAAAGGATTGTTAAGGAATGTTCGTAGAGGAACATCGTCTTGGCTTTCCGGATGTGTCTGTCGACAGACTTCATCAGCCTATAGCCTTAGTTCAGGACTATGCAGAGTGCCGACGGATCATGCAGGAGGCCAGCAAGAATTACTCTTTTGCCGGTGCCTTTCTTCCATCCGATAAGCGTCCGCATGTCGAGGCGCTCTATGCGCTGATGCGCGTCGGTGATGACCGTGTCGATGTTTCTCACCGGGGTTTTGCCTCACCGCTGGCAGCCGTCGATGATTGGGAGACGGCTTATTGGCGGACCTTCGAGACTGGTGACAGCCCCGAGCCGGTCATGCGAGCTTACCTCAATACAGCTATCCGCTTTGGCATCCCGGCTGAGGTCATGACCCCTTACTTCAGGGCAATGCGGGAAGATCTGACCATCAATCGCTTCCCGACATTCGGCGACCTGATGCATTATATGGACGGCAGCGCCATCCCGGTGGGACGTGCTATGACCTACATCATGGGTGTGCGTTCGCCTTACAAGATCATCGACGTGCTGCCCGGTGCTGATGCGCTGGCGGTAGCCATGCAGCTTTCCAATTTCTGGCGAGACATCGGCGATGACTACCATCGTATTGACAGGATCTATATTCCACAGGAAGACATGGAGCGCTTTGGGGTAACGGAAAACGTCTTGGCCGAGAAACGGGTTACCCCTGAGCTTATCGCCCTGCTGGAGTGGGAGTTTGATCGCACAGAAGCCTATTACCAGGCCGCCCGCGCAGCCGT
>JAFGLD010000181.1 GCA_016928235.1 Anaerolineae bacterium | reverse complement strand
GTTACATCGTTGATGTGGAGCGTTACATCGTTGATGTGGAGCGTTACATCGTTGATGTGGAGCGTTACATCGTTGATGTGGAGCGTTGCAAATCACCCTCTCTGCACTTCAGGTCATCCGATATGCCGAGGGCGTAGTTTCAGGCCTGTCTTTACCCTGCTGTGTGCATCGATGCGACTATTTGCTGCAAGGCGTGGGTGATGGGATGCTCCGGGTGGCGCATCGAGAAGACGGCCGCACTGCCCATGGACATCAGCTGTTCGGAGTGGGGAAGTACGGCGCCAACTTCACATTGATAGGCTCGTTCAACCTGGGTCTTGACCTCGCCCAGATCGAAGTCCGGAGGCACCTCGTTCACAATCATCACTATGCGGGGTACATGAAGCCTACGGGCAAGCTCGACCATCATGCCCGTGCCCTGGTAGTCCTGTTTGTCCGGGCGCATCAGGATGATGAAGGTATCGGAGATAGCCGCGGAAAGGAGCACCTCGGGGTTGAGACCGGAAGGCGTATCGATAAGGACAATGTCCAGGGCGAGGCTTTCGATTGCGCGCTGAAAGCGATTGTATACCGCATCGATATCTGTGGCGTGGGGATCGGCAAAGATGCGCTCCTTGGGAATGACAAAGAGCTTCCCCTGTGTATCCGGCCCAAGATAAGAGGTCAGGTTGTGAGCGATCTGCCGGATCGGCAAAGGTCCGGCCAGACTTTGCAGCACCCTCTCGACCCTCAAGATATCTTCACCGACCAGGATCTGGATGCAGGATGACATCACATCACTGTCGATCACACCAACGCGCGCTCCCGACCGCGCCAGCAGGGCCGCAAGGCAGATCGTCAGGTTGGATCGACCCGTGCCGCCTTTGAAGGAGTGGATGACGATGAGCTTGGCCATAGGTTTGTCTTCGCTTGTCCATTCGCCGATTGTCTTCTTATCATAGGTGTCAACTTAAGGGTCTGGCGTTGCTCTGTGATCTATTTTCAGCTCTCTGCTCGCGGAAACTGGTTCGCGGCCGCCTGGCAGAAGCTAATAGCCAAAAGCTAACAGCTAACAGCTAACAGCCAATCACACACTACGATTGAGCTTAAGTTGACACTTATGGTCTCCTTATTTGCAACACACCCGAGCAACCGGATTGCAATTATAGAAGGGTAATTGTAGTATACGCTAACCACGCGACAGGCAAAGTCTCCTGGAAGTGAGGATTGGCTGTCGATGATCAAATGCGTATCACAGCAGATGGAAAAATCACCCAATATCAGCGGACACGCTCTGCTGTTCGCAGTTTACAGATCACTGAGCACCTCTTTTAAGGAGCCACTCATGAGCAACATCTCTCCACTAAGCACCATCGAGCCGCGCCTTCGGGCGCTTTTGCCGGCCGACTTGTACGCCGCGGCCTGGGTCGATCCTTCGCCTGATACCCTGATGCGTGTCTTTGAGCATCTACGCACTCTGCTGCGCATTCTGTATGACTACGTTCCCCGCCAGTTATCCGAGTCGCCGCCTACGCCTGGCGAGATGCGCTATGAATGGCAGGAAAGCACATTGATGTTCACTGATCTGGCAGGTTTTACACCGCTCATGGAGGCCAATGCTGCCAAAGGCCAGGCCGGGGCCGGCGCCCTCCTGGATACACTGAACGGCTACTTTGCCGAGATGATCGAAATCACCAGTAAGTCCGGCGGGAATCTGCTGGAGTTCACTGGCGATGCCATGCTGATCCAGTTTCAGAGCGGCCGCCGCAAGAACGACACCGCCCGTGCCGTGCGTGCCGGGCTGCGCATGCAGCGCGCCATGCAGCGCTTCGAGACTATCAAGACCGGGCAGGGCGATATATCGCTGGGGATGCGAGTAGGTATTCATGCCGGGCGCTTCTTTACGGCCGATATCGGCACGCCACGCCGGATGGAGCATGTGTTGTTGGGCAGCACCGTCCATCACGCTAAACAGGCCGAGGGCGCCGGTGTCAAGGGGCGGGTCAATCTGACTATGGAAGCCTATGAGCGCGTCAAAGACGAATTCCGCTTTGAGGCGGGTAACCCCGGCTACAAGCTTGTAGTCGATGATTTATCCGATGAAGATCTTGGAGAATATGAGATCACTTCATCATCACGACGTCTTCCCAGCTCGGTGCTGATGGATCGCAGCATCGAGGGTCTTGTAGCCGAGATCGAGAAGAGCGTAGGGTTGGTCGAGCCGCTGGCAAGTTACATCCCGACGCCCGTTCTCAACCTGTTGGTAGAGAACGCTGCCCGACGCCAGATACCGCCCGACTTCCCCACACCAACGGTCATCTTCGTCAATATGATCGGGCTCCCCGAGTCTGTCGACATCGCCAGGCCGGAGGAGGAGCAGGCTATCGTTGCCAGCTTTTCGCGGGCGATCTCTCTGATCAACGCGGCAGTGGAATCGCGGGGTGGGGTGCTCAAGAAGGTAACCTACCATCTGGCCGGCTCGGACATGATGATCATGTTCGGCGTGCCCAATGCCCATACTAACGATGCCATCCGCGCCGCCGGTGCCGCCCTGGCTATCCGGGAGATCATCACCGGGTTAGAGCCTCCTATCGTGGCCGGCAAGGAGGTCGACATCAGTTGCCAGATCGGCATGGCGCAGGGCTCGGTATTTGCGGCCGAGATCGGTGAGCCGCGCGGCCGCCGCGAGTTCAACATCCTGGGCGATAAGGTCAATACAGCCGCCCGGCTGATGGGCCGGGCGCTCGGTAATCGTATCGTGTTGACGGAGGAAGTACACCAGGAGATTGCGCAGCGCTTCGACTGCGAATCGCTGGGCCCCATGCGCCTCAAGGGCAAGGCTAAACCATCGACCGTCTATGCCCTGCGAGGCTACTTAGGGGAGTAACAAGCAATCTGGTTCACAATACACAATTCACCGTTGAAAGCCATCGGCTTATAGGTCATCTGCCGTCAGCCGCCGAATATCTTCTTAAGCCGGCTCATCAAGCCGCCGGAAGGAGAAGGCTTACTTCCGGCAGCGCTGGGCTTCATCTGCGGCATCTGAACAGATGGGATATCTTCCTTCTCCAACATCTCAAGAGGACTGTTCTCCGAGGCCGTGCCGGGCTTGGGGCTCAGGTTGACCCGGTAAATTGTTTCATCGCCGCTCTGCTCCTGAGCAAGCCATCCCACCTGGCACAGTGCATCGAGTATCTCATCCAGCTCATCGGGGCTCAGCCGCTTTCCCTCGGGTAGATCAGCGACAGCCTGGCGGAGATCCTTGCTGCTTGCCTTCACTTTGCGCAGCATCAGGTTGACAACCCTGCGTACCGAAGAGGGCAGACTCATCAAATCTAAAGTGCTGAGAGCCTGTCCTTCCGGCTTCCCAATGGTTTCTTTAAGCTGGTCAGCTAACCCGCTCATGGTGGCTCCTTTCTACTCCCTACACAGAAATGGATCAGAAACCACCGCTAGGCTGTCAGCAGTGCAGCCATATCCTTCAGCGATTGCGTGATCGGATGATCGGG
>JAFGLD010000180.1 GCA_016928235.1 Anaerolineae bacterium | reverse complement strand
TTCGTAACTTTGACAATTTCCGTTTACAAGTCCTCGTGGAATGCGGCTATGGCTGACTTTCCCCCACAATTCTGCGTTGAGCCAAAAGACTTCAGCATCGATGGTGCTCTGTGCTTCCAGCCGGGTGCTCTTGATGTAGTAGGCAACGTGAAGCGGGTCGAGGCCGGTCTTGGCGGCCAGGTAGGCTACATCCTGCTCGTCGAGCTCGGAGATCGCGGTGTCCCCCAGCAGCGGCTCGACCAGGGTTTTCAGCTGCTCATACTCGCTGGGGCCGCGGTAGGCCTGGTTGCCCACCACCAGCTCCACCAATTGATCGGCGGGGGCGCCCAAGATGATCGGCGAGGCAGCACTCTCCTCCCCATCCAGGCCGTAGGCACGCACCACCAGATCGGCTTGCGTCTTGTCAGGACGGCTGAACTGGGAAGCGGAATAGGCGATGCTGTAGCTGCCATCCTCGCCGGTGGTCGCTTCGCCCAGCAGCAGCTCCTGGTGCAGATCTTTGTCGAAAGCCTTGACGGTGAAGCCCACCGCCGGCCGGCCATCGGGCTGCAGGATGCGGCCATGGACGGTGCAGGCATCGTCTGAGGAGTTGTCTTCAGACGCAGAGAGGCCATCGATGGAGATATCCACCGTCATCTCGCCGGGCTGGATATCCTCCGGCAGCCAGACCTCGGTGCTGTGGATGAGCTGGCCGCTGCCGTCCAGGACGTTGAGCAGCAGCTCGCCGCGCCGGCCGGAGAAGACCTCCTCCAGGGTCGATACCTGGAATGCCAGCTGATAGTCGCCTTCGATGCCGGTGGTGGCGCTGCCGAGAAGCGTCGTAAAGATCTGCTCCTTATCCCACGCCTCGACGCGCAGGCCCACCAGGTTGTTCCCGGATTGGTGATCGGTGATACGGCCCAAGATAGCAAAGTATTCCCCTGACATGCCTGTTTCTCCTTCGAAAATAGGCCTGGGCTTTGAGCGATGAGGCCTGAGTCTGAAGCTGTTTTCGTTCTCCTTGGTAAGCATTGTGAGCATCGACGTTCCACTAGTGGGTCAATTGTCACGATCATTACCATTCGTTACGCTCAAACAAAGGCCAAGCCCATGCCAAACGACCCACTAGAAATAGCCCTGAAAGCCAAGACTCGAATCAAAGACCTTGTGATTAAGCAGTACTCACAGCCATGCTCTGCGCTTACGCTATTCATTGAACGTGAGATTGCATCAATAAGAAACCACCTAACTCATGTCCTGCTTTCCTCAGTTTCTCCGAGGTAGAAAGAAGTGTTGCCATATTTTGCCGTTCAAAGCCGAGCCATTGAGTTATCAGGGGAGCTATCGGGCCAAGTGGAGTGTCACTCCAAGTAGTTTTCCTGTCAGGCATCTGGTCGCTTTCCAACATCAATGCAAAACCGACTGGTCCCGCCAATCTTCTTGCAGCTATTGCTACTGCTGTTCCCATGGCAACACCTGCGGCAACTTCAGTGCCCCTCTTCACCTTTTCTTCTGTAGTCTTTCCAGATGCAATATATGTCACTGATGCAGTTATACCGAGCAGTGTCAACATTAGTCCCAGTGTGGCAAATCCTCTCTCACCTCGGGGCACACGTGGCGGTGGATCAAGTTCTTTTACGCGCGATGGTGTCCACTTTTGGGCGTAGCCCAGTTCCCCAGAAATTCGATAGTATGCCACAAGTCTTCTGTTGAGACGTTTTGCCTTGTCCAACATGCCCGCCAGCTGTCCTTTGAACTGCGTGATTTTTACCTGGAGACACTTCTTTTTGAGTTCTATCAAACCATAGAAAGATTTATCTTTCCTGGAAAAAAAGCTGACATCATATCGGGTTGATTTCACGCCTCGTCTTCCAAGAAATCCTGTTTTAGGTTCACGGCGCACCGAAATGTCAAACTCCTTTGCTATTTCCCTGATATTTCTTTTTGGATTCACGCTTTCCCACAAGCGCTTTTCCGCAATTCGGCCAATGTCGCGAGCCGTAAGTTTCTCTTTAGTACCTAATGTCTCGTTGAGTTGGTGCAAATCCTGAATGTGTGACCTATAAGCTGCTCCAACCCGCTGGACAAACTGATCCATCCGTAGGTGTCTGAGTGACCCCTGAATATCATGTGGCTCCCTCCCAGAGGAGTCACTAGAATTAGTAGGGTTTCCGAGCACGTATAGATATGGACTGACAGCAACATATCGTGAAATCTCGGGATCGACACTTGTCCATCTCCCCAGCCACGGCGCGTAGTATCGCGCGCTGTGATAGTTAAGCCCTGTCTCCTCGTCCCGTTCTTTGCCCGTATAGCGATAACGCTTGGGCGTCTCGGTCTGGCTGCGCACGGCCTGGAACGACGTGTTGCCATAGGGGTAGTATTCCTCGTACGAGATCACCTGGGACTGGCCATCCAACTCCAGGCTGGCCGAGCCGAGGTGGTTGCCGATCTGGTAGCGGATGAGCTGGGCGGGTGAGCCGTCGCTGCCTTGGGTGCGAGTCTCGACCAGGGCGATGCGCTGCTTGTCGTCCATGACGTGCAGCGTCTCGCGCTCCAGCGCCACAGTGCTGCCGCTGCCGTACTTGCGGTAAACCTCGAAGCCGCCCAGGTAGATGCGCTCCTCTTTGCGTGCGCCGCCCTGGCCCTCGATTACCTTGCGCACCCGCTGGCCGCCTGCGTCGTAGACGTAGTAGGCCCTGCCGCCGCCGCCCAGATCGACCATCTGCAGCTGGTCTTCGAAGTCCCAGACCATCTCTGAAAGGTGCGGCATGCTGATCATGTTGCCATGGTCGTCGTGGGTGTAGGTTTCCGGGGAAGCGCTGCCCACCGTCGTCTGGCTCAGGCGGTTGCTCATCACGCTACTCTCGATCAGGCTGTACTCCTGGTAATCGTACGTGCGTGTCCAATTACCATTGCTGGCCTGATGGGTGATCTGGAGGATGTTGCCGACCTCGTCGTACGAGTACGCCTCTGTGTAGTTGCGCATCGCCTGCCCATCGTGGGGGTGGGCCAGCCTGACCCGCGCCCCGTCGTCCCAGGTGGGCTGCGGCTGACCAGACTGGCCGATGTGCTCGCGGCCCTCGGCCTTCGTCAGCCGGTAGATGGCGTCGTAGGTATAGGCGCAGTTGGGCGTGACGACTTGGTTGTTGAAGAACACTGCCTGCTGAGCGCCGTCGTGGATCGAGGTGATGTTTCCGGCCGGATCGTAGACGTACGACAGGTCCTGCACCACGCGCTCGGTGGGCTGGAAGGTCGCCGGTCGGGTGGTCGTGAGACCGATCAGGCGGAAGGTCTCGGGATCGTAGTCATATTCGGTGGTGGTTCCGTTCCCGTATTCGATCAGCGTGCGCTGGCCTTTGGCGTCGTAATCGATGTCAGCCACGAAGGTGGTGGCGGTCGTGTCACCGCTCAATGTCGCATTGATTGCTTCAAGTAAGTTGGCCTCGTTGTAGGTAGGCTGGATAATGTTGAGCTTGGTGCCAGGTTGGTCACTATGCGGTGCAACCAGTTTAGTGGGCCGGTTGAGCGCATCGTAGGTCGTACTGCTGGTATAAGTCTCTGTCTCCAGCGCCACCGAAGACGACCAATCGGGCGTCGTCTTGTAATCGGCGGCCAGCCGGCGGCTGCTGCTCAGCAGGTTGCCCTTGAAGTCGAAGGCCTGGTTGGTAACAACGCCGGCGCCGTCGTAGTGTTTGAAAACGCGGGTGCGCAGGTTCAGCCCGGTATCGTTGGGCTGGTTCTCGCCGTATTCGGTCTTCTCGAACAGCACATCCTGGTTGAGCGTATTCGGGTCAGAATGGGTGGCATCGGTCCCTCGCACAGTGTGACGCAGAGGCCGCTGGAGCTTGTCATATTCGGTTTTGAAACGGTGTCCGCGGCTGTCCCAGGCGTAGATCGGGTTGCCGGCCACGTTGTTGAGTGTCCAGCGCTCGCCGGCCTCCATGCTCTCCTGGTGGACGCGGTTGGCGGCTGCTGCCTCTCCATCGCCCTTGTCTTCCTCGGGTCCAGCCATATAGTACTCGTAGCGCATGACGGTGCGTCCCCGCGCATCGATCACCTCGCGCTGGTTGCCCTCGATGTCCAGCTCGACGCGGGTGGCGTACCGGCCGTCGACGCCATTGTCGGCCACCGTCAGGAAGGGCCTACCAAGCGCATCGAAGAAGGCCACGGTGGGCGTATCCGCGTGAGCGGCGGCCTTGTTAGCAGCCGATTGCTCGTCCGCGCCCAGGGTTCCGCCGGACCTTTGGGTGTACCAGGTTGGCAGATATTCCGATTGGGGCAGGCGCTGGAAGAAATCACCCACATCCGGGTCTTTGGCCGGGTCGGTCTGCAGGACGGTGTCGTTGGCGTCCCAGGTCTCCTGCTGCCAGGGGTCGAAGACCACCTTCTCGTAGGTGTGGTTGGGATGCAGCGTGGCGACCACCCGGCCGGGCGGGTCGTAGAACAGAATGGGGCTGACCCCCACCGTGTTGGCGAACTCGAAGGCATGGGTGGCGCTGAAGAACGGCTCGTACCGGCGGACCGGCTTGCCCTTGTTGTTGAAGATCGTCCAGCCGCTGCCCACCCAGCGCGGGCTGATGTCGGCGCCGCCATCGACCAGCGGCCCCGGCTCGGCCTGCACCTTCTTCTGGATCTCGCGCCCGAAGCCATCCGAGTAGGAGAAGCTGTGTTGGACTTTGGTTTGCTGGCCAGCCGCCAGGTCCGATGCGTGCGTCTCGCGGGCCAGCGTGTAGACGGCAGCCGGCTGCGGCTGGGTGTCGTTCTCGGTGCGCTGGTAGGCGAACAGGTCGTAGACCAGCCGGGTGGTGGCGTCCTTCAAGATAGCCTGGGGGTTGGTTAGCGGACTTTGAAGATGAGACAGAATGGTGGCCAGATCCAGGTCGGCGGTGAAGCCGCTGAGCGAATCGCCCAGGTTCTCGGTGGATTTGCCCATCACCGCTGTGCCGACCACCATTCCCAGTGCATCGAAGGCCGCTGCCGAGCAGTTGCCGTTGGGATCGGTAACCAGGGCAGCCTGCAAGACGCGGTAATCGTTGCCGGGGGTGATGGCGCCCTGAGCGTCGCGTTCGCCGATGGTGGTCTTGTTGTGCAGCGTGTCCTCGGTCTCCAGCAGCAGCAGGTCGTAGGCATCGTAGCGCACGGTGGTGATGTTTCCGAAGGGATCGATGTACCGGGTAGGCAGGTAGAAGTGATTGGCGGCATTGGCATCGAACAGCGGCCGCCCAGAAGGTATCCACCAGTTGGCATCCCTTTCACTGTGGACGTAGCCCCCGTCTTTTGAGAGCATGGTATCGGTGACCTGGCTGCCGTATACCTGCGTGAGCAGCCCTGGCGTGAAGGCCAGCTTGTACGTCTCGTAGGGCAGGCCCAGCGACTTCAGAGTACCCAACGTCAGCGGGCTGGAGAGATCGTCGTCATCATAATATAGCTGGCGCACGTGCTCGATCGGCCGGCGCCAGGGCTCGTTCTTCTCTACATTCCACTCCTCGTAAGGCTGGTCGTGCGCTCCGTCGCAGGCGTCTTCGACGTTCTCGACCATCCCCTCAAAATCGAACAGGACGGTCACCCCTGATATCTCTTCCTCAGAAACAGGTGTGAGGCCGAGCAGCTGGTAGGTGCACGTTTCGCTCAACAGCGGTGTACGATAATTGTCAGCTTCATCGACCGCATTGGTGTAGCTGCTCGCGGTATAAATAACCTGGATGTCTTTCTGAATATCTTTGGGCATCTTCCCCTTGCCGTCGGTAGCCAACAGAATGCTGTCGGTGCCCTTGTGGCGACGCCCGTAGGCAATCGAGACCGCCTCCAGCACGTTGCCGTAATCGTCCACCGAAAGCACCATCTCGTGCGCAACGCGCGGATCGGCCAGCAGCTCTCCCCCAACATCGAACAGCTTGCGCTCGTAGTGGAACGTCAGTGTCTCGCGCGGGTGGGTGAAGAAAACGGCGTGCCGGTTCCCCTCCCTCGGTTGGAGACACTCGATGGTGAAATTGCGCTCGGAGACGCTGTAGGGGCGGTCTTCCTCTTCGCTGCCGTCGAGCGCGTAGATCTCCTGGCGCAGGGTCGCGCCCTTGAGCGCGCGGCAGGCTTCGCGATCCTCCGCCGCAGACAGGTCGTCCGGTGGCACCGTATCATCGAGCAGCATGGCCGCCAGCTGGGTATCGCTCAGGCCGTCCTTGCTCAGGCTGAGATCTCCTTCGCGGTAATATTCGGCTTCAAACTGGGTCGATATGGCCTGCCCTGCGAAATAGGCGCCGGTGTGGAACCAGGTTTTGGTCAGAACGGGCGGGATGTGCGACGTGGCATCGAGGTTGGTTGCCGTTGGTGGGACATCCCTGGCGAATACAGCCAATTCCCCCTCTGATGTCCCATCCCAAACGTAGTCTGAAGCATGTTCACCCGCATCCTTCAGCAGAAGGATATCCTGCTCGGGGATCCCGCTTTGGATGCCCTCAAAGAAGTAAAACCACCCTCCGTCAGGATAAATGGAAGGCCTGACACTGGTAATCGGTCGGAAGGAGAATTGCCAGACACCCTGGCTGGCATAGGTCGCCACCTGGCCAATTCCGTATTTGGGAGGCAGTGATTGCGGAGTGCCTTCGGCGAACTGCTCGGTATCCCACTGCTCAACCAGGCCAAAGCCGCGGAACTCGCGCTCGACGCCGTCGAAGTAGCCATGATGGTAGGCGTAGCGCGAGGCAAAATAGTTGCGGCTGATGCGGTCGAAGATCTCCACCCGCTCGACGACGTGCACCGGAAAGGGCAGCTTGGTGATCCAGGGTTGGCCGGCCAGTTTGTCCTTCAGATAAAAGGTGGTCGAAGAGACGTAATGGATGCGGGTCTCGGCGCCCAGGTTGTTCTTGACGCCAACCAGCAGGTGCGGCTTCTGCCCCCCCATCAGGTCGACGTAGCGCATCGGCTCTCCGGCATCGGCGGGCAGGGGCGAAGACCAGACCAGGCAGGCCGTGCCGCTGCCCAGTAAATCGATGACCGTTACCGACGACAGGTTGTCGGTGCGAGGGAAATCGACCAGGCTTTCGGCGTCAGTCCAGCCGTTGCCGGCCTGATTGCGGTAGATGTCGATGCTGTCACGCCCCAGGTAGATGATGTCGGTCGTGCCGGAGCCATCAATATCGGCCAGCCGGACGCGTTGCTGGTTGAACTGATCGGGAGCGTCGAGCCAGGGGGCGTTGTCCATCGTTACTTTGGCGCCGAAGCGCCCATAGCCCAGGCTCGGCCAGTAGCAGACCTCGCCGTTGTGGATGCGGGCCAGGTCGATCAGCCCATCACCAGAGAGGTCGGCCAGATAGATCGACTGCGTGCCATCGGCAAAGACCAGCCGGGGCCCCTCCTCTTCGTCGAGGGGTTGCCAGGTCTTTTCGGCCTCGGCAAAGCCCGCCTCGGCCAGCGAGAGGTGCCAGGTAAAGACATCGTTCTCGGTGATCAGCAGGTCGGCGTGGCCATCGCCGGTCAGGTCGACGAAGCGCAGGTTGGGATCGTTCCAGGCGATGTTGGGCAGGGACGTGAAGGGGATCAGCGATTCCCAGCTCTCGTCCAGTGTGCGCTCGAAGTAGCCGGGCAGAGAACCGCCGAACTGCACCACGTCGAGCTGGCCATCGCCCGCCAAGTCGAGCAGCTGCTGCCCGCCACCCAGGTTGGCCGGCGCGGGCATCGATGCCACCCGTTCCAGCGGGGCAAAGTGCGGAGCAGCCTGCGAGGAACCGCCACCCAGGTTACGCTTGTAGTACCAGGCGCTGGCCTGCTCGGTCAGGATGCCCGATACCCCCTCGCCATCCAGATCGACCCACTGGTAGGGACTGCTCAGGCCGACCGGCAGGTTCTCCAGGCTGTCTGCATCGATGCCGTGGATAGTCTGGTCGAGCTTGACTGCAGAATACTCGAACTCCAACGGCGGCAGGGACTGCTTGAGGAAGCTGCTGCCCGACTGCCGCACGTAGCCGGAATGGGTGACCGAGACCAGGAAGGAGGCAAAGGCATTCTCGTCGTACTCGAAGTCGGTCGATGCAACCAGGCAGTCCGAGCCAACAGCCTCGTCCGGGAAGTGGTGGAACATCAAGACGCGCTGGCACAGGCGGTAGGTGCGCACCTCGAAGCCGGCGCGGTAGCTGGAGAACGGATCGAGCCGGACATCCCAGGCTTGCTGGGTCTGCGGCGACGCTGTGGCAAACACGCATCCCTGCGCATCCGGCGACTGCTCCTGGTAGTGCTCGCCGTAGTCGAAGACGACTTCGAACAGCCAGTCATCGATGCCTGTCATGTCCTCCCCGGCTTTGTGCGGGGTGCAGTTGCCGTAGTAGATGTGCTTCAGGTAGCGGTTGGCCGCGCGGGTTCCCTCAGTGCGATTGCGCTCATGGACCTGTGCCAGGTCGATGCCCTCAGAATCTTCCTCTGTGTACTCGTAGAGGATGGCATTGCCCTTGTCGTCGTAGCTTTCGCAGATCAACCAGCTGAATACGCGGGACGGAACGCCAGGATCAGCGATCTGTGAATCGGCATCCTTGCCGTAGAGCGTCGTGATGTTGTCTTTGGAAATCGAGCGCCAATGCACATCGCCGTTGTCCGCTGTCCAGCGCTCGATGCGTGCAAACAGCCCTTCGATCCTGGGACGATAAAACTGTATCGTGTAGGTAACGTCATCGATTGTTCGCGTGGACGGTGTTGCCGACTCCCACTCCCCGTTAGACTCTTCCAGAACAGGGACCAGATCCTCGCTGCCCGACAGGATGAAGACATCCGATTCCTCGGCATCGTGGTATTGGGACAAGCCCTTGTCGGTCTTGCGGGTGATTGCCGGCAGTGAGAGGCTCCAGCCCAGGCCGAACGACCCGTTGCCCGCGCCGGAATCGTAGCTGAGCGCCAGCTGCGGAGAGAAGCCCTGCCGGCCGGGAGAAGTGGCAATCGGGATGCTTTGGGAAGCGGTCCCGGTGGCGGCATTGACCGAGAACTTCTCGTCGATGCCCCGGATGGCCCCGCCGCCCTTAGGTAAAGAGACGGCCGGCGGCCGGAATGGAGATGAAGCATCTTTGGGATCCGTTTTTGCCTGGCTGTCCTTTGCGTCGCGCGGTTTGAACACACTCGCCCCCTCTCCTCGGCACCATGCAAGGCGGCTGTTATCCGGTTCTTCCAACCCGCCCGCAACTCCAGGTTTATTCTGCCATACCCGAAGATGGCAAATGAAGGCTTTTCCGTTAACTGGTTACGAGGGATGGATATGTGGTAGAAAAACGTGGCTGAGATGCAAAAGGCAGCGAATGAGACGCCCCGAATGTGGCGTGGCTCTGGTGTATACCCTATTCGCCCGGACGATTAGGGAAGATAAGGCTCGTGCTCGTCCCCCCTCATTTCCAGATCATCAAACTCCCCTACTGCACCTTCCTCTCCCGTGTTGACAAGAAAGATGCCGCTGGGAGGCAGGAGATGAGAATCGTAAGCAAGCAGGACTCGCTTGCCGTCCAGGCTGATAACATGATTGCCCTCAGTGTAGATAATGTGAACAGTCACCCAGGTATTAGGAGGGATCGATATCGGCGCCGCGGCCAGCTTCTCTTCACGAGCTGCCTGTTCACGGATTAGGACGATGGAATCATCTCCAAACCGGAAAATATAGGCTCCTTGATCCCCGGCACAGTAGTTCACCGACAAAGCCCCATTCCCCAGGCGCCGGGCTCTAATCGTCAAAGATAAGTTGCCCAAAGATTTGGGGTAGAAGGCCGCATTCCCCGGTTCGATACGCAGCACCTGGTTCACCACCCGCACGCCAGGAGAATGTTCCCAACCGAGCAGAGTTGGGTCATCAAAGGTCTCTTTGAAGTAGAATGCAGGCTCCTGAGAAGACAGAACAAGCATCAGACCCAGAACGAGCAAATTGCCGATCACAATCACTGCCCAGGCAATGAATCGCCTCATTGTCTTCCCTTCCAACCACCGCTCGTTGATGTCAGCATATGTGATAGACTACCCTACTCATCCCATCCGGTCAGCTTCCTGAATCGGGCAGCATAGCTGCGCGAGAGGGGAATTTGTGTCCGGCCCTCGTCGGCCATACGGATGACAAACGTACCGGAGAACCAGGGCGATAGCTCGGCCACATGGGCCAGATTCACCAGGTAGCTTTTGTGGACGCGGGTAAACTGATGCAGTCCCAAACGTATCTCGAGTTCCTTGAGAGTCTGGCGCACCAACAATTTACCATGGGAGGCTGTTTGGACGTAGACCCGGCCGTTTTCGGCTACCACCCACAATACATCCTGATAGTCCAACAAGACCCAACTTTCATTTTCCTGTTGAGCCCATAGTCTGGGTAAAGGGGCAGTGGCCTGCAGATAGCCTTGAACACCAATCTGCCTTTGCGCCAATGCCGTGCGCTCCGAGAGCGCCAGCCGCACGCGCTCGAGTGTCTGGGCCAGCCGCCGCTCATCGAAGGGCTTGACCACGTAGTCCAGAGCAGCCAGCTCAAACGCTTGCAGCGCGTGCTCATCGTAAGCCGTCGTGAATACGATCAAAGGGGGGTTCGGCTTCTCCATGATAGTGGCCGCGACTGCCAGCCCATCCAGGCCGGGCATCCGGATGTCAAGAAAGGCCACCTCAATTGGCTCACGCTCGACAATATCTAACGCCTCCTGGCCATTAGCTGCTTCAAAGAAAGACGCATCAGGGGCCAGTTCCTCAAGCGTATAACGCAGCTCGTTGCGAGCCGGAGCTTCGTCTTCGGCAATCAAAATTAGCATGTCTACCCTCCTCCTTCTACATCCATCGGAATGGTGATCTGGACTCGCGTTCCTTCGCCGACCACAGATTGGATAGACAAACTGTAGCGATCTCCATACAGAGCGCGCAGCCGCCCGTCGATATTGCGTAAGCCGATACCTGGACCATGCGCATTTACCACTTTCGGAGCAAGAATATCAGCTAACAGGTTGGGCTCGATGCCACATCCATCATCGACCACCTCCAGCACGAGCATTTCACTTTGGCGCCGGACAGCAATGTGGATATGCCCACCACTGGTCTGGGCGCTAATCCCGTGAAAAACCGCGTTTTCAACCACAGGTTGCAAGATCAAGACAGGTACCGGATGTTCCAGATCATCATCAGGAGGCAGGCTCCAATCCACCCGTAGACGATCGCCAAAGCGCGCCTTTTCGAGCGCCAGACAAGACCTGACGTAATCCAGTTCATCCCGTAATGGCACAAACTGCTCGGAACGCAGCGCCCTCTGCAAAATCTGAGAGAGATCGAGCAGCAGCTGGCGCGCCGAAGGCGGATCGGTGCGTACCAGGTAACGGATGGTAGTGAGGGCATTAAAAAGGAAATGAGGATTGATCTGAGCCCGCAGGGCCTGCAACTCGGCACGCGCTAATGCCAGCTCGGCTGCCTCGGCCTTGCGCTGCGCCAGATGAGAGCGAGCACTGCCAATCATCAATCCAACAGCCAACAGGCCAGCCCCGTCAATCAGCATCGTGGGCAGCCACAAAACCGCGGTCTGACCGCCGCGGTTGATGACGGTCAGCACCCCTGTCCCGACATACATAACAGCCACAATCCCAAGCAGGATGGAGGATGAAAAACGGCGATGTCCTAATCTGGCAGCAACCGCACCTGTTACGATGCCTGCCCACACAGGGGTTATCGCCCACGCGTTGGTCAGATAGTGCTGGAGCACAATTTGCAGCCAGCCTAAGCTTGCCCACCAGCTGGCCAGACTCTCGTAACGATAGAAGCTGAGATGCGCGGTACGAAAAAGGAAATCATAGGTACCCCGCACCCATAGGATGTTCACCCCCACGGACAAACCCACGCGCCACCCTCCTAACAAGCCGGCAACAATGGGAATGAGCAGCGTGTAGCTAAGTGCTTGAACAAATCCAAAACCCGGCGGCAGGTTGATATTCGAATGCGTCAGAATGATTTCCAGGGTCAAGGTTAGTAGCTGAAAGGCAACCAATGTGCTGATCAGGTTGAGCCGATCATCCGGTAGCGCCTCATCCGAGACAATGCGCTGAAACAGTTGGCTATGGCTAAAGAAGTATATAAGAACGATGGGGATAAGGCTGGTCTGGAGCGAATAACCCAACCAATATGGGTTGCGGATGAAAAGGATCAAAGCATTTGGCTGAAAAGGGGATACAGGAGGCACGAGATGGCGCCCGTACCACGCCAATACCACGACAGCCAATGTCACGAGCACAAACAGGAACGCCGTGTCCAGCCCATGAACATCCGGGATGTGTCGGATAAGGTCGGATGCTTTGTAATCCGGCTGGCCCGATGTCTTATGCATGGCCGATTCTCGCGCACGACGATTTTAACAGCAGGAGAAGCTCCGATCAGATGGAATCTCAAAGGCGTGGGCTGGTTTTGCACACTGCCTTGGTCACCTCAATGCCAATCATACCACAGACAAGAAGAGTAGATTGTGTGTGGCAGATGACTGGTTATCAAGATGGGATAAGTGGTAGAGAATCGCGTGTAAGATTGGGGTTATTTGCACAACGCCCCAAAACAGCCCAATTTTTGATAAGGCCCTGCCAGATATACGGAACGACTGTGTTGCATCTCTGT
>JAFGLD010000179.1 GCA_016928235.1 Anaerolineae bacterium | reverse complement strand
TCTGACTTGCAGAGCTTGTAAGTAGTCGTAGAGTGTATCCGCATCGGGCCGCCGCGCTGTGTCGAGCACCGTGCCCCACGATGCCATTGGCTGGTCATTGATGTGCGATAACCACGTGATACCCATCGTGCTCAGGAATAGCAGGCTGGTTTGCAGCGTTCCATCAGTGTAATTGGTCGCCCGGCTTCGCTACGCTCAAGGGAGACAAAGCCTCATACGTCCCTGCCACCGCCAGCGGATTCAACAGTGTCAAGAGCAATGCCTGCTCGCAAGGGATGATCTCTCGCCCCCTTTTTCCGCCTCTGTCTCGGCGGTGCTTGTTGGGGGTGAATTGGCTGTCAACACACGATGCAAATCCTGTAGTCCGTGTTCTTTGAGCAACTCGTAGACCGTGCTGCGATCCGTCTGGAACTCCGCTGCCAGATCGCCATCCCCTCGCTGCGGCTCCAGCGCCTTAACCCGCAGTACTGCTGCTTCCCGATCCGCTGTCCGTGTGCGCGGCCCCGTTCCCCATCGCTTGTCCGCCAGTTCCTCGACCCCGCCTGTTTTCATCAGCTTGTACAAATAGGTCCGTGTATACCCAAAGGCTTGCGCTATGTCTTCCGCCGCGTAACCCGCTTGATACAGCCAATACGTTTCGATCTTCATCAGTATCGGGTCTTCCAGCCCGAGTAGCAGCAGACTTGCCTCATCATTTTTCAACGCGTCAAGCTCTATGCTTCGCCGCTCTGTGTTCCATCGATGCAGCGATTCGCTCATCTGACCCTCGTTTTCCTCCCGCTATGGTATCATATCCGATGTCTCCTCCCTCTCCCATCACTGTTCGGCTCTGTTTTCCCTTTCCCGAAAGGTCTATATCAATAACCCTATGCGGGACAAGTGGATCCATGCCAACACCTACGACCCCGCTTTCACGAGGGCAGGCTCGGCAGGTGGGATATGGAAGAGACAAGGTGGCGAGTGGAGTGGATTCCCGCCCCCCGCTTTCGCAGGGGCAGGCATTTCATGGGAATGACAGTGTTGAGATGAACGAGACTCTTTGAATATCGCTGCTTGACCACGATGTTAGACTTGATCGGCAATAGGCGGGCAACACCTGATCACCTGCGTAAAAACAGTAACAGGATGACGGCTCTGCCCGCTGTGCCTTTAGTGTTTCTTCGAAACAATAGCAAACAAATTGCTCTGTGCCTTGCTCACAAGATCACCCATCGTTTCATAAAATGTCACATCACCGAAGCCGCATTCTGCCAACAGCTCTCGATATCCGTCATCGGTGTATGCCTGCATACTGGCGGAGTGGCGGGTGGCCTCTCCGGTAGCTGCGTCGACGATGAAATAGCGTTCGATGGCTACCAGCCCCTCAGCGTCCCAAAAGCTTTCCTGGAGACAAAGATGAGGTCGAGCCGAAAACAATCCACCCTCACCGGAATACCAGCAAGGAGACTGCTCACCAAGCTGCCGGACGACTTCAAAGGGATGGGGTTCCATCAGGAGGAAGCCATTTTCTCTCAGAGCTTGATGAGCCTTTTTCAGGATGCCTTTAGCGTCATCAGGTCTAAAGACGTTGAACTCGCCGAAGATCGACATCACCAATCCGTAGCCGGTTCCATAATCGGCTGTTCGGATATCCTGGTGGAGATAGGTACAGCGTAGTTTGTTTCTGCGTGCCTCTTCGTCGGCATAGGCAATCGAAGCAGGGGAGAAATCGATGCCGACACATTCGTGCCCCAAAGCTGCAAGGCGACTGGTGTACAGCCCGGGGCCACAGCCCAGGTCAAGCACCCGGGTCGGCTTTGACGCCAGCACAGCCCGGTGGATCCAATCAACATGTCTGTCAATGATCTCGAAGCGGCGACTGGCTGCGTCATGCGCCTGGTCAAGGTGCTCGGCGAGCATTCGCCGGCTGAACTCGGGATCATTCCAGGGGATCTTGTCACCCTCAGACCAGGGCGACGGTTTCCTGGATCTCTGCACAATGTCCAATAAATTCATAGTGTCCAGCCTCGCTTGGAATTATGATAGCAAATTGCCGGAAAATCCCGACCGTGATACCTTAATCATGAAAGTGAATTATAGATCAACCTGGAGCAAAAAAAAGGAGAACGGAATGGCTGAAGACAAGATCCCTGTTGTCATACTCGGCGCGGGCGGGTATGCAACCGTGGTTCACGAAATCCTGAATGCTCGTCTTGATGTGCGGCTGATTGGCTGTACTGATAAGGCATTGGGCATCAGTGAGCGCAGCGTCGGTGAGGGCATCACACTACGCATTCTGGGCGATGACGATATCTTGCCCCAACTCGCCGATCAGCATCCGGGGCTCCATGCCGTATTTGCGCTAGGTCCTGATCTGATGGATGTGCGAATGCGGTTGATCCGCAGGCTGGATCTGGAGAAGATACCATCTATGACGGCAATCCATCGCAGCGCCGTGATCTCGCCTCTGGCGAAAGTTGGTGAGGGCACAGTAGTACGGGGTGGCGCAATCATTAGCGCCGGCAGCCAGATCGGACGATACAGTCTGATCAATCTGGGTGCCAGCATTGATCATGATGCCCATCTGGGCGCTAATGTCTATGTTGGGCAAGGTGCGCAGATATCGAGCTATGTTCAGATAGGTGATCATGTTGTCATCGAGATGGGGGCCAGCATTAACAGCCGGGTGACAATCGGCGCCGGAGCAAGAGTAACCGGTGGTGCTTTTGTCAATACCGATGTTCCCGATCACGCTGTTGTGGTAGGAGTTCCCGCCCGTGTAGTGAGGTACCTGAGCCCACTATGATCGTCCAGAAAACTTTGCCAATAGTCGGTATTGTCCTGACTGCGGCTTTACTGTCGGCATGCAACTTGCCTGATATCGCGATATCGCCGGGATATGTCGATGCCTTGTCTGCGACCCGGATCGTGCCGGTTACTACAACCGTTGCTACCCCAACAATCATCACGCCATCGCCTGTTCCGTCGTCTACACCCACGCTGACTTGTACGCCCACCCTCACACCAACGCCTTATGGCTGCGAGCGTCCACCCGATGACATGCAGCGAGTCAAAGTCAAAGAAGATATGATCCTCAGCCAGCGTACCGTATGGATGCTCCAACATGCCCAGCGGCTCTATGGTAGTGATTCATATGATTATATGAAAGCCATCACACAGGGATCGTATTCACCGGGGGTGTCGGCCAGTTTTGGTACACATGATGGGGGTGGGGCGGTCGATCTCTCGGTGCGCGATCCCAACGACTGGAATCATATTCTCAATGAAGAGATGGATGCGATTATCCTGTCATTGCGGCGAGCGGGTTTTGCCGCCTGGCTGCGCGAGCAAGGTGATCTGTACGCCAATTCACCCATCCATATTCACGCCATTGCTATTGGCGATCCCGAACTCTCGGAGGCAGCACGCGAACAACTGACCGGGCCGGCCGGCTACTTCCTGGGTTTCAATGGACTGCCGGTCGATCCGCCCATCGCCGACAGTCACGGCGGGCCGATCATCTGCCCCTGGATGATCGAGATGGGGTATGCAGACCTTCGAGATGATGGGTAGATAACTTCCGGCAACTACTACACCCGCTTGACAAGTCCAACCGCTAACGTCAATAATCCCATGGCTCCTAGCGCAATGATCAAGATAGCAGGGGCCGGGCCTCGCCGTGACTGTGTCGAGCCATCAGGTGGAGAGAGAGTTTCCGGCTGAACATAAGGATCGGGTGGGGTGAAGGTGGGTAATGCTCCCCCAACAGTCTGAGCGCCAGGGGTGACAGTATAGACGCCGGAAGGCATGGAGAAGGCGATGGCAGTGGCTGTTTCAGGCCCTCCAGGCGTTTGTAGAATAACAGTTGCCGTGGCATCGAGTGCAGCTTGAGTCGGCTCAACAGTTGCCTGAGGTTGCGGAGTGACAGCCGGCACAGTGGTCAGATCGCCGGTAATCTCCACCACTGAATCATGTATCCAGGCCTGCCCACCCGGTGCCTCTGCCCAGCTGACTAATAGCCAGTGATAGCCTAACCATTGTCCAACGACGGGCAGTATTGTGCCACCTTCAAGTGTAGCGACAATGTTTGCATCGGTACCAATGTCAGGTGCGGTGCGTAAACGAGCTTCCTGTATCACCTGAGCCATCACCGGCGCAATGCTTGGCGTGCGGGAAGGCGTCGCAGTTGGTCCGCCGACCTGCGTTGGCGTGCCGGTTGGGATCTGGATCTGGCTGCCGGTCGGTGTTGACTGAAGAAGCTGTGCCACAACCGTGTGAGTTTGAGAAGCACAAACGCTCAGGCTCATCAATGTAGTAGCCAGAGCCAGAGTTGCAATGTGTCGAATGATGGGTCGATTATTCATAGGTATGATCGTACCGCCCACCTGCCGGATCGGCAAGAATGGAATCATCCGGATAGGCGAGTTGCTCTCTAGCAGAATGTGATATATGATGCTTCTTCAACAACATATATTTACTTTGAGGGAGTTGTTGTTGTGGGTCGTGAAAATGTAGGGCGTCAGAAAGCCCGGTGTCCTGAATGTCTTGCCCCAATCTGGATCAAGGATAGTGTCGAGCTATGGGACCCGGTGACGTGCCCTGAGTGCCATACCAGCCTGGAGGTCACCAATGTGCGCCCGCTTGAGCTGGATTATCTAGGCGATGATTGGGCCGACGATGAGGAAGAGCTTGAGGAAGGTGAGTGGCTGTAGCTATCAACATATAGCCACTCCCAGCCAAGCGTTTTTCTCCGCGGAAAATTCAGGCGATGAGAAACATCCTCTGATGTTTTTGCTATCCCCAATCAAAGAGCTTCGTTATTGTATATGTAGGCTCCCACCTCTGGGTGGTTTTGCTACCCTAATCCTACCCGCTTCATACCTGTCAACTTAAGGTTATTTTCCGTCGTTGTTGCTCGACAACAGATTTGGTAAGTCAAGAAAAAGATCATGATCTTTTTTGCGAGAGATCAAGAAGTTTTTTGCTTAAGTTGACGCTTATGCTAACCGCTTAACGATCAGGGGCTGTCACCCCTTGCTTTTGCGGTGATTGCTTTTTGATCGCCTTTACGTATTCTAGAAGCTCTTGCGCGCTTTGTCGTGCCGATTCGGCCTCTGGCCCCAGCATGGCAGTCAACTCCTCAATGCGTCCAGTTCCATTCAACGGCGTAATCTGCGTCACAGTACGGTGGTCTTTGACCCGCTTCTCGACCTTGAGATGTGTGTCGCTGAAACCCGCCAACTGAGGCAGGTGGGTGACCACCAGGACCTGGTGAGTGTTCGAGAGCGCCCAGAGCTTTTGTCCAACAATCGCGCCAATGCGCCCACCGATCCCAGAATCGATCTCGTCGAAGATCAGCGTGGGAGTTTGATCTGCCCGCGAGAGAACGGCCTTGAGTGCCAGCATGATGCGCGAGGTCTCGCCGCCGGATGCAATCCGGGCGATGGGTTTGAGTGGCTCGCCCAGGTTGGGCGCGATCAAGAACTCCACCTGATCGATACCGGTCTCATTAAAGCCCACCCGATAATCTCCAACCGGCGCTCCCTCCGGATCATCGATTTGCTCGATCGATACCCCGAAGCGTGCATTTTCCATTTTGAGATCGGCCAACTCAGCTTCGATGGCTTTGGAAAGCGCATCGGCAATGCCGACACGAGCACTGGAAAGCGATGCTCCCAGCCGTCCAATTTCGGCCAGAAGCACGCCCTCCTGGCTTTGAAGTTCCGCAATACGCTCGCTGCTGTGCTCGATGCTCTCCAACTGGCGACCAGCCTCTGCTGCTGATTCGACCAGCTCTTCTATGGTCTGGCAGTTATACCGGCGTTTGAGCTGATTGATCATCTCAAGCCGCATCTCGGCCTCGTGTAGGCGCCCAGGATCGTACTCGATCCGGTTCTGATAGTCGGCCAGACTACGGGCCAGTTCGTCGGCCTGGATAGAGAGCGATTCGGCCATCTCGGCGATTTCCTTAGCCCCGCCATCGATCTTGACCAATCCGGTCAATGCTTCAGCGGCAATGCTAAGCAAATCGCTGGCCGAAGGGGTGCCTTCCAATGGCTGGCGGAGTGCCCGGTAGGCCTCTGTTGCCAACTCAGCCAGCTGTTCGGCATTGGCAAGTCGCCTGGTTTCCTCACGCAGGTCTTCGTCTTCGCCGGGTTTGATCTCGGCCGATGTAATCTCTTCGACCTGATAAGTCAGCAGTTCGGCGCGCTGCTTGATCGTAGCTTCATCAGATAGCAGGTTATGCAGATCCAATCGCACTGCCTGCACCTGCGCCACGACTTTTGCCAGCTCTGTTCGCTGCTCGTACAGATTCCCATATCGATCCAGTAAATCCAGGTGCGAGGCAGGCTTGAGCAACGAGAGGTGTTCGGTCTGACCGTGAATATCGACCAGCTCTTCCCCGATCTCCTTGAGCAGATTCAGCGATACAGTATGCCCATTGATTCGGCATACATTTCGGCCACCGCGCCGCACTTCGCGGGTGAGAATCAGCGTATCAGGTGTGTCCCCTTGCAATTCCTCACGGCTCAAGATGGCATCCACCTGCCGGCGCACTGGGCCTTTCTTCAACTCAAATGAACCCTCGACAAATGCCACTTGCTCGCCGCTGCGCACATCGTCGATATCTCCTCGTCCACCCAGCAGAAGAGAGACTGCATCCAGAATGATGGATTTGCCCGCGCCGGTCTCACCGGTCAAGACATTAAACCCCGATGCGAACTTGAGATTAAGCTCATCAATGATTGCAAAGTCTTTGATCGAAATTTCTTTTAACATATGTTTCTATAATTCCTGCCTGATTGATTAGGAATGAGAATTGATTAACTTACGCATCCATAGTCCTGATTGCAGACTCAACCGGGAAAGTTGTTTAGTGATCATTTTTTAGAGCTCCTTATAGCAGGAGTGACTGTGTGCTCTAAGTTTCAACGGAACCAGCTAGTGTTTCGCGGCATAAGTAAGCCGTCGGTTATGGCCACCTGCGAAACACTTAAACAGTTGGGTGTGAATGGCTTCTTTACTGCCAGGCTATTTCCGCCCAACTGTGCTAGTTCTAACATATTTTTGGCTTGCGTCATTGGCGAACGCCACCCATGCCACAGGTTGCCCATCCCCTATCGGCCCATCCGCAGACTGCTGATGGCCGCCCCGGTTGCAACGATGACGTAAATCCACCAACCGATATTGGCAAAACCCATCAGACCCATCAGACCTAACCCACCCAAACTGTCCGCCATCAGCTCTGGATCTGTACCCGCTATTGCCTGGATATACACGATGGAGTAGAGCAGTATAGGGACAATCGCTACCACCACCGCGCCCAAGACGATTCCGGCAGCCACAACTAACCAGGAGTAACGCGCGCGTCGCTTACCTGCCACACGATGAGCGATATTGGCAATCAGTGCTCCTGCTGCTGATGAGCCCATAAAGGCAATGATCCAGCCAAAGAACCCCAGAGATCCAATCATATTCACCAATATGGCGCCTATGGTGCCAAGTACCAGGCTGCTGATCCCCTGAAGAACCAAATCTAGCGGCTGGGCGTTGTAAAAGATCTGTTGTTGTCCTCGTACACATTCTTTACATCGGTATCCTACTGGGGTGCGTCGGGCGCATTTGATGCACATAGGGCGGTTGCACTTGTTACAGCGCAGAGTTGTTTCGACGGTTGGATGTACCGTGCAGAACAGCGTGTCGCCCGAAGGTTCTTCTGCCATCGCTTACATCTCCTCCGGTTGTTTTGGCCCCAATCTGTCAAGCAGAGTGTGGTAGAAATAGGTTGGTTTTCCCGTCCTTACAAAGTTGCTGGCGTGTTCACTGGCCAGTACCTCGATGCGATCGCCATCTTGCAGATCGACCTCGAACTGCCCATCGACGGTCAAGATTGCTTGATGATCTGTGCGTACGCTGACGCGAATCACTGCCCCCTCCGGCAGTACAATCGCCCGATTCAGACTCATATGTGGCGCAATCGGGATCACCAGAATGTTGCGCAGATCGGGTGGCAAGATCGGGCCGCCAGCCGCCAGTGCATAAGCCGTCGAGCCGGTTGGAGTGCTCAGAATCAGCCCATCGGCGGTATAGGTGGTTAGCGGGTCACCATCGATCTGCGTTTTGAGCCATACCACTCGCGCCAGTGAACCCCTGCTGACGACCACATCATTGAGCGCCAGATGCTTGCCCAGCAATTGGTCTTCTCTCCAGGCTTGAGCATGGAGCATCATCCTTTTTTCCAGCCAGTATTGACCGGCCAGTATCTTTGGTAAGATCAACTGCCAGTTGGAGGGAGTCATCTCCGATAAAAATCCCAGCCTTCCCATATTGACTCCCACGATGGGAATTTCCTGAACAGCAACCATACGGGCTACCCGCAGCATCGATCCATCGCCTCCCAAAACAACAATCAGGTCGGCAGTTAACAGTCGTGGGCGAATGCTTGCTTCATCCCATGTTACCCCCATCCAGGCATCGATTTTCTGTGCGGTCAACCAATCGTGGATCTCCCTGGCAACTGCGCGCGTTGCCTCGATCTTTGGATGGTGGAGAACAGCGATCTGCTTGATTATCTGGCGATCCATGTTACATCTGTACTCCTGGTTGAATGGACTGAGATTGTCGCCCGGTAGTATACCAAATCCATCTATCCGACGCCGAATGGCGTCTTTTGGGAGCGATGGAGCAGGCACTCTAGTGACGTTATCCATTATAGTACGTATGTACTATCTTGTCCAGATCGAAATCCGGCAGTGGGCGAAGGACCAAGGGAGCTTTTCAGCTCAGATTTCGCGGATATCCTATTTGGTTTCTGCTGGTCCAGGTTAGGGGTGATTTGACAATACCCACCAATATGCATACACTCTCATCAGATACACTCAATATCCTCTTCTCGTTTGAACATGACCATCAGCGCGAAGATTTGATGGTTTTTCTTTTTTACCATGATACAGCTGTGGCTGCTCGTGGAAAGGATCCAAGGTGAATAAAAAACTATATATTGGCAATTTGAGCTACGATGCTACTGAGAATGAACTCCGCGAGCTATTTGCCTCGGCTGGTGCAGTTGCCTCTGTATCACTCATGACCGACCGGGAGACCGGTCGACCCAAAGGCTTTGGCTTTGTAGAGATGGAAACAGCCGAAGCCGCTCAAGAAGCAATCCGTACCCTTAATGGGCATATGCTCCATGACCGGGAAATAAAGGTCGATGAAGCACGCCCACCACGTGAACGAGACTCCAGAGGTGGTGGTTTTGGCGGGAGTCGAGGTGGTGGCGGCGGAGGCGGTTTTGGTGGTGGCAGAGGCAGCGGTGGCGGTGGCTTTGGTGGTAGTCGAGGCGGCGGTGGATTCGGTGGAGGGAAAGGCAGCGGTAGCGGTCGCGAGCGGTCGCGTGGCACCCCTCGACGCTCCGGCTATTAAAGATCGAGTTACACACTTAAGCAAATTGAGCCGGGTCCGTGAGTTTGACAACCTGTCTCAGCTTGTTTAGAATAGCGTCATTGAGTAGATTTTCTGGAAGGGTCTTGTGATCAGTTCAAACTCTTTTCTCTTTGCAAAGATTTGCACCGATGGTGGTGTAGTTCTGTTTTGGGTGGAGTTTGCCTGCTGATCGAGCCTGACTGACATTGTCATCGAACCGCCGCGGGTGAGCTCCTGGCCCCGCGGCGGTTTTCTGTTGTGATTGAGCAGCTACGGGGTATTAAAACCCCGTGGCTGTTTTATTTCTTTAACGTAACTATTCAGTTGTTGGTGCCGGCTGCTTGACAGTTTTGAGTGACAAGTGGCGAGTTTTAGTTTACAGCTAACCGCTGAATAGTTACCTTTTAACCGACTAAGGAGATTCACAGTGGGTATTTTCTTCGAAATTCATAAAGACCTTCCCAGAGAGGGACCCGGCAGCCATGCATCGATGCTCAAGGCTTTATCACTTTTGAAGGAGCTACCGGCCCACTCTTCCATCCTGGATGTAGGCTGTGGCCCCGGCAAGCAGACCATCGCGCTGGCGAAAGAAACCGGCGGTGCCATTGTCGCAGTCGACACGCACCAGCCCTTCCTGGACGGGCTTGAACGCCGGGCACGCGAAGCAGGGGTTGCCGATCAGATCACGGTTACCAATATGTCGATGGATGCCCTGGCCTTCCCGGAAGAAAGCTTCGATCTGATCTGGTCGGAGGGAGCGATTTACATCATGGGCTTCGCGGAAGGTCTTCGAACCTGGCGACCGATGGTCAAGATCGATGGGCACATTGCCGTCACCGAGATTACCTGGCTGAAATCCGAGCCTCCTGACGAGTGTAAGCGATACTGGGATACAGAGTATCCTGCCATGAGGACGGCGACAGAGAACCTTCATATTGTTCGAGGAGCCGGCTATGAACTTATCGATTACTTCACGCTCCCCGATGCGGATTGGTGGGACGATTACTACACTCCGATGGAGGAACGTATCGCTCTGCTGCGCGAGCAATATGCCGATGACCCGGAGGCTATCCGGCTGCTCGATGCATCACAGATGGAAACGGACATCCATCGAAAGTACTCAGCGTGGTATGGATATGTTTTCTATCTGGCTCGGCGCGCCGGCGCATAACAGCCAACACATTATTTTAGGAAAAATGTACCATGCTTCAATCATTTGCGTTACCTCGTGGAATGCGTACTTTCATCGTTATCTGGGTTGGTCAGTTGGTCTCGCTGATTGGCTCAGGTTTGACCGCTTTTGCGCTGGGTGTCTATATCTATGAGCAAACCGGTTCGGCAACCAGCTTTGCGCTGAATATGCTCGCCTACTTTGTTCCCCGGATCTTGTTTTCACCCATCGCCGGCGTGATAGCAGATCGTTATGACCGGCGTTTCGTCATGATTGTCAGCGATGTATTGGGCGGCGTGAGCACAATCAGCGTGTTGGTGTTGTTCTCGTGGTTCCACCTGCCCTGGTGGTTCATTTACATCGCTACGGCGACGAATGCC
The DNA here is from genome assembly GCA_016928235.1 of Anaerolineae bacterium. GTDB lineage: Bacteria > Chloroflexota > Anaerolineae > Aggregatilineales > UBA3940 > JAFGMS01. Next base: position 6,127 of record JAFGLD010000179.1, on the reverse strand, counting down.
ACTGCCAACACGTTTCAGTGGCCTGCCTACGCTGCCGCGACTACCATGCTCGTCCCCAAAGAACACCTGGGCCGAGCATCGGGCATGACGCAGGCCGCCAATGCCATCTCGGAGTTGCTGGCGCCAGGCATTGCCGGTGTGTTGTATGTCGTTATCGGGCCACACTTGATCTTTAGCCTCGATCTGGCAACATTTGTTGTTTCTATCGTGATGCTGGCGTTCGTCCGTATCCCACATCCTGATCAGACAACAGAAGAGCATCACCTCACCGGTTTGGCTGCGTTTTGGCATGAAGTATCGTTTGGTTTGCGTTATCTACGGAAACGTCCAGGCTTGCGCAATTTGTTGATAGTCTTTGCTGTATGCAACTTCCTGTTTATGCTGGCACACCCGCTGATCCCGCCGATGATCCTGTCTCAAACATCTCCGGAGGTTTTGGGGTTGTTCGGCTCGATTGCCGGAGTGGGCATGATGACTGGGACGATTGTCATGAGCGTCTGGGGTGGCCCGAAGCGCAAAATCTTTGGCGTGGCAGCTTTCGATATGCTTGGCGGGCTGTTCAACTTGCTGCTCGGCTTTGCACGGTCACTGCCGCCGTTGACTGCCGGGGCCTTCGGCCTCATGTTCACACTGCCGATCACCAACGGATGCAACCAGGCGTTGTGGCAAAGCAAGGTCGCGCCCGATGTTCAGGGGCGAGTGTTCTCGGTGCGCACTATGATTTCTTTCTCGGCCATGCCTTTAGGGATGCTGCTGTCAGGCCCACTGGCCGACTATGTGTTCACGCCGGCTCTGATGCCCGGCGGCACGCTGGTTGATACATGGGTGGGGCAGTTGCTCGGTGTGGGGCCGGGGCGCGGCATTGGTCTGATGCTCATCCTGACCAGCATCCTATACATTATCGCATCGTCGATCAGTCTGATCCATCCTCGCATCCGGCGGGTGGAAATCGAGCTGCCGGACGCGCAGGTTGTGACTGAGAAAGCGTCCACAGAAGAAGTTTCCGTCTTATCACATTCATATCAAGAGGAGAAAAAGACATCATGACACAACCGATCACAGGTACAATCCTAGTGCCCGGCTCACCGCCGATCATCGGCCTGTCTTTCCGACACTTTCGGGGTGAGGTCGATTACCCGGACATCCTGGCGGTGCGCACCGCCTCGCGCGAGGCCGATCGGATCGAGCGAGTTGATACCCTGGAAGATGTTGCCAGGGATTTCACCATCTTGATCAACTGCGATCCGTCATTCGATGTCCTCATGGCTGAAATCGACGACACAGTTATCGGCTACTGCCGGGTTTGGTGGTGGGATATTGTGGAAGGGGATCGCATCTACCATTCCGAGGGTTATCTGCTGCCAGAGTGGCGCCGTCAAGGCATCGGACGTGCCTTGCTAGGCTGGTGTGAAGACCGACAACGCCAGATTGCAGCAGCCCATCCGCCAAAGCAATCCAGGCTCTCTGAGATCTATCTGTGCGATACCCAACAGGGACTGATCGCGATGTTGGAAAGCATGGGTTATCAGCCGGTTGCTCATGACGCTTCGATGGTACGCCCTGACCTGGAAAACATCCCCGAAGTACCCTTGCCCGATGGCCTGGAAGTGCGCTCTGCCTTACCAGAACACTACCGGCAAATCTGGGAAGCATCACACGATGCTTTCAGCGATCACTGGGGCTATGCCCGCGCCGAATGGCCTTTCGAGCTTTTCATGGAATATGCTAAGAATGCTTCTCTGTGGCGTGTTGCCTGGGATGTCGATCAAATAGCCGGAATGGTGCTGAGCTTCATCGACAAAGATGAGAACGCCAGGTTCAACCGGCAGCGCGGTTATACCGAGAATGTTGCGGTGCGACGCCCCTGGCGGCGGCGAGGGCTGGCTAAATCTTTGCTCGTTCAGAGCCTGCATGGACTCAAGGAGCAGGGCATGGCTGAGGCCGCCCTCGGTACACACATCGAGAACCCCCACGGGACCTTCGAGTTCTATAAAAGCATGGGCTATCAGGTGGTGCAGACAAACACGGTTTACCGGAAAGTCATGAAATAACTGGTAACGGCACCGGAGATTGCCGAAGCCGTCATGACTTCGGCAGTCCGGTTTTGGTAAAGTTGTGCAGGAATTCATAAATCAACCTGGTGCTCTGCGACCAGGTTGGGTGTGCATCGAAGCGGGCACGGGCAGCCAGGCTCATGGCCAGCAGCTTATCTCGATCGTCGACGAGCGATTGGAGGTATCCGGCCAGTGCATCGATGTTTCCATTGGGGATCAAGAAACCGTCCAGACCATGTGTGACAATCTCGCCAATCGCGCCTGCCGTTCCGGCTATCACAGGCAGGCCGAAGCTCATCCCTTCGAGGTAAGGGATACCGGAACCTTCGTAAGATGATGGAGTGGTCAGAACATGACTGTCGGCATAACGGAGGATCAGCCTGGCGCCATCAAGCATTCCGACGTGGGTTACTTGTTTCAGCAAATTGTTTTGCCGCAGCCGATCGGCAATCGAGCGCGCATAACGCCGGTCGGCGGCTCCGCTACCTGCAATCGTCAGGTGCCAGCTTGAGGGACTAAGGCGCGCCAGCGCATCGAGCAGGAGGTGTAATCCTGTCCGTGGCACCAGATTTCCCACAAAGAGTATCCGCAGCGGCCCAGTCTCATGGGCCCGTGCCGCGATCTTGTCCGGCGTGATGGTCTGTTCCAGCCGATCCCCGGCCGGATAGGCGAGCACGCTGGGGCGTTGATCTTTCACCATTGTGACAACCCTGCGTTGTGTTGTCTGGCTGCTGAACACGAACCCGTCTGCCGATTCCAGATAGCGGCGCTCGACTGCGCCATACAATCGGTTTTGCCAGATAGACCCAGGTTCACCGGCTCGCAGACGATGGACAATCGCGATAATCGGATACTGTGCATGGCTGCGCAGCCGCCTATTCAAGTGGAAGAGTGAGGGGTGACACCGCTCATCTTGCAGAAGAAGGTCGAAGGGAATATCACGCAGCCGCTCAAAGGTCTCTTCGGCGAGGTTATCGGCCAGGCGGAGAGCATAACGATCCTGCCAGGGCAAGATGATGACGTCAACCTGGTTGCCCTCGTCTTGCAGGCGGTCGGCTATCATCCGGTCATAAAGATACTCACCGGGTATGATATCAAGGTCGCCATAGGTAACCAAACCGATCTTCATGATGGCTTTCTGCTATAATTCGGCTATTGGCTAAGACCAGTTTAGTCCAGCTTTGATGAAGATTGCAACCAGCCCTGCATAGCCGGCACAACAGAAAGGCCGCATAGATGAAACCACTTGCCTATCACGAGCTTAGAGATGTGTTTATTAAGCCGGGCTGTGCTATCTGTAACTTGCTTAAACGTGACATCGAGCACTATATCGACACACTGCTTTACGAGTTTACGCTTGACCTGGATGTCAACAAGGCATTCCGGGAAGGGCGGGGATTTTGTAATGAGCATGGCAACCAAATACTTGAGCATAAGGGTTCTTCGCTCAGCATTGCTATTCTGTATCAAGCCATCGTGAGCGATCTGCTGAAAGTGGTCGATCAGGCCTCTGGCGGCCCATCATCTCGACCTATATTGGCCCGGTTGCTGAGAGCCGATGCAGACGATGGTTTGGCGGCTCAACTGGGGCCTTCGCGAACGTGCATGGCCTGTGATATGCTGGCCGAGGCCGAAGGTCGTTATGTCCAGGCGCTCAGTGAGCACATTGGCGATGAACCGTTACGGGAAAAGTATGAGCAATCGGAAGGATTGTGCCTGTCTCATTTCCGAAAGGTGCTGCGTCAGACACGCAATCCGGCTCATTACCAGATAATGATTTCTACACAACAGGCTATCTGGGTCAGATTGAAAGCTGAGCTGGATGAGTTCATCGCCAAGAACGATTACCAGCGCACCGATCCCATGGGTGTCGAGGGCGATAGCTGGTCACGGGCTGCCAGGCGCATTGCCGGTGAGAAAGGCATCTTTGGCCTCGACCGGCGGGAGGGATGAGAAGACAAGTTGCTGTAGCTTTTGTTTCCGGATCATACAACTGTCAACTTAAGGTCATTTTCCGTCTTTGTTGATCGACAACAGAGTTGGCAAGAAAAAGACCGAGAAGTTTTTGGTAAAAGATCACGATCTTTTTGAACGAGATCGAGAAGTTTTTTGCTAAACTTGACACCCTATCACGCAAGCAGTGGATCGACACGGCGCCGGCCCGGTTATCGATACAGCTTCGGACGGGATGATCCCCAACAGGTTGAGGTAAACGATGATATTTTCTGAGGAACGATGAACAAAGGAACCTGGTACGCGATTGGTGCTTATGCGCTATGGGGGCTGCTGCCTGTCTACTGGAAGGCCCTTCATGCTGTTCCGGCCTTACAGTTGATGGGGCATCGTGTTGTCTGGTCCTGCCTCGCGCTATATGTCGGTACCCTGTTGGCACGCCGGCTCAAGGCTTTCCGGATAGCGATTCTGAAGCCACAAGTTATCCGGATCTATGTGATTGCCGCCATACTGATCGGCATCAACTGGCTGACCTATGTATGGGCAGTCAATGCCAACTTTATCGTTGAGACCAGCCTGGGTTACTTCATCAACCCTCTCTTTAGCGTCTTGCTAGGCGTTGTCTTCTTTCGTGAGCGGCTGCGTTTGTGGCAGTGGATCCCCATCGGGCTGGCTGTGGTGGGTGTTCTGTATCTGACCATCGCCTATGGTTCCCTACCCTGGATAGCCCTGACGTTGGCCTTATCTTTTGGCCTCTATGGCCTGGTCAAGAAGATGGCACCGCTCGGCTCGCTGTATGGCGTGATGCTGGAGACGAGCATCCTGTTCCTTCCCGCGGTTGGTTACCTTCTCTACTCCAATGGTATTGGCCAGGGTGCATTCTTACACACTGATGCACTGGCGAGCATTCTCCTGATCGGCGCGGGACCGGTGACAATGATTCCGTTATTGATGTTTTCCTCAGCCGCGCAGCGCATCCCGCTCTCGCTGGTTGGCATCTTGCAGTATATTGCGCCGACCTTGCAGCTCCTGCTCGGTGTCTTGGTCTACGGCGAGGACTTCACTGTTGAACGTTTCATCGGCTTCGGCATTGTCTGGATCGCGCTGATCATCTACGGCGTGGATGGGATGGCTGCCTATCACACAAGAACCGCGGTTGCCGGAATAGCTGATTGACTGACAAATCTGATGACATCTGTTTTTTAGCCCCGGTTAGCAGAAACTAAAGACATAGAGAGCCATGAGGCTACAGATTACAGCCATCGCCTGTACGTCGTTAGCCCATTTTCTCGATCACCACCAGGTGCGAGAGGCCGAATACCCGCAACGGTGTGCGTTCAAACAGGTATAGCACAGCTCGTAAGATTCGTCCTAATGCGCCGAAACGGGCAATGATGTTATCGTAGGCCCCATAAATGCGAGTGTGATGGACGATGCGCACTGGCAGCTCCTCGATCATATGGCGCAGCCCATGCCAGGTATAGACACGGACATGCGGGGCCAGCTTGTTACGCCACCTATCAGGCAGATAGTTGATCAGCGGTGTATTGCCGAAGTGGTATTTGCCCCGCCAGTAATGACCATGAGTCTCAAAGGGATACCATCGATTGGGGCAGAAAATAACCGCGCGACCGCCAGGCTTCAGCACCCGAACCATCTCGGCCAGCGCCGCCTGATCGTCCCGGACGTGCTCCAGCACCTCGTGGGAGAGAATCAGATCGAAGGCGTTGGCAGAATAGGACAGTGCCTCCGCAGCAGCCACATGAACCATCGATGCCTGTTGGTGGGCCTTGGCTGCTCGCTGGTATTCAATATCGAAGGCCACAACGCGCGGTGAGTCTTCGAGCAAATGGACTACATACTGACCCATCCCACAGCCATCAACCAGGATCGATGCGTTATGCGTCCGGCCCCACTTCCGGATCATCGCCAGACGACGATCCTGCCCGGCTCGCCAGACCAGGCTCGGCACACCACGCTCGGCGCGAATATCTTGCATCGTATTATTTGCTCACTTTCAAATGAGAATTTTAGGGATGGTACACAGGGTCGTGATATGGAAAGAGATTATTTGTGAACATGTTGAGGAATGACATGACATTCCCGGACCGGCTTGTCAT
>JAFGLD010000178.1 GCA_016928235.1 Anaerolineae bacterium | reverse complement strand
GGTGGTCCAGGCGCTCCCGGTCGTCCAGCAGCGGCACCTGGTGGACCAGGTAGTCCCGCGTCGCCCGGCGGTCCAGGCGCTCCCGGTCGTCCGGCAGCGGCGCCTGGCGGGCCAGGTGGTCCAGGCGCTCCTGGTCGTCCGGCAGTGATTGGGGGCCCCGTAGCAAAACCAGGTGAGGGTAGCGATCCAACGTCCGGCCCCGGTAGTCCCAGTGGCCCTCCTGGGGGAGGGGTTTCACGCCCCCCGACATCATCAGTGCCAGCAGCCGGTTCCGGTATAGCCAGGCAATCAATTGAAACATCGACTGAAGATGAGGATGAAGTTGATGATAATCCGGCTGGGCCGGGCAGCGGTCAGGCAGCACTGCCCAGGCCCGCAGGGCCATCGCCCCTTGCTGCCACTCCACGGCAAGAACCAGGGCAGCCCCCAACTTCGATGCCGTCACCAACCACTCCTGGCGGCAGTGTGCCGGGTGGACGCCCTTCCGTTTCACCCTCTGGTTCACAGCCCGGAAGTCCGACACCGGGTGTGGGGCCGGGAGCGGCATCCGGTCGGACATTTGGTCCAGGCTTGCCGGGTGCGCTAGGTGGAAGCGGGAGTCCTGCTGCTCCCCCTAAACCTAATCTTCCGAGACCGGGGCTGCCGACTACGCAGGAGGAAACAAAGAGCGGTCTGGTTAATGCACAAACTGCCAGCCTGATTGCCGTTAAAGAGCCGATTGAGACAGATGATCCTCTCCCACCATCTGAGCAGATTATCAAGGAGTTGATTGAGGAAGAGGAGAAGGGAACACCGTCCAGGCCAGCCCAGGACATCAAGGTATTTCCTCCAGTTGACGCCAAAGATGCATCGAATGGTGCTAAAGATGGCGAGAGAAAATCCGAAGACGATGTAGCTACAGTGAAATCATCATCGACACTATCGTCTTCGCCCCGACCGGCAGCGCTTCCATCGCAGCCGCCTGCTGCGGTAAAGCCTGCGCCTATGGCTCCGCCTAAGATTGAATCACTGAAGGAAGAGAAACCACCCTGGGAGGTGCCGCCGATCGACATCCTCGAAGTGAGCGCGGAAAAGTCGATCAGTGATGAAGAATTGCGCCAGCGTGCTATGGTCATCGAGCAGACACTGTCTAGCTTTGGCGCGCCAGGCCGCGTGGTCGAGGTCAACCATGGGCCGGTGATCACCCAGTTTGGCGTGGAACCGGACTATATCGATGGACGTGCCGGCAAACGGATCAAAGTAAAAGTCGGCAAGATCAGTGCTCTGTCTGACGATTTGGCGCTCTCCCTGGCGGCACCTTCTATCCGTATCGAGGCGCCTGTCCCGGGCAAAGGATATGTCGGTATCGAGGTTCCTAATGCCGAGCCCAGTATCGTAGGTCTGCGTGACGCAATGGACACGCCGGAATTTCGCAATCTCAAGTCACTTCTTAAAATGGCATTGGGACAGGATGTGTCCGGCCAGCCTATCGTTGCTGATATGACAGCGATGCCCCACTTGTTGATTGCGGGCACGACGGGATCAGGTAAATCGGTCTGTGTCAATGGTATCATCTGCGCTATGCTGATGACTTGCAGCCCCGATGAGCTTAAGATGATTATGGTCGATCCCAAGCGTGTCGAGCTGACCAACTATAATGGTATTCCACACTTGATGGCGCCTGTGGTGACCGAATTGGAACGCATCGTTGGCGTTTTGAAATGGGTCCAGCGCGAGATGGATGAGCGGTATCGACGATTTGCCATGGAAGGCGCCCGTAACATCATGGACTTCAACGGCCGGATCGAGCGGGGGCAGATCAAAGATGCCGAGAAGATCCCCTATATCCTGGTAGTCGTCGATGAATTGGCCGACCTGATGATGTTGGCGCCCGATGAGACAGAGCGAGTGATCACTCGTCTGGCCCAGATGGCCCGCGCGACCGGTATCCACATCATCATCAGTACACAGCGCCCCAGCGTTGATGTTGTGACCGGGTTGATCAAGGCCAACTTCCCGGCTCGTATTGCCTTTGCTGTCGCCACTGGCGTGGACTCGCGTGTTATTCTTGACATGCCGGGTGCGGAGAAGCTGTTGGGTCGTGGTGACATGCTGTTCCAGGCCCCCGACGCGCCGATGCCGATCCGTATGCAGGGCGTTTACCTTTCTGACCGAGAGATCCAGAAGATCGTCGATCACTGGCGCGCACAGGCCACCAAGAGAGGCCATGTGCAGCCTGTCTTGAATCTCGGCCCAGTCTCGGGCGGCTTTTCCTCCGGCAGTACGCCTACCTCATCGCCGGTTGTGCAGCAGCGGCCGCTTTTTGAGAGCGATGATGATAACGGCAACGGTGATAACGCTGATGATCTCTTCAATGAAGCGGTCGAATTGGTGCGAGGCATGGAGAAGGCTTCCATATCGCTCTTGCAACGCCACCTGCGTATCGGTTATACACGGGCTGCTCGCCTGATCGATTTGATGGAAGAGCAGGGCGTCATCGGCCCACATGAGGGCGGCAGTAAACCGCGGGTCGTATTGGGACCGGACGGTGAGCCTTTGCGTGACTTCGATGACGAGGAAGATGAAAATGCATGATCTGTTTCCTGAGTAAGGAAACCATGGAAAGCCATGAACGCCCCTTTCCGCATCGCGGAAAGGGGCGTTTTGTCGTAGAACCTTCCACTGGAGTGGTGTTCATAAACCAACCACCTCCGCTGTCAAATAATGCCCGCAATCAGGCATCGTTAACGGCCAAAGTAGGCCACCCAATATGCTCAATTGACTGAAATTGTTCGGAGCGTTATGATTGGCCTCCATGAAATCGAATCCCGTTTCAAGCCACACTGCCGATCGGGTAGCCGGCTATATATTATTGACACTGCTGACGCTGTTATTGATCCTGACAGCCGTCTATTCTTTAGAGTGGCACATTGGTCACGATCCCGCCTGGCTGTTATATGAAGGGCGTTTGATCGATCAGCATCACTTAGCGCCTTATCGCGACTTCCATGATGTCAACTTCCCGGGCTCACTGTATTTTTATCTCCTGGTTGGAAAGGTGATTGGCTTTACGAATGAACAGTTGCTGAGAGTCATTGATCTGGGATATCTGGGGGCAATTGGTCTGGCAACGTGGCTCTGGCTGCGTCCCCTGGGACGCATGGTCGCCTGGGGCGCAACAGCACTCTTTGGGATCGCTTACCTGACATCAGACATCACGGTTAACTTTCAGCGCGATTACATCATTATTTTGCCGATAACATGCGCCGCTTTACTCTCAACGAGGTTTTCTCACTGGCCTCCCGCGATTCGTAGTTTGCTGGTAGGTGTGTTAGGCGGACTGGCAGCAACGATCAAGCCACATGCATTGATCGGATGGCCTGTTATATTTGGTTTCATGTACTTTGACTCGCAGCGCACGCAACCCCGGCAACCTATTGCTCAGCTTGTACGACTTGGATTGCCGGGTTTGGTTGGACTGTTAATACCCATCGGAACCATGTTCCTATACTTGCTTGCTTCGGGTGTGCTGTCGAATTTCATTGAGATCGAGACACAGTATGTTCCGCTCTATTCTCATGTCATCCTAACTCCTACCACTATCGACTATTCAGATCGCTTTGGACACATATTGAGATCGTACACAGCATTGAATGGGTTTGGTTGGTGGCTCATTCCGGCAGGGGTTGGTATTGCATTGGTATTGCGCGCTAACCAGCCGGAGAGCCGGCATCGCCGGCTTGTTTTTCAGATGATTGGTTTGGCCATATGCTATTCCCTCTATCCGGTCGTCAGCGGCCAGTTTTACAACTACCATTGGTTACCATTCCTGTACTGTTTGATGACACTGAGCGCGCTATCACTGACCGGTCTGCCAAAGACATATCCTGCAGCGATCCGCTGGCTGCCGATCCTGGCGCTAGCCGGCGGATTGGTATTACCTCCGAGCCAGATTCCGGATGCGCTCCATGGGGTATATCGACGTTACGTTCAGGGGCAGCCGATTCCTCCTAATGACGGCGGTGTGGCTGACGAATTAGCAACCTATCTGCTTACCCATTACCAGCCGGGAGATCGCGTCCAAGTCCTGGGATCAGGCGGGCCATCCATGAATAGTCTCTTGCTCGCAGATGTGATTCCCGCGACCTCTTTTCTATCAGATATTTATTTCTACCATGATTTGTCGCACCCTCTCATCCAACGATACCGGCAGACATTTATGTCTCAGTTGGACCAATCACAGCCGCGTTTTGTCGTCGATATGTATCTTCGACATTTCTTCATCGGGCCTGATTCGAGCATAGAGTTTCCTGAGTTCTCGGAGTGGCTGGCACGGAATTATCAACTAGCTTATGTCAGCAAGACATTTGCGATTTATGAGTACCTCCCTGAACACAATCGTGGATTTGTGGTGTATCCGCTTCATGAGACCAATATCCCAATACGTTACCATCCGGAAGCAGCGGCTGACGTGATGCCGGTGTCCCCCGATCAGACATCTGACCCACACGTGCTCAATGAACGCCTGTCAGGCTTTATCGATCGCTACGATATTGTCCAGGTTGAATTCCTCTCTGAGCAAGATCCGACACGAGTAATTGAGAGTTGGCTGGGACAGCATGCCTTCCGCATTGGCGAGCATTGGATCAACGCCACACGGATTGTGGAATATCTGGTTGTCGCGCCGGAGTGTCTGGATATGCAGACATCGGACGTCACGTTTGGCTCGTCGATGCGATTGGAGCAATCTGTCGTCGCGCTGATCGAGAAAGGTGAAACAAAGTGGGTGTGCATCCGGCTCGATTGGTCAGCCATACACCCCATGAACGATTCATATAAGTTCTCTGTGCGGGTGGTAGTTCCGGATGGCCAGGTCATTGCTGCCTATGACAGTCAGCCCGCGGGATATCTCGAGCCAACAACCGGCTGGAAGCCCGGCGAGGCGATCCACGATCAACTGGCTATTCAACTTCCAGACACCTTGACGGTAGATTGTTATCGGGTGGAATTAGTGGTTTACAACGAGATGACAATGGAGCACCTGTCGATCACGGACTCTGCTTTTCCGGGCGACACCTTTCTTCTGAGGGAATTGGTACCGAATAAGTGATGGGTGTTTATGGATAGCTCACCGCTCACACTGTTCCCGTGCCATACATGTTGCCTGTCACTCATTACTTACAACTGTCAACAAGTTACGCTACACAGTTGAGCGGTTAAGTGTCACGCTGATGCTCGATCTTTTATCATCCATCTTTCTTGCTGCTATAATTAGCAGGCTGACCGTATCTTCACTTCGAGACAAGCCATTTTCCCTTGATATTTCGAGAAGATATGGCTGCCCTGTATCCCCAAACAAGGAGTAGGTCCAATGCCTGGTATCCAAGATGTAGGCGAGCAGATCTTACAGAATGTCGAGAAGGTGATTGTCGGCAAGCGCAAAGAAGTAACGTTAACCTTGATTGGCTTATTGTGCCAGGGGCACATCTTGATCGAGGATGTGCCGGGGGTCGGCAAGACCATGCTGGCAAAAGCAATTGCACGCTCCATTGGCTGCAACTTCAGCCGCATACAGTTTACCCCTGACATGCTTCCTAGTGACGTGACAGGCGTCTCGATCTTCAACCAACAATCCCGCGAGTTCGAGTTTCGCCCTGGCCCCATCATGGCTCAAATTGTCCTGGCTGATGAGATCAACCGCGCTACCCCCAAAACGCAGTCAGCGCTGCTGGAGGCCATGGAGGAACAGCAGGTTACAGTTGATGGCACAACTTACCAGTTAGCCAGCCCATTTCTCGTACTGGCCACTCAAAACCCCATTGAATATGAGGGCACTTTTCCACTGCCGGAAGCGCAGCTCGATCGTTTTCTGTTGCGGATCAGGCTGGGATACCCATCGCCGGCTGATGAGGTAGCCATTCTGGAAGCACAGCAATTCCAACACCCCATTGATCAGTTGGCCCAGGTCGTCTCCATCGATGATTTGCTTCAGGTGCAAGGGGCGATTAAGCAGGTATACCTCGACCGCCAACTCAAGCGTTACATCATCGATCTGGTCAGTGCTACACGCGCCCACGATGATATCTATCTGGGGGCCAGCCCGCGGGGAAGTCTGGCCTTATACCGCACCAGCCAGGCCCGCGCGGCATTGGACGGGCGCGACTTTGTGCTACCGGATGATATCAAGGAGATGCTCGAAGTCACTCTGGCCCACCGTATTATCGTCGGTCCGGCAGCTCGCATCAAGGATGTCACGGCTGAAGGGATCATCGCCGATGTGGTGCGCAAGGTGGCAGTGCCCGGCGCCATGTTAGGCGCGGCACGAAGCTAATCGATCCATACAATGCAACAGCGACGTGGCGCTATTTACCTTATTGTCGGCTTCAGTTTGCTGTCCGGCCTAATCACGGGACGCACCTTTTTCTTTAATGTCACCTATGTTTTTGCCGGATTGCTGGTGTTGTCTTTTCTGTGGGCATGGAGCAGCGCAAACTGGCTGCGCCTGACGCGCCAGACGCGCGCTCGGCGTGCCCAGGTCGGGTGCTACATGGAAGAACGTTTTACCGTTCGAAATACCAGTATGCTGCCAAAGCCCTGGCTGGAAATTTACGATCACTCCGAGCTGCCGGGACACCATGCCAGCCAGATTGTCAGCAATCTTAACTCCAAAGCAATGATGACATGGTCTGTGCGGACGCTGTGTATTCGGCGGGGAGAATTTCTGCTTGGCCCACTGCGTGTTGTGGCAAGTGACCCGTTTGGATTATTCGAAGTGGAGCGCAAGATCAGTGCTACATCGAGACTGGTGGTCTATCCGGCCACTGTCCCGATCTCCAGTTTCGACTTACCTGCCGGTTTGCTGCCCGGCGGCGAAGCTCTGCGCCGACGCACCCACCATGTCACGACCAATGCGTCAGGCGTGCGCGAATACGTGCCGGGAGACAGCTTTAGCCGCATCCACTGGCGCAGCACGGCCCGCCGAGATCGCCTGGTTGTCAAGGAATTTGAGCTGGATCCCCTGGCCGATATCTGGATCGTCATGGATGCCGAGAGGACCGTACACGTTGGCGAGTACAACCCCACTGAAGCCGATGCCCATAGACTACCATGGGAAACCGACTCGCGTTTTGCTATCCCTCCGGCAACAGAAGAATATGCCGTCACCGCGGCTGCTTCACTTGCTCATCACCTGTTGAGCAGAGATCGCACCGTGGGTTTTGCAACCTGTGGACAGCATCATGAAAGCATCCAGGCCGATCGCGGCGCACGCCAGATCACCAAAATCCTGGAAACATTGGCCGTTATCCGGGCACGGGGTACGATGTCGCTTGATCATCTGCTGACGCTGGAGTGCAACCAGTTGGCGCAAGGAACAACAGTGATCGCGGTAACACCCTCGACGCGTGAAGGCTGGACGGCTGCGGCGCATCGCCTCCTTCGCCGCGGCATCCGCGTGATCGCCGTCCTGATCGATCCGGAAAGTTTTGGCGGACGGCCCGGCATGAGGCACACGGCTCTCCACCTGAACAGTGTCAGCATCCCGACCTATCTGATCCGGAAGGACGATGATATGCAAATGGCATTGACCCGCCAACGCTCTTAGGGCAAGGCGCAAATAGCTCCGGAATATAGTTCTCCATCACCTACTCGCAAAAGCTAAATGGGTAATGGCGCAAAGTACGACCTGTGTCACCTTACCTGTTTACCTTTTGCCTGTCCCCTGGTCACACAATGCAAAGATTTATCCGGGTCATCTATACACAACCGAGTGTTTTGTATCCTTCAGTCCGCGAAATATCAGGAACGATGGCGTATGGCAGGCAGCCGTAGAGCCGCAACCAGGGCGATGATGCCAAAAGTCAATGATACAGCAAACAGTACACTGTAAGATGTCACTCCTAGCAGCCACCCAGCCAGAATAGGAGCCACAACCCCAATGCTGTTGAAGGTATTGAAGGCCCCCAAGTAGATCGTGCGCCGGCTGGCCGGCGCAATGTCCAGTACATAATTGACAAAACCAAGAAAGAGCAGATTGGTCGCCAAACCGATGCAAATGTAGATCCATAAATAAACGTTATGAAGAAAGGTAACGGTTTCCCCGCCCACTGCGATGATCAACGCCAGGATGGGCGCGCTGAGAATGACCAGTGAGCCGATCTGGATCGAACGTTGTGGCCCCTCCTGGTCGGCTATACGGCCCAGTATGAGGCTGGCAACTATCGTCCCAACCGTCTGCGCAAAGATAAACACGCCAATCGTCTCTTCGGGAATGCGAAGCTCCTCGGTGGCGTGGATGACATAGAATGGGAAAGCCATTGCGCCGTAAGAGAAGATCACGCGGGTTACGGAGGCCTGGCGCAGCCGATGATCCTCGCGCCAGATTGCAAGCAAGCGGCTGCCGAAATCGCGCCAGGCAATCGGGGCTGTTGCAGCATCTTCGCCGGAAGGGGGTATCTCGTAGATCATCGTTGCCGCGATGGCTGAGATGTACAGCGCGGTACTACCCAAGGCAAAAATCAGCGCAAAGTTATCGGGAAAGGGTGGGCCACCATCGCTCAGAATGACACGCACCAACTGGGATGCTCCCATCACCCCCAACGCGGCAATAGATTGCCAGACTGAGATGTAGCGACCACGTTTCTCGGCCGGTAGAGCCCTCCCCAACATATCGAGCCAGCAGACAGCAGCAAAAGCATCGCTTCCCAGGAAGACGGCTAGAGCCACATATAGCATAACCTGGATCAACCAGGGGGAACTGGTTCCTGTTGTGGCGATCAGGATGGCTATCGCGGGCATTGTCAGACGTCCCACAAAGGCCATCAACAGGACGATGGGCTTTTTTCGCTTGAAGCGCGCAACGATGTTACCGGCAAACAACTGCGGCAGAGACCAGGAGAGGCCAAATACCGTCACCAGAAGACCAACACTGGTCGATGACGCTCCCAGATGAGAAACGAAAGCCGGCAAGATCGTATTGATGTTGATAAAGCCAAGCGCAATGCTAAAAGCAATGGTGTCAGTACCGAAGGCCAGCAGATTGCGTGTTTGTTTGGGGTAGGTTCGGATCATGGTAAAGTTTATCGTTGATGGTCGCGTAACGACTCAGAAAGGTGACAATTGTGCTTGACGATTCAATGCGGATAGTGGAGCACTTCTGCCTCAATGCGGGTCTGTGCGCGATTAAGGGATGTGAAAATAATTAAACCTTCCGACATTCATCCCCCTTCACTTTTGATAGAAAAGTGAAAAAGGAGGCATGATAGAACCT
>JAFGLD010000177.1 GCA_016928235.1 Anaerolineae bacterium | reverse complement strand
GGCATTATTGGATACCTGCAGATAGTAGTAGGACACATCTGCCACATCACTCCAATCGAAGGTTGGCGTCAGGTCATCGGTCGTCGTGCCGTTGCCCGGAGATAGCAACTCTGGCACAGACGGCAGTGCCGAAATGGTCACCGTGCGCGCCTCACTATACTCACTCCACGCGCTGCCATCTCCTGCCCGAACGTGCCAATAGTAGGTTCCGTTGGCCAGCGCCGTATCAGGTGTGTAGGTCGAAGCGGTCGTCGTGGTATCGATGACCAGGCTGGCAAAACCGTCATCACCGGCCACCTGGATCTGGTACTCAGCCGCGCCTGCCGCGTCTTCCCAATCGAAGGCCGGCGTGCTGTCGCTGGTTGTCGAACCGTTGTCCGGCGAGACCAGCACCGGCACATCCGGCGCCACCAGGGCGGCGGTATAGTCCTGCCCGGTCTGATCGACTGTCAGGTTGGCATAGTCACGACTGGCCGGTGTAAAGGTGTACCCTGTCAGCGAAGGCGTGACCGTCCCCGACCAGTTATTCGAAACGGTAAAGCTGTAGTTCCCACTGCCATCGGCTGTGGCGGTCATTGCGCTACCGTCGGTATAGCTCAGTGTCGCGCCGCCCACGCCCGCATTGCCCGAGATGGTGATATCAGGCGGAACAATACCGGTACCAACAAAGGCTATATCATCAAGATAGAACGTGGGCTGGCTGCCGCCGGAATTGTTGTACCAGGTGATGGCATCGATGCTGGATGGCCCAACATCTGCCAGCGAAACATCGACCTGGGTCCAGGTATTGGCCGGGGGCATGACAAGCTGCTCGATGTCGCCGATCCGCAGCTCGATGTGCTGGTCGCCGGAGGCGCCGCCATGGATCCAGAAACGGAGCGTATCGTAGGCGCTGATATCCACCCCGTCCCAATCGCCGATTTGCAGACTGCTCCAGGCGCCGGTATAGGTGACGGCGATGGAAGCTGTCCCTGAGTGGGTCGGGCTGCCATTAGCGTAATTGACATCAACGCTGCCGGCCGACCAGTTTTCCCAGCCGCCCTCCAGCGCATCGGTATAAATGGGAGAGACGATCTCCTCCGGTGGGTTGTCCCGGATGGTCTGGTCGATAAACTGGACGAACAGCGGCCCGATGGTCTGGTTGGCGAGCAGGTTCGGGTGCCCATCGGTTGGCGACTGCTGGTATTCGGCGCGTAGGAAATTGTCTCCATCGGCCAGCAGGTCAAAGAAGTCGAAGGTAAAGAGGTTGGGATGACCGGCCAGGAACTCATCCGATGTCAGCCAGTCGGCAAAGGCCCTGGCGCGCACACCCTCGTCCAGGTTGGTGCTGCCGGGAGCCTGCGGCGGCGGCGTCAGCGCAATGAAAATCTTCCCGGGATATTGGTCAGCCCGGGCCCGGATGGTCCGGTAGTAGTCCTTGTACGCCTCCAACTGCGCGTCGCTGGTGATGTTGCTGGTCGGGTAGCACGATTTGAACACAATCACGTCATACTGCATCAAATAGCTGAACGTGTTATCGGGCGGATTATTGAGCGTCTGAGAGAAGATATCCGCAAACCCGTCCGGGTCGGTGTTGTCGCCCGGCACGGCAAAGTTCAATCCGGACGATGATCCGTCCGCCAGAGTCAGGCCCTGGCTGTTATAGCCATGATCGTAAAATTCGCGTCCGAGCGCCGTCAGACCTGCCCGCACGCTCCCCTGGCTGATCAGCGCGCTGCCGACCGAGTGGTGCAGGAAGATAATCTGTACCGGGTCTTCCGGAGACTCTGTCAGCGCCTGGCCCGAATCGCCGTCGATCATCAGCGATGACACATCCACCGCTTCGAAGTTCGAGCCGGCTACCGACTGCAGCTCGCGCAGCATGTCATTATCCCATCGCTCATCCGGCGCGCCGGAGACGTACCAGTCGCTGCCGTTGTCGGCCAGGATGATGCCGTAGGTCTTCATGGCCTGAAGGATGACCCGTACCTCGGGCGAGAAACCGGAAATATCAACATCGGCCTTCAAGCGGAAGCGCTGGCCCATCGGCGGAACGGACGGGCTGGTATTGCTGGACGCAAAGTGGCGCGCAGGCCAGACGTAAGCCCGCTGTGTCACGTTGGCCGTGAAACGAATGGCATGGGTGATCTCGCCGGCGGCGACTTCATCATACCGCACCAGGCCGGGCAAGATCGGCAGCCCGGCGGCATCAGTCGATGTCCAGGTTTCAGGGCGCAGAGCGTAGTCATTCAAGTCGAAGACGGCGCCCGCGCCTGCGTGCCAGCCGTCGGCAGCGTGGTACACATTCCCCATTTCGTAAAGGATGCAGTTATCACGGTCGACGATCAGGGCATGCGCATCCGATCCGCCCTCGATAGGCACATCGGCCGGGATAGGATACGGGCCGGGGTCGCTTTCATCACCATAGAGGTCGAAGGTCACCGGTACCATGGGCTGTGTGCCCGGCACATCGATGTAAGGGATGCCGATGATAGCTCCCTCCCAGGTACCGGAACCGAAATCGGCCTTGAGATGGCCGCCGGTGCCGATCGAGTTGATATAGTCCGCTGAATGCGAATCGACAGGGAGGGTGTCGATGGGGACGTTCCAGATGTGGTCATCGGGGAACATGTTGCAGCCGGCCAGCACGGGAGCGGCCGATGCCGGACCGGGGTGGAACAGGCTGACAACCAACAAGCCGACGACACAAACAGCGATGACTGCCGCAAGTGCTCTTTGCTTCTGAGTATTCATGTTGTTCTTATCCTGGTATAAGTCCGGATCTCTCGTGCCGCGCATGGCAGACGCATGGTGATGTGACGGGCAGATAACCGGGCACAAGAGAAAGATACGATAGATAAAAAAGCCCGGCACAGAGTTTACTCCTCATTATGACGCAACCCCTACCTGGGTACTATCCCCCAATGGTACTAAAGGCGGGGGATGGGGGTTGGGGGGTGGAGGGTAGTCTGTACTGTGGAACGAGGTTGCTTGGGAGCATTTCAAGGAACCGAATGTCATTCCCAAACCAGTCTGTCATTCCCGCGCAGGCGGGAATCCACTCGTCCACAGAGCACTCCTACAAAGCATTCCGAATGCCGGCCTGGAGAAGTGTATTCTTTTGCATTGGCATAGCCCGCAAATATCTTGTCTTTTGTCACAACTGAATGAACCATCCCCAAATCTGGGATTTGTTTTGCCTCATAACGGGAAGGGGAAAGATCAAATCAAAAGCGGGTGGGATTATTCGTTTCCTCAAGTGGCTGGAAGCAGCTCAAGGCGATGGAGGTCTATCATAGCCCTTGCTTGAAGGAGAAAATCCATCCCAAGAATGCCGTAAATCTCAAAGCCATAGTTCATGGCTCCAACCGTGATCATGGGATCGCGAACCTGGAGTTCCCCGGCAACTAACCTATCCACTTGTCTGGTGAAAACAAATTCAGAACCTCCGACACCACGAATGCGGTAAATCGTATCTTGAGGGCTCGGAAAGATGCCAGGTGCCGCCACCTGATCGGCTGCAAAGATACTGCTCGCAGATCCGGTATCGATCATCACATGCTCTAGATTGAGGGTGTGCCCTTGACAACTCAACTGTGCTGCGACGAAAGGGATGCCGTCCCGGAGAGTGAGCCTCATGCTGCCCCTCGAATTCCCAGCCAGTGACGCTCTTGGATATTCAGGTCTTCCCGGTCGGTGTGCAGCACATATAACTCCCGCTCTGGCGATTGCCGATGAAGATCAAGATAGCTCTGCCTGAGATCCGGACATAACTGCTTGACAATGTTAAAATGAGAGGAAAACAGGCAAAAAGGAGGGAAAGAGAATGGAGTTGACAAAGG
>JAFGLD010000176.1 GCA_016928235.1 Anaerolineae bacterium | reverse complement strand
TTCGTAACTTTGACAATTTCCGTTTACAAGTCCTCGTGGAATGCGGCTATGGCTGACTTTCCCCCACAATTCTGCGTTGAGCCAAAACAACTGAGTGCACTGAGCCAAAGGCTCACACCCGCAGCCTTTTTTGTATCTTCTCAATAATCCGAGAAGAAAGTGTAACACCTATCACACCATCAATGACTTGTCACTCTGAGTAACTATGCCGGCTGAACAGTTACGTTATTTCTAACGACTGTGCCGGGATGGTAAAAAAGAAAGTAGAACCCTCACCAGGACGCGACTTGACCCAGATGCGCCCGCCATGCTGCTCGATTATCTTTTTGCAGATTGCCAGACCGACACCACTGCCTGGGTACTCTACGCGTGTATGCAGACGCCTGAAAACAACAAAGATCCGCTCGGCATATTCCGGCTCAAAGCCTATTCCGTTATCTTTCACAGAGAAAACCCACTCGTTGTTTTGATGTCTGGCAGAGATATGGATACGAGGTTGTCTGTCAACGCAAAACTTGATCGCATTATCAATGAGTTTTCGAAACACCCGCACCAACTGCACGCTATCGGCCATGACTATGGGAAGCGGATCATGTGTAACCAGAACATCGTGTGTTTGAATCTCGACTTTGAGTTCGGATAGTGCCTGGGTAAGGAGTTGTTCACAGTCGGTGGACACGAGGGGGCGGCTAGTGGTAGTCGTCCGCGAATAGGCCAGCAGATCGTTGATCATCTGCTTCATTCGCACTGCCCCTTCTACCGCATAGCCAATGAACTCCTTGGCATCATCGTCCAACTTGTCTCCGTAACGCTTTTCCAGTAGCTGGAGATAACTGGCAACCATCCGCAAGGGTTCTTGAAGGTCGTGTGATGCGATGTCGGCAAATTGCTCTAATTGGATGTTGGCTTCTGCAAGTTGAGTGTTAGCTTGTGTCAGGCTGATTGTATGTTGCTCCAACTGCTTGTTCGATTGCTCGTTCCGCTGCTGCAATAGTGCTCTGTACAGTGCAGAGCCGATCTGCTCTGCAAGGACTACATAGGTGTTGTACATTGACCACTGCCCTGTCACTACTTCCATGGTGAGAAATCCCAAATGGATATCGCGCGATAAGAGCGGATGAATCGTCAGGACAGGCCATTGATCACGCGGCAGTATATCCGGGGGAATCAATTGCGCAGAGGAAAAAAGCTGCCCGCCAGGTTCTAATTCTAATCTTTGGCCATTGTGACAGGCCATGATCAACCTGGATTGTTGTGGGGGGACCGGTTCATCTTCATACAATGCCAGGGTGGCTGTGCCAATACCCAGCGTGGGCAAATTTTGAGTCAGAAAGTCAGCGATTTGCAGGCTGCTCGATGTTGTGTTGAGCTCACGAACAACCGAGAACTGAGCCAATACACTTGCCTGTACATGACTTTCGCGCCTGATACGAACACGCCTGGCCGCGTCAATGAGCAATCCATATGCCTGGTACAGCAGTCCATCAATATCCTCTGTAACATCAGGATGTCGATACGGTAATGCATTCTCTCGCAAGATCAACAGTGCTTTCTGCCACTTGACCATTTTATCGTCTTCCAGTTCAGCATCGATGATAGCCATCGAGCCTTGTCGTAAAAACTGGCCAAACAGCGATAGGAATTGCGAACAGCCTTGCCGACCCTGCAGAACATCAAAAAAAGAATCAATCAGCGGCTCAATGGGTTGAGATAATATATCGACGGTGGAGGTGCTAATCACTTCTCGAATTTCAGCCAGCACTACACTGCGCTGTTGTTCTAGGGCATCGTTTGAGAGGGTGATAGGTGTAATTTGGCTTGGGGTAGGCAAGCTCAATGTCGCCAGTGGCAAACAACCGCATGATTCGCGAATAACCAGCTCGGTCTCGACAATCGCATTTTCAGGCGATAAGCCATCCTGTAGCCAATTGAGCAACATTTTTGTGGCTTGACGTCCCTGTTCAACAAGAGATTGCCGAACGGTAGTCAGGGGGACAGCAAAAATTGCCGCTTTCGGTATATCATCAAAACCAGTAATCGCGACATCTTGTGGAACATTAATGCCCCGTCTATTGAGCTCTTGCCAGGCACCAATTGCCATGTTGTCGTTGCTGACAACAAGAGCCTCGAAATCCGCTTTGTTGTGATCCAGAAGTAATTTAACCGCCTCGCCACCATCTTCAACAACAAAGTTGCCCGTTACGACCAACTTTGGGTCAAACGGAATACCATGGTCTTCAAGCATTTGAACATAAGTATCGTAACGAGTGTTGGCTTCCGCGTTGCTTTCCGGCCCGCGAATAAAGGCTATTTGCCTGTAATGATGATGATCAAGCAAGTGCTTCATCAACTCACGCTGCCCAATCGAGTTGTCGATGGTTACACTGGGGATACCTTCCAGCCTTTGTGCAATGCTGACGACAGGCAATGGCGCATAACTACGGCAAAATTGTGTAAACCTCTCGATAGTCACATAGTTTTGCATCGCCGAGGATAATATGATAAGCCCATCGCTATTGATTGGACCCGCCAGGTCGTAAATAACATTCCAATGTCTAAGAAAAGCCAATCTGTCTTCCAATGCGCCACCGACAAAACACAACAGGTTAGCATTACGATCTCTGGCTACTTCTGAGATTCCGTTCCAGATGGCTTCCTGGTAGCCGCCAAATAAATCCATGAAGATGCCGATGGTTGGGCCGGTTTTATTATTTTGGTGCATGGCTGGGCTTCTCACTCATTCAGTCTGTCAGATTACCAGAATCACGGTTCCTCCGGGAAGTCATCACACTCAAACAAGATAGCCCCTTTTTGTAGTGCACACCAGCTAACACAATAGTGCATGTTTGACACAAAACCTCCGAAGCTTTGATGCTTCTCCGGATTTCAAGCAGATATCATTTCCATATCAAACTTCGCATATTTGTCTCTTCCGTAAGATCCTCTGTCTGGTGCGCTATTCGCTTTCATGGTTAAGAGACCTACAACAGATTTGAGACACACAAGGATGTCACCCCTGACTAGCCGGAAGCGAAAAGAAGAACGTCGCACCCTGACCAGGTTGCGACTCAACCCAGATGCGCCCGCCGTGTCGCTCGATAACCTTCTTGCAAATGGCCAACCCGATACCGGTGCCCGGATACTCATTCTGTGTATGCAGGCGACTAAAAATGATGAAAAGACGCTCGAAATACTCCGGCGCAATGCCAATTCCATTATCCCGGACGGAAAATACCCATTCCTCTCCTATATGTTGAGCAGAAATATGGATTTCGGGCCTCCTGCCGGCATTGAACTTAATCGCGTTTCCAATCAGGTTTTGGAAGATACCCGTTAATTGGGTTGTATCGGCTATAACGACAGGGAGGGGATCATGGGTAATCTGAGCATTATTCTCTTCAATAGTGACTCTCAAGTTAGACAGGGCCTGAAGTAGAATCTGTTCGCAATCGGTGGAACCAAGCGGCTGACTGCCAATAGTCACGCGGGAATAGGCCAGCAAGTCGTCGATCATGCGCTTCATCCGCTTTGCGCCATCAATAGCGTAGCCAATAAATTCCAGGGCATCGGTGTCTAATCTGTCCCGGTAACGTGCCTCGAGCAACCCAAGGTAGCCGGCCACTATCCGCAGAGGCTCTTGTAAGTCATGTGAAGTAATATAAGCAAATTGCTCCAATTGAATATTGGCTTCCACCATCTCGGCGGCTCGTTGCTGTAGATCATCGTTAGCTTGCCGGATCTGCTGCAAAAGCAACACTTTATACAATGCAGAACTAATTTGTTCGACAAGCTCCTCGTAGGTATCACACATAGTCCGGTAGCCGGCGATCATTTCCAATAGCAGAAAGCCGATCTGTCTTCCTTGTGATACCAATGGCCGCACGCCCATAAAAGGTTTTTTTTCGTCCGGTAGGACACCTGGAGGAAGTAATTGTCTGGAAAGGAAGAGACATCCTCCAGGCTCTAACGGGAGTCTCTGGCCATCGCTGCAGGCCATGATCAACCGGGAATATGGGGATGGAATAGGCTCTCCTGTATATAATGCCAGAGCACAGGTTCGAATCCCTAATCTGGGGAGGCCATGGGCCAGCGCGTCTGCGATTTGCCGGATATCCAGTGCCGCGTTGATGTCGCAGACGATCTCGGATTGTATCAAGATGTTGGCTTCTGCCTGGACACGCAAATTTGAATGGGCGCGCTCGGCTATTTGGGTGATCAGGATATGGCCCTGATGGAGTAGCTCCTCTCCTTTGGTGGTCGCTCCAGGCTGTTTGTAGAGCAACGCTTTCACACGCAAGATCGACAATACATCTTGCCATTTTGCGATCATGCCCGCATTAAGTTCGGTACGGCTCAAATTGATCGAGGCTTTTCGCAACAAGTGCCTGAAGAGTAACATGAAGCGATCGGTAGAATGGCCCTCAAGTTCTTCGAAAAATGCGCTAACCAATTCAGCAATGTTCTCCGGTGCTATGTCTGCAAAGTACGGGCATATGGTTTTCCGGACTTCCATCAGGAGTGCCTTGCGACGTTGCGCGAAATCGTCTTCCAGGTTGTCGGCAGATACGACAAGAGAGGACAAACGCGGCGTACTGTCCGCTACGATGGAACACCCACACGACTCACGAATCACGGGTTGGGTCTCTAAGACAAGGTTGTCCATCGGCGTGCCATGACGAAGATAGTCCAACAACATATGCGCTGCCTGACGCCCCTGTTCGACGAGGGGCTGGTGCACCGTGGTGAGCGGAGTGGCTATGATTCTTGCCTCCGGGGTGTCGTCAAACCCGGTCACGGCAATATCCAAAGGGATATCGATGCCTCGTCTGGCTAATTCCTGACAAACACCAATCGCCATGATGTCATCACCGGCAACGACCGCGTCGAACTTCACCTTTCGCTGATCGATAAGTAAACGGATTGCCTCAACGCCTGCATTGGCAGTGAAATTGCCCGGTGCTACCAGATCGGGATCAAACGGAATATCATGCTCTTGAAGTGCCTCTGTGTAAGCACGATATCTGATCCTGGCTTCCGGATTGCGTTCCGGCCCCTGAATAAAAGCAATTCGTCTGTATTGGTGATCATCGATCAGGTGCCCGATCAGCGTATGCAGTCCAACAAAATTATCGATGGTGATGCTGGCGATACCCGGCAATGTTGAGCCAATGCTGATCACAGGCAGTGGCGCATAGCGAGCACAAAACCGAGACATTTCTTCGGGTGTGATGTAGTTCTGTAAAGCAGCAGACACGATCATCCCATCAAGTGTGTCCGGGCTTGCCAGATCGTAAATGACATTCCAATGTCTCTGGAAACTGATCTGGGAGTCCAGTTCGGCGCCAATAAAACACAACACATTGGCACCCTCTTCTGTCGCTACCTGGGCAATCCCGTTCCAGAGTGCTTCATAGTAGCTTCTCAGACGAGAAATGAAGAAGCCAATCGTTGGACTTTTTTTGCCGGTTGCAATGTCAGCTTCCATAGACAGTTCCTCTTGTACCAGCAAAACACGAGCCTGACCAAGCCGGCTTTATAGTAGACTTTATCGGTAATAAAAATTCTATGCGTAAAATCAACATTGTTCTATGCGTAGTTCAGCTATTCCCGATAAAGTCTATTGAACATGCTGGTATTGAAAAGAACATGGTTGTGCCTTTGCCGGGTTGAGACTCAACCCAGATACGTCCTTCATGGCGCTCGATCACCTTTTTACAGATCGCCAATCCAATACCGGCACCGGGGTATTCAACCTGCGTGTGTAACCGGTTGAATACCAGGAAAATGTGCTCGATGTCTTCCGGCGCAATGCCAATCCCATTGTCCCGAACGGAGAAGATCCATCTATCGCCTTGCCGCTCAGCCGAGATGTGAACCTGGGGAGGGTCATCGGCATGAAACTTGATGGCATTGCTAATGAGATTTTGGAACACCCCCTGTAACTGTGTGCCATCGGCCATCACGATGGGAAGCGGATCATGGGTGATCTGGGCATGGCTATCGCTGACGGCAGTTGCCAGGTTAGATAGCGTATAAGCAAACAGATGTTCACAATCAACAGGCTCTATCGTTTGCGCTCTGGTGGCAGCCCGCGCATAGGACAGAAGATGCCCGATCATCTGCTTCATCTGTATAGCGCCATCCACAGCATGACCAATGAATTCCTGGGCATCGTCATCTAACTTGTCTTGGTATCGCTTCTCAAGAAGTTGGAGATAACTGGCGACCATGCGTAGCGGCTCCTGCAGGTCGTGCGAGGCAACGTAAGCAAACTGTTCAAGCCGTGTATTGGCCTCCTCCAGATCGATCGTGCCTTGCTCGAGATCTTCGTTAGAGCAATTAAGCTCGTGAAGTAACAGCACTTTGTGTAAAGCTGCCCCAATCTGCTCAGAGAATCTTTCATAAGTGTTCAGCATTGTCCGATAGCCAACCAATACTTCCATCAGAACAAAGCCAAATTGCAGATCGCGTATGACCAACGGATGAATGATGAGAAAAGGAGGATGGTTATCCGGAAATACATGAGCGGGAATCAATTGTTTAGAAGGAAAAGGGAGCCCGCCAGTACCCAGATCGAGTCTATTCCCATCTTGGCAAGCCAGGATCAACCGGGAGAACGGCGGTGGAATGGGCTTCCCTTCATACAAGGCCAGGGCAAAGGTGCGAATGCCCAGTTTGGGTAAATACCGGGCCAGCACACCGGCAATCTGTTGTATATCTGAGGCTGCGTTGATATCGCGAATAGCCTCGGATTGGATCAGAATGCTGGCTTCGGCTTGCATGCGCAAGTTGGAATGGGCTCGCTCCGCCACGCCGGTGATCGAGATACGCCCCTGGTACAGAAGAGCATCGATGTGGGCTCTGACTTCCGGCCGATCGCAAGACAATGCCCATGTGCTCAAAATCGATAACACTTCCTGCCACCTGGATATGACTCCTTCATCGAGTTCCGCGCGGCTCAGATTCCTGGTGCCTGTTCTCAGCAGCCGGCTGAAGACCGGCAGGAAATTGGAAGGCGTGTTTCCTTGCAGCGTATCAAAGAAGACATCTACGAATTCCTCGATAGCGGAAGAGGGGATATGGGTGAAATGGGGATGCAGCACCTTTTGAATATCTGCCAATATCGAATCGCGTCGTTGATCCGGATTACCTTCCAGGATATTGCCGGGTCCGAGTGGGGCAACAGGAGGGTGGTCGGATATTGCCCACGATAGACACCCGCACGACTCGCGGGTGACCAACTCGGTATTCAGGACTAAACTTTTAGGGGGCACACCGTCGCGGCAATACGCCAATAGCATTCGGGCTGCCTGATAGCCTTGCTCGATGAGAGGCTGACGTATCGTTGTCAGAGGCGTCACAAAAACACCGGCATCAGGCACATCGTCGAAGCCCGTAATGCCGATGTCAGAGGGAATATCAAATCCGCGCCTGGTTAGCTCCTGCCAGACGCCGATCGCTGTAGCATCATTGCTGGCTACAACAACTTCAAAATTTATCTTGCGCTGATCGATCCACAGACTGACTGCTTCGCTACCGGCATTCGGAGAAAAATCGCCCGGCGCCACCAGAGCCGGGTCGAATGGAATGCCATACGCTTCAATTGTTTCTTTATAAGCGCGGTAGCGCGTGTTGGCTTCCAGGTTGTGTTCCGGCCCTCGAACAAATGCGATGCGTCTATAATGGTGATCGTCAATCAGATGTCTCATCAAATCGCGCATGCCAACGTAGTTATCGACCGTTATGCTGGGAATACCATCGATCTCGATGGCAATGCTGACCATCGGAAGCGGGGCATACCGGGCACAGAATCGAGCCATTGCTTCGATGGTGATGTAGTTTTGTAAGGCTGCAGAGACAATGAGGCCATCAAGATTGTCAGGCCCGGCCAGGTCATAGGTTACATTCCAGTGTTTTTGAAACCCGATCTGCGATTCGAGGTCGCCACCAACGAAACACAACACATCGGCCTGGTATTCCTCAGCTGCCTGAGCAACCCCACGCCAGATGGCTTCCTGGTAATTACCATATCTGCCTAGGCGGGAGATAAAAAGCCCAAGGGTTGGGACAGTTCTGTTTGCTGTGATGCCAATACCCATGGCCGAGTTCCTTTTGTGGGACAACGATCAGCAGAGCCCATGACACAGACAAAGATGGCAATACTCTTTTACCTGACTCCGTCCGCTTTGGTGCCCAGTCACGAAAAACTAACTAAGGAATGGGGATGAAATAACTTTCCCCTCAGATCCTGCAATAAGAACTAACA
>JAFGLD010000011.1 GCA_016928235.1 Anaerolineae bacterium | reverse complement strand
GGGAGTGGCTCATGAGCAAAAGCTCACCCAAGAGGATGGAAATAGCTTTTTGACTCATCACCCAAACGACTGCAAGTCGTCCATCACTCATCACCCATCACTATTTTCAAGGAAGACAATGATTTCATTCACGGGTATTGAGGCTAAAGGCGTATTATCGTCGGGTTCATCCCGTGTTGATCGCGGGTAGGCATGGTCATGAGGCAACTGCCAGAGATATGTCTGGGCGTCCTCCGGGTGTCCTCCGGGCGTCCTCCCAGCATCCTCCTTTCATCACGCATATGATCGCGCAGCCCTACCCCTGTAGGTTCGCAAGGTTCGACGCTTCAACGCAGTGCCACTTCCGATATATAAACCCGCGCGGCATCGGCCCAGGTCTTCATCTTGTCTGCCGGTACCGCAGAAAGCTCCCGCTCGCTGACATCCAGGATGATGCCCGGGTTGAACCGTTGCAAAATGTAGCGTTTGCATGGAGCGAGCCATTGGGCTATCTCAATTATATCTGTCTCCTGGTGCAGGTTATCGATCACGGTTGTACGAAACTCGTAATCGATAGCACTATGTTTTAACAGCCCAATACTGACATCGATATCTCTGACATTGGCTTGCGATCCCGCAATCGCCGGATACCGTTCCGGCGAGGACTTGATGTCCATTGCCACGTAGTCCACCAACTGCCCCGACAGGATTTCGCGTAGCACCGCAGGATGCGAGCCATTGGTATCGAGCTTGATCCACACGGGCCGGCCCCGCAGACGGCTTAGAAAGGGAAGTAAATCCGGCTGCAAGGTCGGCTCTCCGCCACTGATGACAACCGCGTCGATGAAGCCCTGTCGCCGCGCAAGAAAATCGAATAGCTGCTCTTCTGTATAAACCGGCAGGTGCGGCTCGCCCAGCACCAGGCCAGGATTGTGACAGTAGGGACATCGAAAATTGCACCCGGCAGTAAACAGGACAGTTGCCATGTGTCCGGGAGCATCGATCAGTGACGTGCGCGCCCATCCTCGGAAGATCATGCCTGATCCAGGATCTTAAGCGAATCGAAGGGTAATCGCTCGCGGAATTCCTGCTGCTTTCCCTTATTCCAGTTCTGTACAGGGCGGATGTAGCCCACCACGCGCGAATAGACCTCGCAAGGCACCTGATTGCCATAAGCAGCAGTGACTTCAGGTGGATGTTCATGAGGGCAAAACGGATGCTCTCCAGTCAGGTAACCGTGAACCGGACACACCGAAAAAGTAGGGGTCAGCGTGAAGTAGGGCAGCCGGAAGGTCTCTGCTGCCCGGCGGATGAGCAGCCTGGCTTGTTTCCAGTCGGTCAGCTCTTCGCCCAAGAAAATATGCTGAACTGTCCCGCCGGTATACAGACATTGCAGCCGATCCTGGTGCTGTAGTGTGGCGAACAAATCGTCACTGTAGCCCACCGGCAGCTGGGTGGAGTTGGTGTAATAGGGCGTGCTGCCTGTTCCTGATGTGCGGATCGAGGGAAAAGACTGCCGATCCAGCCGTGCCAGGCGATAAGAGGCGCCTTCTGCCGGCGTGGCCTCCAGGTTGTACAAGTGGCCGGTTTCCTCCTGGAACCGCAGGCAAATCGCAAGCATGGTTTCCAGTGTCTTTTGGGCGAAGTCACTGCCCTGAGGGTGATCGATCCCCACACCCAGGAAATTCAGACATGCCTCGTGCATGCCCAGCAGGCCGATGGTGGCAAAATGGTTGCTCCAATAAGCCCCAGTGCGCCGGTAGACACTGCCGAGATAATGTCGGCTGTAGGGATAGAGGCCCTGTTGCGTCAGAGTCTCCAGCGTCTTGCGCTTGATCTCCAGGCTGATACGTCCGATCTCCATCTGCCTTTCCAGCCGCTGAAAGAAATCCGTCTCGGAGGATGCCTGGAAAGCCAGACGGGGCAGGTTAAGCGTGACCACTCCCACCGAGCCGGTGAGCGGCGCGGAGGCAAAGATGCCTCCCAGACGCTTATTCAGCTCACGGTTGTCCAAGCGCAGCCGGCAGCACATGCTGCGTGTATCCTCCGGTTTCATGTCAGAGTTGATGAAGTTGGCAAAATATGGGATGCCATAGCGCGCCGTCATGCGCCAGATCCCATCGAAGACCGGGTTCTCCCAATCGAAATCCTGGGAAAGGTTGTAGGTGGGGATCGGGAAGGTGAGCACACGGTTTCTGGCATCACCCTCCAGCATCACCTCAGCGAAGGCGCGGTTCAGCATATTCATTTCTACCTGGAATTCATCGTAGGCGGCATTCTGCGGTTCCCCACCAACAATGACTGCTTGTGAGGCCAGATGGCTGGGAGGGGTCAGATCTAGGGTGATATTTGTAAAGGGAGTATTGCCGGTAATAAACGCTTTCCCATTCCGGCGAGCAATCACAGTTTCATTGACCGTTGTGGGGCACCAAATGATACCGGAATAATCTACTGCCTCGATCTTCTGAATATACGTATCCTGATGATCAATCAGACGCAAAATATACAATGGCCTGCGTCCGATTGTAGGTTTCCGGTGGCTGACAGTGAATCCATACTCAGCATCTACTGCTACATGCTGTAAGCCGTTTAGAATCTCGACATTGGTGGTAGTAATTTTGTATCCTTCATGTCCGTCTGCTTTGATATAAGTGTCCAAGAAAAGCCGTGCCTGCCGCCGGTCCATATTCCGCAGCTTAGGAGGAATAAACTTGATGCTTTCGCGAGTGCCGAACAGCGTATCCAATATCCGGTGTGAAGACCCTGCATTCAGCCGAATATTCTGGACACACCCACCCAGGGCTGGCGTGGAATTCTGTACGCGATAGTCAAGCCCTAGCAGGTTCAGTACGCTCACGATATCGGCGTAACTCTCAGGGTTAGCAAATTGTGATTGATAGATGCTGATACGGTTAGAATGACGATGACTGGTGTAACTCTCCTTCGAGCCTTCAGCAATAATCCAGGCTAGCAGCCGGATCTCTTCATCAGAGATTTCTTTTGGTTCGTTCGTGTTCTTACCCGTCACAGGCATAATCACCGGCGATTTGTATTTCAACACCTGCTCGATTTCTTCGAGTACAAATTGGTCATCAGTGTTAAATTTCTTTCTGACTACGCGATGTCCAGGTGAAATCAGTTGATCTTGTATCCGGTTGCGCAGGTGATACATCTGCCCTGTATAGGAGTTGGCAAACTGGCGCAGAATCGGCTGATCTTCAATGGCACCAGTGGAGACATTGAACGTTTTGATGATGTCGCCCACTTTCACATCTTCATACCCCTTCCACCCTTCAGGCGTCAATACCTCTGTGTCCTCCGATAAACACTGGAACCCCACACGGGTTGGCACGTTCAGGTTGAAGACAAACTCTTGCACAGCCTGGCGAACTGCCGGGTAGTCCAATCCATCGAAGCGAATAAAAGGGGCCAACAGCGTATCGAAGTTAGAAACCGCCACTGCCCCGGCAGCTTCCCCTTGCAGGGTATAGAAGAAATTGACCAACTGCCCCAACGCGACACGCAGATGGCGCGGTGGACGAGACTCTATCTTCGAAGACACACCACCGAAACCGCGTTGCAGCAGATCATGCAAGTCCCAACCGCAACAGTAAACCGAGAACACACCCAAATCGTGCAGGTGCAGATCGCCCTGCTTGTGCGCCTGTTGAACTTCAGGAGGATAGATGCGGCCCAGCCAGTAATTCGCCGTCATCGAAGATGCCAGGTAGAAATTCAGTCCCTGCAGCGAGTAGTTCATGTTGCTGTTTTCGCTAACACGCCAGTCACTGGCTTGCAGATAATCGCTGACCAGCTTCTCGCCGTCCAATAGATTTTTCCGCCCTTCCCGGGCCTCGGCGCGCTTTTCACGGTAGAGGATGAACATCTTGGCGATTTTAGGATTGCCCGCCTTGACTAAAACCTCCTCGACGATATCTTGAATCTCTTCTACATGGGGTGGACAGCGATGCTCGACCTGGCGTTGTTCGAGCAAACCACACACTGCCCATGAGAGAGTCTCCGCCCACAGACGCGATTCGCCGGCGTTGGCGGCTTTCGCAGCTGCCCAGATAGCCTCCTCGATGCGGGTACGATCGAAGGGCGCCTCTTGCCCATCGCGTTTGATGATCTGGTCAAGCGCCATGCAACTACCTCCAATGATGGGTTATCGTTTGGATCAAAAAACCGGCTCGATGCGAGAGCCGGTGGTCTGTAGAAACCGCGTCCGCCAGCCGCCTCTCTCGCGAAGACGGGGGGATGGCTGAGTGACGGGCGACCTGGCTTACGGCCCATGGGGGGCCGATCACAGTTGCGGGACAGCGCCGGATTCTCACCGGGCTTCGCTCATTGAGCCAAACAGGCATCACTCAGATTCCGGCCGATTTTATGTGTGCTTGACAAAAGTCAAGCACTCAGCCGGTGTTTGTAGAGGTGAGTGCAACAGCCGCCTCAATGGTTGTTTTGTGGCGACTTGGTTTCCAACTTGTTTTAGCTATTGTAATATTGTGTGTGATAATGCCCCAGGAAGGAATTGAACCTTCAGCCTACCGCTTAGGAGGCGGTCGCTCTATCCGTTGAGCTACAGGGGCAATAACGATTATTATAGCAGGACGGTTATCCGGCTGCCAGAACGTTGAGCAGAAAGGCTGATTCAGGTAGATTGTGATTGGTGGAGGTAATACTCGACGATCAAGTTTTTAACATTGGTAGGTGATCAGTAATCAGTTTTCAGTGATCAGGTTTTTTATCGTACAGCAACGACTATGCTCTTGGGCATAGTCACAGTTAGGCAACATTATAGATGGTTTCAGGGTGTCATT
>JAFGLD010000175.1 GCA_016928235.1 Anaerolineae bacterium | reverse complement strand
TATTGGACTACTGGAGAGCTGTGTGAGCTGAAAGGTTCATGCACAGTTCGGGCGGGGGCGGTTGGAAAAGTGCCTGGCATCCTCAAGATGCTCGGTAACTCGCTGGCCGCCTACCGCAGTCCTGTAGGTGCCCGAACAACCCCTATATCCAAACCATCAACTACGCATTGTTGCGTGCTACCGGCTTTGCTGAGCCTATTCTTTTGGACTAAACTAGAACCATTCACGACGATCAGACAAACTCAAACATAGTATGCCATGAGGCGTATGAACGATAAAATTTGTAACTTCTCAAAAAGTAAGCGGAATGTGGGGTGGGTCATGCTCACGACGATATTCCTGCTGTTCGGCTGTCAGACACGCTCACCGGAATCCCCCACGCCTTCGCCCGACAATATCAGCTTCGACACACGCCCATTTGTCGAGATGGCGCAAAAAGCAAGCTGCACCGACATTAAAAACAAGCTCTATGTCATTGACGATCAGTTTGTATTCTGGACAAAGGAAGGCTTCTGTGATGATGGCCGTTACGCCCACGTTCTCTATGGAAAATCACTCCGCGAAGAACTATGCTATTCAAAAGAGTCCTTTGCCGCGCTGGAATCCTGCCAGCCAGCGTATGAAGAGCTGTTTAATACCATCCTGCAAAACCTGGAGCGACCTGATCTTGGATTAGGCAGCACCCACAAAGTGATCGAGATTCGCTTGGCCTTTGAGTAGTCGGGTAGCTGGGGGGTATTGCTCATAGGCAGTAACTTAAGAGGAAAAGTAATAAGATGATATGGCGTGCTATGACAGCGTTTATAGTAGCGGCGTTTGGCCTTTCGGCTTATTTGATCGATGCTAACGCCAGGCCAGTTTTTGCGCAGCCTCTGTGCGGCGAAGGCTCTGCTCCGGATTACGGCTTTACCTACGACTTGCAGCAGCCCCATTGGACGCTAGGCTGGCAGGACTATGCCTCAGAAGAGGCAGTAGATGACGTCGATGTTATTCTCGACCAGCTCAACGCGGATAGCGTTGCGCAGACGATGATCCTTGTTTTGCCCGAGGCCGATGTCGGCAACCGGGTCAACTGCGCAGTACACTTCCTGCGTTACATGAAGCTCGGCTTGCCAACCGGCGAGCGCAAAGATAATGGCTTTGTTTTTCTGATCGTCGTCGAGTCTAACAGCATTGACGTGCATTATGGCGTGGGGTTGGGGCTGCCGGCGCTCACGGCTCACGACCTGACAACTCTCAACCGGGCGGCTGAGGATGCCTATGAGCCTGACCATAACATAGATCAGGTTCTGCTGACCCTGGTCGAGCAGTTTGATGCCGTCGCGCGCAGCAAATATGAGCCGCTGGTGCTCCCCCCGTCAGCCCCGGAGAGGCAGGACCCAGGGCAGCCTCCCTCGGAACCATCGAGTCTTGTGGCCTGCTGTGGCTCGCTGTGTCTGGTTGGTTTATTGGTGCTGTTTCTGCTGTGGGTGTTCCGCGCGGGGATCAGCTTCAATCCATCCGGCTACGGCTCGGGAGGGAGTTCCTCCGGCGGCTGGGGTGGAGGTGGTTGGAGCGGGGGAGGTTGGGGCAGAGGTGGCTCAGGTCGAGGCGGCTCACCACCGACACGTGGTGGCAGCGGCAGCGGCCGCTCTGGGCGTGGTAATTAACAGTTAAACGAACAAAGAATTGCCTATGAGCGAGACAGGCTCACTGAAGGGGATGAAAATACAGGTTGTCTGGTGTGGGCGATACCTGGCTGGTTGAGTGGCCACGGGAGGTTGGACTAACAGTCCGATCTACGTCTCGGGCCTCCGGCCTGTAGCCTTTAGTCTCAGCACTCAGCACTCGGAACTCAGCACTATTTTCAAAGGAGATCGGTATGAAACAGTCTATCAAACGGAGTGCTCCCATTCTGGCAGCATCTATGGTACTCGCCGGGGCATTGGCCTGCGGCATTCCCTCACCGACAGATGAATACAACGAGCTGGTTGCGTTGGTGCAAGGCGTACAATCAGCAGCTTCCAATTTCCAGCTGGTAACAGATACCCAGTACGCCAAGGTCCAGGCTAAAACCCAGATCACCAAAGACTATTACGAGGCAGTCGCCCAGAGTGGTGAGGTCTGGACCGGCAATTTCCGTGATGAGGAAGCGGCGGTGGCCGAGCAGATGAGCAGCTATCGAGACGAAAACGGCCAGCCGATAGATCCTAGCAAGTTGAACCTGCAACAGCTGCAGGATCAGGGCGCGCTTCCCAGCGACCTGGGCCAGGGCTTTGCCCTGTATGTCAACGCCGTCGTCCAGGCTCCGCCGCCTGTGCCGGCTCCCGAGGTCACACTGTCGCTTGGCGATACGGTCGACGAGGCGATGAACACCATCCAGCTGGCCGGTACCGATTGGAATGACGCGGTGAGAGCCTATAACACCCGTCGAGCCCAGATTAGTGGTGAGATCGTGGCAAGGGTCTCCAAGTTCTTTGGCTTTGAGCTACCCGTGTCCTTTCCGTATTACCAGGGCGCCAATGCCGGCGAACCCGTCGAGAACCCGCTGGCGACCCAAGGACCGTGAGCGGCACGTACTGCGCTCAAGCCTGACACAACCCTCCTGAAGATTGGCTTCCGGACCTGCGGGAGGGTTGTTCTTTGGCCAGTTGTGTCACCTTTTGGGATGGTTCATTAAGTTGTGACAAAAGGCGAGATATTTGTGGGCTACGCCGATACAAAAGAACACTTTTCTCTAGGGCAGCATCCGGAATGCTTTGAAGGAATGCTCTATGTACCGGTGGATTCCCGCCTGCGCGGGAATAACATTTCATCTCGCAAAATGTTCACAAATAATCTCTTTCCATATCACAGCCCCGTATACCATCCCATGATTTCACTATACAGCCAGATGTGCTTGATGACAACAGGAACACCCAGGTTCAAATACCGCCCTGCCTAATGTTGTAACCAACCAGCGTTGGCGCTGCTATTACGTGAGACCATTTTTCTTCCTTGTTTCCCAAGACTTTCGGGCCGCCGCTCTGCGTTTCCTGGTTTGCGCAGCTTTTTGACCTGCATCTTTCATTCTGATGCTCCAGTCGACACTGCGCTCCCGATCCCTCATCTCGAGGACAATGTTCGTAGGAATGAGACCGATGTCATGCATCTTGTGGCAGTTGGGGCAAAGAATTGCCAAATTTTCGGCAGAGTTGTTGCCTCTGTCGCCGTCAAGATGTGCTACTTCCAGGACTTCTGGCACACCGAACCCACAGTATGCACAAATCGGTGCGTAGGTATCGAATGCAATCTTTCTGTAGTTGTTCTCTCGCACCATGTGTCCTCCTAACAAAGATTTACCCAAAACAAATCCCCACATAACTGCCTATGGTCGGAAGTGCTTCCCGATAAATCTCTTTCGGCCCTAGTATTGGCGAGATGAATCAATCAACCGATCAACTCTTTCGTTTCCTGCGCTTCTTTGCCGGCGCCTTCTCTGTCTCCGCCTCACCTGCCGGTTTCTTCTGGAACGCGCTCAGCGCAATGAGAGCAGCCGCGGCTTCGTTCTTCCGTCCCTGCTCCCAGAAGCGGCCCATGTTCCAGGTCATCACCAGGTCGCGTTTGGCGCGCGTGATGCCGACGTACAGCAAGCGCAGCCGCTCGGCGGCGTACTCGATGCGCGCCTGCGCGGTAGCCTTACCCTCCTGATACTCACCGGCTTTGCCGGCCATCATCTGCTGAGCCTGCTCATGGACCTCGGCCTGGAGGTTGAGCTGATCGCGCACGAACCACTTTTCGGATTGGAACGATTCGCCCTCCCGCACTATCGGGAAGCTGTAGGAGTTGACTGCCATCAGATAAACCCGATCCCATTCCAGGCCCTTGGCGGCGTGCATCGTGGCGACGGTTACTACGCCCTGGCGGGGTTCATAGCCGGTGGTGGCTTCGTCGAAGCCTAAGAAGCGTCGCTGGTTCTGGGCAATCTTGCGCAGCTCGTCGCTCAACTCCGGCAGGCGGTAATCGGGGTTGTTGGCGGCGATGCCCCCCAGCACCACCGCGATCTTGTGCCCCAGAGCCAGGTCGGCCGGATCATCGAACAAATCCTGCGAGATGGTCAGCGCCAGCTGATCGACCGTCAGCACGCCGGCTTGTAGCCAGATCTGCACCTGCATGCGGAAACGCTCCAGCAGGCCGCGGCTCATCTCGTCAAGGGTATCGACCAGCGAAGCCAGCCAGTTGCTCTCCGGGCCGGGCCACAAGAAATCCTCGGTGGTGGTCAGGTCGTTGAGGGCGCGCTTAATGGTGTCGCGCGCCAGGGCCATCTCCGGGTCATCGGGGCTGCCGGTGGCTTTCGGCCACCATATATCAGCGTACAGCCGGCCGAGCGCCCGTCCGTTGGTCGGCTCGGCCAGGAAATCAAAGACACCTTGCAACCGGGCGGCAGCATCGCGGGTGGCCGATGTACTGCGCAGCAGCTCCTCGTAGGGAATATTGCGGTTCTTCAGCTCCTCGGCCACCTGAAAGCCCCGGCTGTTATCCGGCGCCAGCACCGCCACCGTCCAATCCTGGTGATCGGGCAGCCACTTCTCGATCGAGCCCACCACCCGGCTGATCTCCAGTTCCGGCGTGATATTCTTCTCAGGATCCCAGTCCAGGTAGATGAAGCCATCAGGCGGGTTGGGCTGCTGGTCACCGGACCCGGTTGGCTCGATGCGCTGATCAGCCAGCGCCTCGTGCAGGTGCGGGATGAGCGGATCGATGCGGCTCCAGCGCACCAGCTCGTTGGCCAGTGCGATGATCGCCGGGGACGAGCGGCCCGACTCCGGCAGAGGGCGCTCGATGGCGTTCTTTTGACGAGCGAACTGGCGCAGCAGGTTGGCGTTGGCTGTCGTAAAGGTGGTGTAGATCGATTGGTTGGGATCGCCGACGCGCACCCAGTTGCGACCGCCGGAAAGCAACCGCAGCATCTCGTTCTGGAGCTGACTGCTGTCTTGCGCCTCATCCTCCAGGATAAAAGGCCACTGGCTCTGTAATCGTTTGAGGAAGACCTTGTCGGTTTGCAAGGCCTGCATGGCCAGCCGCACCAGGTCATCGAAGTCAACCGCGCCGCGGTAGCTGAGCGCGCGCTGGTAATCGGCAAAAAGCCTGATCCCCATTCGGGCCAGCGGCAGATCAAGCGGTGCGGTATCGAGCTTGTCAAGCATCTCGGCCGGGTCCCAGCGGTGGTCTTTCCCCATACGGATCACCTCGCGGGCGATCCCCTCGACCAGCTCCGGGCCGTCCTTCTTAACGCGCCACAGCAGCTGGTCTTCCTCCTGGCCCGCCGATTGGTCCATGTAGGGCAGCAGCTCATCAGCATTGACCCTCGTCCACCCCTCGGCCAGGTCGCGGATGATGCCTGCCGACACCCCTTCGTCGACGATCTCGAAGCCCTCGGTCAGCCCAACCAGCCCCGGGCGCATCCGGACGATGTCGTGGGCCAGCCCATGCAGCGTGCGAACGCGGTAGCCGACGTAAGGAAGCAGCCCGCGCTCTTGCCGCAGCAGATCGGCAATCTTGCGGCGGAAGGAGTTGACGGCCGGGTTGGTAAAGGTAACGATCAGCACCTCCTGTTCCTCAGCCAATCCGGCATCGGCCAGTTGCTCGGCCAGACGGGCGGCCAGATGCGAGAGGGTGAAGGTCTTGCCGGCGCCAGGCACGGCGGTGACGGCCATCTTGCCGCCGTCATAGGCGAGGACGGCTTCCTGGGAGGGGCGAAGGTTAGTATCGGTCATGAGAAGCTCTCGAAAGATAATTGGTGGCGCATCGTGTGTAGCTGACCGCGCGTAGCCGATGGATCATAGCCGCCAACTGTTAGTTTCCGGCTATTGGCGCAATACGGAAAAGGAGAGCGAAGAAGCTGTTCAATACGAATTGGGGTGGGGTCGGCTGAGACATCCGTTGAACAGGGGGGAAAAACAGGAGTTCGATACCGGATCGATATAAGATCGATATAGGATCGATATAATATCGATATAGAATGGATGTTATCACGATAGTGAACATCCAAATCTGTCCTCTTCCATATACAGTTGAATCTCGCCTGTGCGATGAGAGATGCGCAGGTTGAAATCTGCCCGACACAGGCAATGGGCAGATCCTGTTGGCCGGCGCAAACGCTATTGTCACCTTTACTCATGTCTTGATGCTCGACGTCTGGCACTCGATCCGGGTGACCGGGGCTGAGGGGAGGACGGCCGAACTTTCCAAAAGATGAGCGACGGCAGCACCACCAGGAAGAAATTATACGACATCCCCATTCCTGCCGAGATCAAGATCGTGACGACAAAGGGCATGGTGACTATCCCTTCGTTCAAACTGAAGAATGCAACGCCGCCAATCACGGTAAACACCAACCACAGCAGAAGCAGGACGAGTCTCCGGGAAGTGTGTTGGAGTCCTAACCGGCGGAGCCAGGCGATTCGCAATGCCATCCCGTACCAAACGACACAAACAGCCCAACCGATCATGCCGACAATGAGGAGAATAGACAGAAATGGGAGCCAGAGTAAGCTTGCGGTGATGTTATCCTGGACATAGCCCAGAACTGTGCCGCCGACGATTGCCAGGGCAATAGCACCAAGATGTTGCAACGGGTAATTCTTCATACGATATCCTCACTCTGAAAATAGCCCTCAGCAATCACCCGTGCGGATGATCGCATTAGCCGTGTTTCCTTGGACAGTTATCTTCCTATTCCGCGTTGATCCTCTTCCATCTGATGACGCCAGGTTTTGCCAGACGAAACTGAACCTAAATATCTTTCCTTCCGCATCTTCCTAATGCAAACTCAGCTTCTACATCAGAGATACCCCCTTCGTGGATGACACGGCACTTCCTACCCAGAAGAAAATTCAGGCTTAAATCCTGGTACTTTGTCTTGAGAATTTTCTGGTACTCCTCATTGGTAATGGGAAGCTGATATTCTTCCAGGATGTCATTGTCTCCTGTAAAGCTCATCCGCTCAAACAGCAAACTGTACCACAACCGTCCGCAGTTCTCACATTGCAGGATGGCCTCGCATCTACCTGGCTCGTAGATTACTCTATGGATGCCTTTACATGATATGCAATGACAATCGACCATAGCGATATTTTGGGGTGCATTATCCTCGTGTACTACCAGATAGACCAAACTGAACGAACCGAGCAACGAGAGTCCACCAGACATTCTACACAGAAAAGGCAACGGAGCATAGTTGAGGTCTCATGCGTTTCGACCGGCGTCACTTTACCCAGGCAAAAAATGTATTACACTTGAAGCAGGAATATAAGTTGAATCTTGCCACAATGTAGAACTCCAATCATGCCAAAGGCGCCCTTTCAAAGCAGGCTCAACGCGGAATAGTGGGAAAAGCCGGAAGAAACCGGGTTTTTATCTCACCGAGAACGGCCAATGGATTACGGAAAAACCCGGTTTCTTAACCTACATGCCAAAGGCGCCCTTTCAAAGCGTTCAGCTTTCCGCCGGCACACGAGAGACAGTCTGATAGACGCCGACCTTATCACAACTTGCTACTTTCCGGGTTGTGATGCATTGGAGATATCGAAATGAAAAATCGGCGGCATGACCACTTCCTCTTGATCTTCATCCTATGTATGGTAACGGGTCTGTTATCAGGAGCTTGTAAAAATAGCTCTCAGGCCAAACATACAGTTGTGATTGGTGTGGTGATCGAGAGTGAGCCCTTAGTTGTAACCTTCGATGGTCTTAGAAAGGGAATGGCCGATCTTGGTTATGTGGAGGGTGACAACATCACTTACATCTTCAATGGTGTTGTGGGGAGCGATCTGGACGATATCGATCATGAAGTTGAGGGTTTGCTGGCAAAGAAAGTCGATTTGTTCTTCACACCAGGAACTGTGCCTACATTGCGAGTCAAGCAGGCTGTCGAGGGGACAGACATCCCGGTCATTTTTGCCCCGGTCATCAACCCGGTCGATGCGGGAGTCGTGGACAGCCTCAGCTATCCCGGCGGTAATGTAACCGGCGTCGAAACCGGTGACACGCTTCCCAAGGCAATGGAATGGCTGATTACCATTGCCCCAGCCACGAACTTCTATGTGCCTTATCACCCTGACGATGTCACCTCGGTCAGCACCATCCCGGTGTTGATGTCCACAGCCGCTACACTGGGGATCGATGTGACGATTGACGAAGTGAGCAGCCCGGAGGATGTCGTGGCTGCCATCCGGTCGCTGCCGGAGGATACCGATGTCTTGTTCGTGCCCATGGCGAGATTGGAGGCGGGTCTGGACGACTATGCCGCGGCTGCCATGGAGTGCGATGTTGCCATTGGCAGCTACCAGCCCTCCTATATGAGAAACGGCATACTGGTCAACTTCTCGGTCGATCTGTTTGAGATGGGCAAGCAGGCCTCTCGCCTGGTCGATCAGGCGCTGCGGGGAGCTTCTCCAGCTGAACTGCCGGTGGAAACCGCTGACGGCTTCCTGACCATCAACCTGGTAACGGCTGAGGCGATCGGCCTGGAAATCCCCAATCACATTCTGCGGCTGGCGAATACGGTCATTTATTAAATGTGGATATCCGGAGAGTGGTTATGATGGACAAACCCTACACTCAACACTTCCGATTTCCTGTCATCGTCGTGTTGTTTTTTGTCATCGCTTTCCTACCAGCAGCTTGTGGAAAGGCGCAGCCCTCCACCAAATCTCCCTACACCATCGGCATACTCAATGAGAGTGAGGCTCTACTCGTGACGTTTGAAGGATTCAAAGAGGGTATGGCCAAATTAGGCTATGTCGAGGGAGAAGAGGTTGTTTATATCTACAACGGCGTTATGGGGGTCGACTCAGAGACCATCGATCAGGAGATCGAAAACCTGATGGCTCAGGATGTCGATCTCCTGTTTGCAATGGGGACCGCGCCGGCTGTTCGAGCCAGACCAATCGTCGAGGAGACAGGTATGCCGGTTATCTTTACGCCGGTCATCAACCCGGTGGCGGAGGGAATAGTGGACAGCCTTAGCCGGCCCGGCGTCAACATGTCCGGCATTCAAACGGGCACATCGCTCCCCAAAACCATCGAATGGCTGCTGGCCGTTGCTCCGGCAACAAACGTATATATCCCCTATCATCCAGATGATGCTGTCACTGTGACATCAATATCGACACTGCGCGGCTCGGAAGCCGGGCTTGGGGTCGACATCATAGCAGATGAGGTCGATACCCCTCAGGAAGTCGTGGCAGCCCTGGAAAATTTACCCGAAGATACGGTTGTTCTGTTCGTACCGTTTCCTACTCTTGAACCGGGTCTGGATGACTACGCCGCGACGGCACTAAAGCATCATATTGCAATAGGTACATACCATCCCGTTTACATGCGAAATGGGATATTGGTCAATCTGTCGATTGACCCATACGCCATTGGTCTACAGGCTGCCCAGATGGTCGACCAGGTTATCCGAGGTGTTGCCCCGGCCGACCTGCCGGTGGAGACCGCCGATAGCTTTCTGACATTTAACCAGGTAACCGCTAAAGCCATCGGCCTGGAAATTCCGAATGACATTCTGAGGCTGGCCGATACGGTCATTTACTAGTGTTTCGCGGCATAAGTAAGCCGTCGGTTATGGCCACATGCGAAACGTTTAAACAGTTGGGGATGAAGGGCTTCTTGACTGCCGGGCTATTTCTGCCCAACTGTACTAGACTTTATCGGCAGTAGGCGTGCTATGCGTAAAATCCGGCTTGTTTTATACGTCACTCAGTTATTTCCGATCAGGTCTACTAACTATGCTGTTGTGTCAAAGTGTTAACAGACTGTTACACATTTTTTTATCATTCCCAATTACAATATGAGAGGTATGGAAACTTATTGGCCATAGGTTTACTTGTATGAGTCAGTCACGTATACGGCTTCCTTATGGGGAGTTATCAGCGTCGAGATTTACAAAGCCTAACGACATTGTTCTGGAGACTGTGGGTCTAGGAGGAAAACTGTGAGCAATATGTTGAACGTTCTTGGCGCAAGCCTGGCCAAAGCAATCAGCGCAGAGGAACTCGCTTGCCGCGGCCTGTTGCGTTTGACCGTTATGACCAGTGTGGAACAGCTAAAAAAGGAATCCAATCCCAGACAAGCCACTATTCAAACCATAGCCTATGTGAATAAGATGACTTATCAGGATTGGAAGACCGTCATCGAAAGCCCTCTGCTATCTCAAAGGCTGGCAAATATCGGGATCAAAGAGCCACCCAGCATTGTGGGCCAACTGAAGCAAACTTTAATCGAACAACAGTCGCTGTTTACGATGGCGGCACACTAGTATTTCGCGGCCTAAGTAAGCCCATAGATATAGCCATGCTGCGAAATACTTAAACAGTTGGGCATGAAAGGCATCTTTAACTATGGGTTTATTTGCGCCCAACTGTACTAGACAAATGGGGTGTTTTTGTGATTTATAGGAAAGAAGGGGAATATCAATGTTTCCAATTGTAACAATGACCATCACGTGGATCCTGGTTGTAGCGCGGTTTATCATCGCTGTTCAGCTGACCCGGGTAGGGCTTCGGCAAAAATTGCCCAATCTCCTCTGGCTGGCAGCCTTCTTCTATATCACCGGTTTAGGCGATATCTTCCTTACTTTATCGCCAGTCACCAATCTCTTATGGCCATTCTTCCTGGCTGTTGGCTTAAGCGAAGTGATGCTGGTGATGTTTATTCAGAAGACCTTCTACCAGGATCGCAAGAGTCCTTATCTGGTCTTCATGGCTATCGCTCTGGCTATTCTGGCTGCGGATATGATCACCGCCCAATTCCTCCCCTACTACAGTCCCTTTAACTGGCTCTGGCTCATCTGGGTGGGGCACCAGGCATACAAGCGGATTGCCGCGGATCGGGCCGTAGAAGATTGGGTTAAGGCACGCTACAAATTGATAATCGCCTATTCGCTGGCTGCGCTCGTTGCGCCACTCTACACGATTTTAACCCTCATCGCCATGGTCGTTCCGGCGGTGGCGGGCCTGCTATACTCTCCCACCGCCCTGTTGGTGGCTCAGGTGGGTATTCTGATATTTGTCACGATTGGGATCGTTCTAGAGTATCTGGCTTGGGTGATGCCGGGAAGATACCAGCAATGGCTCAACCGCAACTACCAGCCAACTGTGCAGGACGAGGTCGAGTTGTCGGAAGAAGAGATCATGAGCCAATTGAAGGCTCGATTATAACGCCAATCTCAGTCAGCCTTGTGACTGATATTGGCTGTCCCGGATGACATCCAACATGAAAAATGTCTGAAGGCGTTGACGTTAATCACCGGGTAGAAGCTTAGATGTGACCGGTTACTTTTGACCATCAACCCGATAACCTCAGAGGTTATCAACCTTGACATTCCAAACGACAACCTACAGTGGGCAGACACTGTCACCCACTGGCGATCACTGTTCAGATTTACTTTTTGAAGCTCCGGCATGCTGCCGGAGCTTCAGTGTTCGTGTGCCTTTCGCGTTTCTATGCTGATCTTACTCTCAAGCTACCACAGCGATAGGTATCATGGTAGGGAATAACCCCATGGTTGCGGATAACCCGGTTATTTATACTAAGAATGTAACATATGCCAACCATGAAACATACACATCTCACTCTCGCAACACTTCAATGGTCGGGCTGTTTTTTTCGTAAGGGCTGGTTCTGTTGATATTTCCGTATCTTTTGGATGCCGGTTTTGGGTACAAATGTCAACAGAATCTGATGAGTTCTTGCCAGAACCAGAAAGGGGAATATGATGTCGGACCATCATTCTTCGCGTAATATGAGCTGCAAAAGATGGATTGTTCTACTCGCAATCGCCATAATTATGACGCTATTGGTTGGATGTGGTGCTCAACCAAAGGTCTACCGTGTCGGTATCTTGAGCGGAACGGATGATTTTCTCGCCATCGGCGAAGGTTTCAAGGCCGAAATGACCAGGTTGGGCTACATCGAGGGTGAGAATATTGTCTACGATTTACAGAGGACGAATGCCGAACCGGACGAAATGGAACGCATCGCCAAACAATTTGTAGATGATAAGGTTGACCTGATTTTTACGTTTCCCACCGAGCCGGCCCTGGCTGTTAAGGAAGCTACTCAGGGCACCGGTATTCCGGTGATTTTTGCGTATGCCGGAATAGAAGGGGCCGGTCTGGTCGAGAATGTACGTGAGCCGGGCGGCAACATCACCGGGGTACGCTACCCCGGCCCGGAGCAGATGACCAAGCGCATCGAACTGCTGGCAGAAATCATTCCGCAGGCCAGACGTGTCTGGATAGGTTACGACAAGAACTATCCTAACACTGCCCCGGCACTCGAGGTAATGCGCCCTCTGGCAGAAGCT
Source organism: Anaerolineae bacterium (assembly GCA_016928235.1). Taxonomy (GTDB): domain Bacteria; phylum Chloroflexota; class Anaerolineae; order Aggregatilineales; family UBA3940; genus JAFGMS01. Next base: position 6,945 of record JAFGLD010000175.1, on the reverse strand, counting down.
AACGGGATCGAGCTGATAGAAGTGCCGGCAGCCACCATAGCCGATCTCGAAGCGGATCTGGCGGCGCGCACGGAGGCGGACGACCTGGGGATAGATGCCATCATCCTGATGCCGGATATCTTCAACCATTCACCCGAGGGATGGGAGATCATCCTGAGCTTCGCTCAGAAGCACAAGGTGCCGATTGCCGGCAGCTTCTTCTACACGGTTGAGATGGGAGCTATCTTTGGCAATGCTAACGACTTTATCAACGTGGGCGCGCTGGCCGCGCCCCTGGCCGACAAGATCTTCAAGGGCACGCCGGCAGGTACCATCCCGGTGGTTACACCTGAGCAAGAGGTTTACATCAACTATATTGTGGCCCAAGACCTGGGAGTGACAGTTCCCGAAGGTCTGCTGCGGCAGGCTGCCCAGATCGTTCAGTAGCCCGGCCGGTCTGCAAGAATGCTTTGTCGCGGATTGCGGGCGCTGCATCATAATTGATGCCCGTTCCGGGCCGACTTCCGGATCATACAATGTTCATCTGCGGATGCGAGTCGGCGCCTCCGCCATTATATCAACAAGCACGACATCAGGGATACAATAATGACAAAATCCCAAACGACACGAAGCCTGACCACCACATTGGCAATTGCTTTCCTGACGCTAATCGCCGCAGCCATCTTGCTTGCCAGCAGCCTACAGCTCCTATCCAGCATCCAAACCCAACGAGATGCCATTGCAACCAACCAATATCTCCTTGCTCGGGGCGCAGCCCAAACGGTGAGCAACTTCATCCAGGAGAAATTTGGCGTGTTGGACTCGGCTGCCAGCCTGGCTATTCCGGTTACCGTATCTCCTAAGGCACAAAGACAGACACTGGAAAGTCTGTTGGGGCTCCAGCCGGCCTTTGCCCGCCTGGTTTTGTTGGATGATCAAGACCAGACAGTAGCAAATGCTACTCGTATTGCACAAGAGTCCTGGCCATATATGGATCAGATCAGGGATGATATACTGGTCCAAACTAAGAACGGCGAAAATTACATCAGCTCAGTGTATATTGATGAGATTACCAGTGAGCCGATGGTCGTGATAGCTGTCCCTGTGACCAGCGCTCTGGGTATTCATCAAGGAACACTGATTGCTGAGCTGAAATTGAAGTTTATGTGGACGGTGGTAGACCAGCTCGATGTGGGCAAGACGGGGTGGGCTTATGTGGTTGACAAGCAGGGATCACTGCTTGCTTTCCGCGATTCGTCTCGTGTCTTGAAGGCAGAAAATGTGAGACATCTGGCTATAGTCGATGATTTCACCCAGGATACTGCCGGCTCTGGCCAAAACACCCTGAGAACCTATCAAGGGCTCACAGAATCGACAGTTGTTGGCACTTATGTGCCCCTGGAAACACCGAATTGGGCAGTTGTGATCGAGATGCCCTGGCAAGAGGCTTACCGACAGGTCATCACAGAAGCGGCCTGGGCTCTCGTCATTACGGTGGCGATGGCAATTCTGGCGAGCATCTTGGGTGTTGTCCTGGCTCGCAGGTTGACCGCATCGCTGGTCAACCTGACGGAGACTGCAACCCGGATTTCCCAGGGTGAGTTGGCGTTACAGGCAGAAATCGGCGGGCCGGGCGAGATTGTCAGCCTGGCCTCGGCCTTTAACAGTATGAGCAGCTCTCTGCAAGACAAGATCTACCAGGAGACAACTAGCCGCGCCGTTTTGGAAGCAACGGTGGAAGAATACCTGGCATTCGTCAGGCAGGTAGCTCAAGGCGATCTGACATCATTTCTGCAATTGGATAGCAGCGATAATGTCCAAGATAAAGATAACCCTCTCTACACTTTGGGCATCAATCTCAACCTCATGGTCAACAGCCTGGTCGAGATGACTGCCGCGAACGAAGAGCTCCTGATCGAGACGCAGGAGGCCAGGGACGCGGCTGAGGAAGCTAACCGTGTAAAATCCCAATTTCTAGCCAGCATGAGCCACGAGCTGCGCACTCCTTTGAACGCCATCTTGAACTTCAACGAGATGATGGCGTTGGGGATGGTCGGCTCGGTCAATGAGCAGCAGGTCGATGTCCTGAATAAGTCGCTCGACAGTGGTCGACACCTTCTGGCGCTGATCAACGACGTGCTCGATGTCACCAAGATTCAATCCGGCACCCTCACGCTGTTTGTGGAAGAAGATGTCAATCTCCAGGCTATTCTCGAAAATGTATCCCATACAGCTGAGACACTTCTCCGGAATCAGTCTGTCAAGTTTATCAAGAATATTGAAGACGACCTGCCGGCCATATCAGGCGATAAGCGCCGTATCCGCCAGGTTCTCCTCAACCTGATCTCCAATGCAATCAAGTTTACCGAGGAGGGGGAAGTCATACTCGCCGCCAAACGACAAGACAGCAATATCTTGTTTTCCGTGAGCGATACCGGGCCGGGCATCTCGAAAGACCAGGAAGTTGTGGTCTTCGAGCCGTTTATCCAGACCGATACCGGCATCAGACACGCAGGTGGTACAGGGCTCGGTTTGCCAATATCGAAAAGCTTCGTAGAAGCTCATGGCGGCAAATTATGGTTGGAAAGCGAGGCCGGTAAGGGGACAACCTTCTACTTTACCCTGCCCATTCACGCGGCAGTGTCAGCCTCAGCTCGAAATTAGTAAGGAGATGTTTAAGATGTTTGCTGACAAACACTTTCTATATGTTGAAGACGATCCGCTCAGCCGCCAGGTCATGCAGATGATCATGGGTAACGGGATGGGTGTGAAGAGATTGAGTGTGTTCGAGGACAGTACCGATTTTATGTCCCGGATCAAGACTCTTGAGCCCCATCCGGAAATCATCCTGCTCGATGTGCATGTCAGGCCATACAGCGGCCTGGAGATGCTCCAAATGCTGCGCACCGATCCGGATTACAGCAAAGTCACAATCGTGGCCTTGACGGCCAGCGTGATGAACGAGGAAGTCGAGCTGCTCAGAACCAGCGGGTTCGATGGCGCAATTGGCAAACCGTTAAGTGTCTCCACATTTCCGGAATTGATGCAGCGCATCATGGCAGGGGAATCGGTTTGGCACATTAGCTGAACACCAGTGATACAATCACGATTCCCTTTTGCGGGCGCAGGCCTGAGGGATCTCTTGAATTCTTCGTTCATCAATGCCCGCGCAATAACGACACAGCAATAGGGACTAAACACTATGACACGCATTTTAGAGAATAAGCGCATCTTCATCGTCGAGGACGATATCAGCAATATGGCCATCTTTGCGGTCACGTTGAGCAACAACGGCGCGATGGTTGTCCAGGATCATTGGAACGCCAGCACGATTCAGTTCATCAAACGCAGCATGCCTATCGATATCATCCTGCTCGATCTGATGTTGAGGCGCGGCATTAGTGGGTACGATATTTGCGATTCCATCAAGGCAGACCCAGAACTGGCCAGTATCCCGGTGGTGGCTGTAAGCGCCTCTGACCCGGAAATCGAAATCCCCAAAGCAAAGAGTAAGGGGATGGTCGGGTTCATCGGAAAACCTATTTCTCTGCTCGAATTTCCCAAGCAAGTTGCTGCCTGCCTGAGAGGCGAACAGCTCTGGCTGGCTTATTGATATCCAAACCAAAAACAAGGAGCCTATTCACATGTCTAACTATCATGCCCTGATTATCGACGATCAGCCGCCCAATATTGATGTCTTGGCTATGCTGCTGACGCAAGAAAACATCAGTTACACCTCAGCGACGTCTGCCCGGCAGGTAGCGGGTGTAATCGATGCCTCTCCCCAGATCGATGTTGTCTTTCTCGATCTGGAAATGCCCAATGGGAATTATTACGATCTGCTAAGCTCCCTCAAGGCCGACCCACGTCTGTCAGGTGTCCCGATTGTGGCCTACACTGTCCATACCAGCGAGATCGACCAGGCGCGAAACGCGGGCTTCGACAGCTTCCTGGGCAAGCCCTTGAGCACAACGGAATTTCCCGATCAAATCCGGCGGATACTGAACGGGGAGTCGGTTTGGACCTACTAGGACGATTGTTTACCGGCGGGACAGATGGCTTTTCCCGCCGGTTTTGTATATGTCTATTGTTGAAGTGCCCGGCTCACTCTTGTATTCGCCTGAAATCCTGATATCTCGAAGCATATGCCTCGCCGATATAACTCCATAAGATCAGCTCTCCCTCTTCTTCAACAATGTAAAGATCGGAATAGTACACCTCGTAACTGTCTTTCAGATCGTTGAAATGCTCAAACCGAAGGCCCACGCCAGGGACAGTGCTGTTGCGATTCCAGACATCCTTGACATGCCAGGTACACGTTGCCGGCGTATCGGCTTCCTTCAAAATATGTCCCGAATCGAAAATCCATGCGATCTCAATCTCGACCTGGCATGTGCCGTCACCATCAAGCAAGAGGGTCTTCCACGGCACGATGCCCTTAGGCAAGTCGGCTTGTTCTACATAATCATTGACTTGTACTTCCGCTCCGGAAACCAACTGCCAGTTGCCGATCACCTCGGCATCTTCAACCTGGCGCTCGATATATCGCTGGGGGACATCATCCTCAGATAGAAATTCCAGGATGCCACAGGACATTACCGGAATCGAGAGTAGGGTCATTGCAAGAATGGTTTTACTGATTGCCATTTTATGCCGCCTGCAGTTCAAGTATATCCATCAGTGTATCGTATCATAGCGTCGATGGCGGTTTTTCTCCAGTCTGGTAGTTTGTAGCCGATGGCCGAAGTCAATGGCGAACACTTGCGCCGGGTTTTTGACCAGTGTATAGTGTTGAGAGTAGATTGAATGTTGGTTTGTCTTTCACTGTCCGGGCACGGTGAGAATGACTGAAAAAATACTTGTCATCGACGATGAGGAAACAACTTTAGAGTTGATCCGCCTGTTGCTGGAGCACTCAGGGTACGAAGTCATCAAAGCCTCGCGCGCAGATGATGGGCTTCGAAAAGCTTATCGCACCCAACCCGATCTCATCTTGCTGGACATTATGATGCCCGACCTGGATGGCTGGGAAGTGTGTCGACGCCTGCGAGCACTTTCTGATGTCCCGATCATTTTCTTGACGGCGCTAGGTGACGTCAAAGATGTAGTAAAGGGTTTGGAGACAGGCGCGGATGATTACATCGCCAAACCCTATGACAATGATGAGCTGGTTGCGCGTGTACGGGCCCACCTCCGTCGTATGCCAAAGAACGAACTGGTCGAGGAGCTTGTTTTTGATGGTGGACGCTTCCGGATCAATTTTTTCAACCGGGAAGTCTTTGTCGATGGAGACAAATGCGGCATGACACCGAAGGAATTTAACCTGTTGAGCGCATTGGCGCGGAATGCAGGACGGGCCATCACGCGCTACGAGCTGGCTGCCGCGGCATGGGGGCCCGGGTATGATGATGCAATCGATGGCTTGAAGCTGTATATCCACTATTTACGCCGGAAGATCGAAAGAGATGCCAACCATCCGGAGTACATTCTCACCGTGCGAGGCGTGGGGTATCGATTTGTAAACAAATGAAGGTACAGCGTGGGCATACAAAACAGACACATCGGATAGTTATGTCTCTTTTTGGAGATGTTACGCTATCCCTGGAGAACTGAAGACATGGCGGTCTGCATTGACAGGATGTCCTCTATTACCAGAGCGCGATTCCTGCCATGTTTTTCCGCGGCTCCGCCAACGCTAAAGAAATAGTGATCCCCCGGCACCACCCGGATCTGCTCGCGTTTGAAGTTAATGCTGAGGAGCAGATCAAGCGTTGGTTGTAAGCCAACCAGCACATCTTGGTCTCCCAGGAAAGTGACAAAATCAAGCCATTCCCCTTTGTCGAATTGGGCTTCAAGTTGCCCCATGGCAGCAAACGTCTGGGCAATGACACCTTCCGGCGTGTTATCGAAGACACGTTTGTGTTGGGTCCGCACACGGAGGCTGCTACCTGAGCCGGCCAGTGTCGCGATCAAACGAGGAGCAATGATCCGTTCCACAAAATGATCGATGGTATCGCTCAACCGGCTGATTCGGATGCCGGTACCTAGTGTTTTATATAGCCGCTGACGCTGGCGATCATTCAGCAATAAAGCAGGGGCCAGTGCAATGCGACCACTCTCTCTGGGATGCCAGTTCTGGGAATTCAAAAAGAAAAGCGATGCTCCTCCCATACTGTGACCGATGAAAATGAAGGGGCGTTTGTGTGGATAGTTTGTTTGCCGAATGCCCAGTATATCTAACCACAACTCAATCGCGCGCATATTGGCGGGAGGATCGCATTTATCAATTGGTGGGAGGGAGGGTTTAAAAGGTGTCCCGCCAAAACCATTCACATCCGGTACCAGGGCGATCAATTTAGGGTTTCGCTTGAGAACCAGAGCCGGCAAATCTTCCCATATCTCGCCGCTGCCTACCCAGCCGTGGATGAAGATCAGAAATCCTTCGGCATATTGAAACTGACTCGCTAACGACTCGGCATCAGGCATCTTCTCGTCACTAACCCAGAGAACACGCCAGGCAAAATCGGCCAATAGTGTCTGTTGGGTAAAATGTGCTACCGCCTCGTCATCGAGCAAACCACGTCGTGCCAGATCGACTAATGTGTAGCCTACGCTGCGTATTGATGCAAGACGACTCGGCAACCACGCAGCATAGCCGGCTGGCCAATCGGGTGGATTCTCAAGATAGTGCATGGGGTTGGTTGAGGTTGTCATGGCACTTTATTCACCTGGAGATGATTTATCTCAATTCTAGTCAGCCTTTTATCCAGGTCAAGGACAGTCATGCTTACCAGTAAGGTAAATTCAGGGGATATTCATAAATCTTGGCGCGAAGGCGGAGATCGGGGGATGGGGATCAGGCAGGGGACAGATCGGAGAGCCGGGCACCAGGCAAGCAAAAAGGGTCTTCTGGCAATGGCCTACGTTCCCACACCGCTACCGGTGCAGTATCATCGGCGCTGATAG